>JAYUPT010000195.1:0-25809 GCA_043759965.1 Aestuariivirga sp. | reverse complement strand
CACCGAATAAAGCATCACAGGCTTTTCACATTCAGCCGCCACTTCGCGGATGATGTGGATGGATTCAGCTTCAAGCTTTTCCAAATGGGTCATGCGGTGCGGTGCAATCATGGTTTTTGCTGCCTGTTGAGTTTGGGTGCTGCGGATGAAGCTGCGAAGTTTTTCGATGGTGCGGGTGGAAGGCGAACGGCCTTTGCGAAGATCGAAGACAAAGGAAGGATCGCCAAGGGCAAGCTTGCCCAGAGCCGTGGCATCGGTGGCGGAATTGGCCAAAAAAGCTTCAATTTCAGCTAGAAAGGTCTGTGCGATGATATCCATAATAGGATAATACCTATTATTGCATCATTCTTCAACAACAAAAGGTAAAATCCTATTTTTATGATGGTTGATTTACGAGTATTTGTTTGGCATTTGCCTATAAAGCGTTTCAAATCGATTTTTGAGGTTAGGAATATGAGGCGATTATTTGTTTTTACCATTTTATGCCTTTTACCTTTTCAGGCGACGGCGCAAGTGAAAATGGACGGACAATTTGTGGCATCCGCATCTTGTCCAGCTGTGCAATCGATCAAGAAAGGCACCAATCCAGAAGCTATTATTCTTGATGCTGGAAAGTCTTATCGTTTGCTCGGTAAAAACAAAGATCAAGCTTCACATTATTGGATTGAAGTGCCGGGTGCCAATCCAGTTCAGCGCTGGGTGGCACTTGACTGTGGCACTGTTGATGGGGCGCAAGGTGGTGTGGTCACTTCAGGTGGTGGCGCTGCGGTTGATACGCCTGATGGAACTGTTAAGCCAAAGCCCAAGCCACAGCCGCCAAAAGGTGGTGTTCCATTTTATGTGCTGGCGCTCAGTTGGCAACCTGCTTTCTGTGAAAATATGATGCATAAAACGGAATGCAAAATAGGAACTCAAAGCAGCTATGAAGCCACTCATTTTACGTTGCACGGGCTGTGGCCGCAACCCAGACGCAATGTGTTTTGTGGTGTAGACCGCGCAACCGCAGCCTTAGATGATCAACACAAATGGGAGCAATTGCCCGCACCACAATTGAGTGCTGAAACAAAAGCAGCGCTGGAAATAGTTATGCCTGGCACGAAGTCTGTGCTGGAACGGCACGAATGGATAAAACACGGAACCTGCTATCCTGGAGGTGATGCGGAGACATATTACAAAGACTCCATTCGCCTAACCAATGCTGTGAACAGTTCGGTGGTTCAGCAGTTCTTTGCAGCTAACATTGGTAAGACCATTCAAGCTTCCGACCTTCGTGCCAAGTTTAGTGAAGCATTTGGCAAAGGGGCAGGTGAGCGTGTTCGAGTGTCATGCAACAAAGAAGGATTGATCACTGAGCTTACAATTGGACTAAAGGGCGACATAAGCTCAGGTGTTCCGATGGCTGATTTGATGGCGGCATCGGAAACGACGGACGCTGGGTGTCTATCTGGATTAGTTGACAGAATTCAATAAGCTAGTGGCAAGCTGAGAAATTCGCTTCGCAGCTTCTTTAATCTGGCTTTCATCCACCGTCAAAGCCACGCGTAAATGGCCCGCCCCGCAAGCGCCAAAGCTTTCGCCGGGCATGGTCACCACGTTGTGTTCAGCCAATAATTTTAAGGCAAAATCTTCGCCTGAAATTCTAAGTTTGCGCACATCAACCATCACAAACATACCGCCCTCAGGCATGCGGGCGCTGATCGAGGGGCAGGATTTTAAGCCATCGACCAAAATCTTGGCGCGGGCTTGATAGGAGGCGCGCATTTGGTCCACTTCTGGAAAATGCGTGTCGAGTGCAAAGGCCGTGGCATCTTCTAAAAAGGCTTGGCTGCCAAAGAGCATGGATTCACAGATTGATAATGCCTTGGCGCAGAAATCTTCCGAGGCCGCAATCCAGCCGCAACGGAAACCGGGGAGCGCGTGGGATTTTGAAATGGATGACGTGACGATTGTGCGCTCTTCCAAATCTTTATCAAAGAATGGCGACGTGAAAATATGATTGCCATAGATCAACGTCGCATAGACTTCGTCAGACACAATCCAGAGATCATATTTTTTGCAAAGTTTTCCGATGGCTTTAATTTCATCACGCGTAAACACGGCTCCCGTTGGGTTGCTTGGCGAGTTCAATAATAAAGCTTTGGTGCGCGGGGTGATGGCGGCTTCAAGTGCTGCCAAGTTGGGGTGAAAGCCATTGTCAGGATCAAGCGGCACAGGAACGGGCACGCCACCGGGGGATGCAATCACGCCTTCATAAGTGGCATAATAGGGATCAAGCAACAGCACTTCATCACCCTCATCGAGAATTGAAGTAAAGGCGATGAACAATGCGGACTGTGTGCCGGGAAGAAATAAGAACTGCTCGGCGCTGATGGGCCGCCCAGTTTGTTTGGTGTAGTGGCGCGACAAAGCTTCACGCACGGAAAGTTCGCCATTGCCCGCCGAATAATGCAAACGGCCAGGACGCATTTGCTTGCGGGCCTCTTGCAAAATGGCTTCAGGTGGAGCCGCATCAGGTTCGCCAATCGACAGAAATATCATAGCCTCGCCAGCGGCAGCGCGGCGCTTTCCTTCAATGTGCACGGCCCATTTTTCAGAACCTAAGCCAGACAGTCGATCAGCGATTTTTGCAAGTTTCATTCGGGCACTTTTTCTTTCGCTAAGCGAGCAATGGTGACATAATCGGTTTTTCCAGAACCGAGCATTGGCATAGTCTCTAGCTCAAAAACGTTCCGAGGAATCATCAAATCCGCGACACCTAAAGTTTTGAGAGCGTCAGCAATTTTTTTACGATCGGGTTTTTGCAATGTTGTGAACATCACCAATTGTTCGCCTTTCTTTTTATCAGATACGGCAACCACAGCATGGCCCAAATCAGGGAACAGTTGCTGCAACTTGGCTTCGATCATTGTGAGGGAAACCATTTCACCAGCAATTTTAGCAAAGCGTTTGGCGCGTCCAAGGATAGTGACGTAACGCTGTTCATCAACACTCACAATATCGCCCGTGTCGTACCAGCCATCTGGAGGGGCTTCGATAACACCCGGATTATCAGCGCGCAGATAGCCCAACATAATGTTAGGGCCTTTTACGAATAATCTGCCACCCACCTCAATGCCAGGAACGGGTTCAAGTTTATAAGCAATGCCATCGAGCAAGCGGCCCACCGAGCCTGAGCGATAATGCATGGGCGTGTTGACGGCGAGCACTGGGGAACATTCAGTAGCGCCATACCCTTCCAAAATGCGTAGGCCAAATTTCTCCATCCAAATTTCACGGGTTTCTGGTTTCACGCGTTCGGCCCCGGCTACAATGAAACGTAAACTGAAGAAATCATAGGTGTGGGCGTTGCGGGCATAACCTGTGAGGAATGTATCTGTGCCGAAGAGCACAGTGGAATTGGTGTCGTAAACCATTTCGGGAACAATTTTGTAATGCAATGGAGAAGGATAGAGGAAAGAGTTTACGCCACCGAGAAGTGGCAATAGTAATCCGCCCGTCAAACCAAAGGAATGAAACACTGGCATGGCATTAAACACCTTGTCTTGCGGTGTGAAAGCAATGCGAGCAGCCACTTGCAGCCAGTTGGAATTCAAATTGCGATGCGAAAGCACAACTCCTTTGGGCACACCTTCGGAACCCGACGTGAATAAGGTTACAGCGGGAAGGTTTGCATCAGCGACCGCCCCTAAAGATTTTGCAGCTATACCAGGTGCAAACTTGGTCCAAAGACCAAAAAGCTTATCGCCAAGGCCTATCGATTCTCGAACGTCTTCCAAATAAATTATCTTGCAGGATTTTTTCAGCAGTTCCAAATCTGCTTGCAACTCTGCCACTTCAATGAATCTTCGGCTGGTGACAATGCTGCGCGCCTCTGCTGCGGTGCAGGCAGCCGACATATTGATAGCACCCGTAGAGAAGTTGAGTAAAGCAGGCACACGGCCTGAGGCGAGTAAACCAAAGATAGCCAAGGCACCGCCAATGGCATTGGGCATGAGCACGGCTACATTTTTTTCGCCGGGTGTGAGTGCCGCCAATTTGCGGCCCAGCACTAAGCTTCCCGTTACAATGCGGTCATAGCTCATGGGCTTGCGCTGAATATCTTCAATAATTTCACGGCTGCCACCATGGGTCGCTTGGGCATCAAGCAGGGCTTGCCACAAGGTGCGGTTGGTTTTTGAAGTGCGGAACATCATATCTGCCATCACATCATAAAGTTTTTCGGCTTGATGTTCGCGTAGTTCTCCACCTTTGAGTTCTGTTGGTGGATTGAAATTTACGGGTGGCAAAAATGTGATGGTAATTTTGGGAAACCACTGCAAACGCAATTTACCGCGTAATTTTGAGAATGGCGAAAATTGTGCGCCATCAATGCGAACCGGCAGCACCTTTGCTCCACCCATTTGGGCGATAGCAGCAGGGCCCTCATATACTTTCATCAAAGCACCCGTCACGGTGATGCGGCCTTCAGGAAAGATCACCACTTTCTGATTGCGTTTCAATCTTTCAACCAGTGTGCGCAATGCCAGTGGATTGCCGGGATCGATGGGGCACATGTCATAGAGCACGAAAGCTGGTTTCACCCACCACGCTTTGGCCATTTGGCTGTTGATGGCAAAGGCCGCACGCTCTGGCAGGAATGTTGAGAGCAACGGCCCATCAAGATATGAAGTGTGGTTGGGAACAATCAACGCTTTTTTGCCAGCTGCATAGTAATTTTCCATGCCTTTCACTTCCACACGGTAAAGCAAACGGAACAGCCCGCGCGCGATTGCGGCAAAGAGTGTTTGTGGCAGCAGCGTGATTATATAAAGCGCCACAGCAACATTGACGATGCCAAGCAACAAAAAGATCATCCGCACCGATATGCCTGCACTCAAAAGAATACCTGACAGAACTGTTGCCACGATCATAAAAATCGCATTCATAATGTTATTGGCACCAATGACGCGGGCACGGCGATAAAATGGTGTGCGCACTTGGGTGAGTGCATAGAGGGGCACCACAAACAAGCCTGAAAAAAAAGCGATGGCACCCAAATCAAACAAGGCTCGAAGGCCAACAAAACTGGTGAGCAGTGCACCAGGTGTTGCCGTTGCATTTGCAAAAAACTCGCCCGTTTGACCGGCAGCAAAATAGAGATCAAAAATAAACAGGCTCATGAGCAAACATGTCAGCGGCAGATATTTCAGCGTCACTTTTCCGCCCAATAATTTGTTGCAATAAATCGATCCAAGCCCCGTGGCCACACTGAACACGGCCATAATCAACGTGGCAGATTGTGGATCCGCGTGAAGATCATCCTGAGTGAACGGAATGATTTGCGTGAGAAACACCACGCCTAAAAACCAGAACCATGAAATGCCCAGAATGGCCAATAACACCTCGCGTTTTTCAGCAGCCTGTTTAAACACCGACAAAGTTTCAGTGACAATATTGTAGTTGATCTTCATATCTGGCTGGGCAGATGGCGCTGCTGGAATAAACCATGCTGCAATGTATGCAATAATCGAAAGGCTGATCATCGCGGTGGCCACCCACATTTCTCCGCCTTCCAAGCGAATCAAAACACCACCCAAAATGGTTCCGAGCAAAACCGAAATGAAGGTTCCCATTTCTACCATGCCATTGCCGCCCAACAATTCGTCTTTGGACAAATGTTGCGGTAGAATGGAATATTTGATCGGACCAAAAAAAGCCGATTGGGTGCCAGCTAAAAACATGCTGAACAATTGCAATGTGGTGTTACCACTGAACAGCGAATAACTGCCTAAAGCTACAATGCCAATTTCTATAAGCTTCACGCGCCGTGCGATGGTGGATTTATCAAATTTATCGGCCAATTGCCCGGCAAAAGCTGAGAACAGAAAGAACGGCAATATAAGGCAGGCAGCTGATAGCGTGTTCAACTGATTTGCGGCATCTTTGCCAATTTGTTGGCTAACAATTGTGATGAACAACATCGAAAGCGCGCTGCGATAAACATTATCGTTAAATGCGCCAATGGCTTGCGCCACAAAGAGCGGAAGGAACCGCTTGGTTTTTAACAGTGCAAATTGGCTATGGCCGCTCATGTTATTTCTTCCCTAACAGAATCTGTCCGCCTTAGCTTTTGTAAGTTATGGACAGGTTTGACCCGCATTCAAAACGTAAACAGGGACTTAATCAAGGCCAGAGTCTGGTGGTAATTTGCGCTCACGTTATCAGCAGCTGCCAGCGTTACCCATGCAGCATCCGTGGTGTCATTTCGATGAGCGTTGGGCCTTCGGCTTTTAGGGCTGCGGCAATTGCAAGCGCCAGAGCTTTTAGTGATTCCGGTTTTTCGGCGTTGCAGCCATAGGCTTTTGCCAGCATTTGAAAATCAGGGTTTTGCAAGGTGACGGCGTTGGGTTGAATGCCCTTGTTCACCATGTCATCGCGGATTTGGCCCAAAGCCTCATTGTTCCAGAGAAAAATGACCAGCGGTAATTTGTGTTCAACGGCGGTGCCCAATTCGTTGATGGTATATTGGAAGCCATAATCGCCAATGAAGGCGGCCACGGGTTTTTTGCCAACCGCAAATTTGGCCCCAATGGCAGCGGGCAGCGCAAAACCCAAAGTTCCAAAGCCAACTGGGTGTAGCCAAGTGCGCGGATTATACACTGGGAACACTTCGTTTGCCGCATATGCAATCTGCGTCATGTCCGATGCAATTACGGTATCTTCCGGCAGGTGATCGCGGATGGTTTGCAAAACAGTTGTGAGCATTTTTCGCAAATCAGAAACTTCGGTCGCAGGCGCAGTTTGATTAGGCGCGTTTCCCGCTACGAGCAAATTATTAAGCTGATCGAGCGCCAATTTTGCATCGGCCTGAATGGCAATTTCGGCATGGTGTGGTCTGGCCAATGATTCAGGATCAATGTCAATTCGGATGAGATTTTTGGAAATGATAAAGTCAGTATTCCAGAAATCAGTTTCTGAGAGTTCGGACCCTACACACAGTATGGCATCGGCGTTATGCAAGGCTGCTTGAACATCTGGTTGTGCGAGGCAATATCCCCAGCACAGCGGAAGATCAGCACGCACGGCACCTTTGCCGGCCACTGTGAGCAGAATGGGCGCATTTAATTTTTCGGCAATTGCGGTTGCAGCGGCACTGGCTGCTAGTGAACCACCGCCTAATATGATCATCGGGCGTTTGGCATTTTGAAGTTTGGTTGCAGCGGCTGTGATTTGATCGGAATTGGGGGCAGGGAGCTTGGGCAGGGCCGTGGCCATCCAGCCTTCTCCTGCAGCGGCATTAAATAAATCGAGCGGCACTTCTAAATAAGCCGGGCGCGGGCGCACACTGTTGAAGCGCGCAAAAGAACAGGCAACGGAGTTTTGAATATCTTTTGCCGTGTAAGCGCGCGCTGCATATGATGTGACTGATTTTGCCGCCTGATGCTGGCTGATCATTTCATGCAAGCGGCCACGGCCTTGGGCAGATTCTGGAATATCAAGCGCAGATGAGATCACCAATATATTGCTGGAGTCAGACCATGCTTGGCCCATGGGAGTTAGAATGTTGAGAAGGCCTGGGCCTGTAATGGTGAAGCACATGCCAGGCTTGCCGGAAGCTCTGGCATAACCATCGGCCATGAAGCCTGCGCCCTGTTCGTGGCGGGTGAGAATGTGTTTGATACTGGAACGCGGCAGAGCGCGGTACATTTCAACATTGTGCACGCCTGGTATGCCGAAGATGGTATCCACACCATAAGCTTCGAGCAAACCTACTAAGGCTTCTCCAACGGATAGTTCGGGGCGTTTGTTCATCATTCACCTATAACGATTTGGAAGAATAGCGGAAAGTTCAAGACCGTGGGCCAGCACATCTTCTGGAATCGGTTTGCGCTGCGCCATGGCCGCCGCCGTGCGGGACAGGGCGGGTGCTGACAGAATGCCATATCCGCCTTGGCCCACAAGCCAGAAGAAACCCTCCGTGGACGGATCAAATCCAATCACGGGTGATCCGTCAGGCGCAAAAGTTCGAAGGCCGCCCCAAGAATGTTCAAGGCGTGTGACCTCAATGGTTGAAGCTTCCATCATGCGCTCAATGCCTTCAGCGATGGCCATGTCATCGGCGAACGCATCATGGGGGTCAACAGGAGTCTCATCGGCTGATGACACAATCATCTTGCCACTCTGAGGTTTACAATACCAAGTTTCGGCGGCATCAACCACAAAGGGCCACGCCATGAAATCGGGATAACCTTCAATGGGGATAACGCCGATCGAGCGGCGCTTTGGCACCAAACCCACAGGTTTAACTCCAGCAAGCCTGGCAATTTCATCGCCCCATGCGCCGGCCGCGTTTACAATGTTTTTTGTCCTGAATTCGCCTTGAGAAGTTCTGACAAGCCAGCAATCGCTTTGCCGTGAAATTTTCTGGGCGGAACAGCTTAGAAATATCTTACCGCCGCGCGCTTTGAACAGTTTCAAATAGCCACGGTGAATGAGATCTACATCAAGATCACCTGATGAACGATCCAAAAAACCGCGCTTGGCATACCCATCACGGAAAACTGGCCAGAGCTTTTTAATTTCACTAAGTGAAATTTCTTCTACACTCGCAGCATCGCTCAGAAACTTTGCGGCATTTTCGCTCTGGTTGTCGGGCTCCAGCATGAGCGAGGCGCGCTTGGTCAACAACGGAGCATCAGCAAATCCAGACGGAGGCTCATTGAAAAACGCACCGCTGGCACGCGCAAAGGCCAATATCGGCTTTGGGCCATAATTTGGCTCATAGCTAGCGGCCGATCTTCCTGTTGTGTGATGGCCAGGGCGATCTTCCATTTCGAGAATTGCCACGGTCGCACTTTCAGCAAGATGAGCCGCCACCGATGCGCCCGCAATGCCTGCGCCAATTACGATATAGTCAAAACTGTTGTCCATTCCGCAGTGGTAGCTGGGCCAAGGGCTTCTCGTCAAATGGCAGATCGGGGCAAAGTTTGGCCACAACTGGCGCTATTTGGCAACGGATTGCCACTAAGATCCTGATAAGTTTCAGTATCGAAACTGGAGGTCGCTATGGCCAATACGAAACCCAATTCACTGGCGCGAAGTCTTGCGAGCATGCGCGAATTGCCCTTTCGTTAAGTTTTTTTATGTGGGGCGTTGGTTTTACTGTGTGCCGGGCCAAGGGCCCTCTCGTCAAATACGCTAACGGAAAACGTTCGTGCTGAGATAGCTGAGGCTGGAATCTACAGACAGTTTTACCACAGTTGCGTTGATACCCAATCTACTTTCGGGCCGGATCGTTTTTCGCCAACACATCGCAAGCCCAGTCACTGCGCTTCCAACCCGGTATTGGCGTTGGCACGGCATTTTGCGGCACAAAGGGCGAGCGCTCCACCATTTGCATTTTGTGAATGTAGCGCGGGCAATTCGGAAATACCTGACGCACCGTAACTTTAACGACAAATTGGGCTTCGGGATAAACTGGCGTAATTGCGTTTGCCGCTTCGATCCGCGCCGTCCCGTTCACGCGCAGGCGGCGGCGGTTCTCAAAATCGATGAACAACATAGCGATGGCCGGGTTGTCACGGGCATTGCCCATTGAGAGATACATGCCATTGCCGTCATAATTGGGAAACACCAAGGTTTGCGGATCGAACACACGCACAAAGCCGAGGTCGCCTCCCTTATAGGAGCAAGAGGGCTGGCCAGTCTTATCCACCGTGGCCAGGAAGAACATCGCTAGGCGCTCGATAAATTCCTTGTCGTCTGGCGTGATGTGGTCACGCACCAAGCGCTCTTCGATGCGGTCAGCCAAGCGCTCGGTATCAAACTCACGCTGCAAGGCACGGTGGTTTTCACCATAAAGTTCAGACATTGCATGCCTCCCTCGTTAATAGTCACCTCTACCTGAATACGTCCGTGCTGAGATAGCGCAGGCCAGAATCAACAATCAGCGTTGCCACAGTTGCCTTGGAGCCTAAACGCTCGGCTACCCTCAGGCTTGCCACGATATTGGCACCTGTGGAAGTGCCAGCAAAAATCGCCTCTTCTCTGGCCAAGCGCCGGGCCATGGCTTTGGCATCAACCGTTGAAACGGTGAGAATTTCATTCACTTCGGCGGGAAACCAAAGCGGTGGTAAAAAGCCAAGGCCAATGCCTTCGATTTTATGAGAGCCCGGAGGACGGCCCGACAAGACAGCAGACTCATCAGGTTCGACAGCAAATATTTGAAGGTCAGGCTTCTGGTTTTTGAGGGCGCGGCTTACACCATGAATGGAATGGGCGGTGCTGACGGTGTGGACGAAGGCATCGACCTTGCCGCCTGTCTGCTGCCAAATCTCTTCGCCAAGTCCGGAATAGCCTTCAGCGCCATCTTCATTTTTCAATTGATCGGCCCACCAGTGGTTTGGTCTTTGGCTAATTTCACCGGCTTTGGCGATCATCGCGTAAATGAGTTCTTTGGTGATTTTCTTGTTGTCGCTTGGAATATCAGTGATCTCGGCACCAAAAGCTTGCATGGTGAAGCGCTTCTCATCGCTAAAAGCATCGGAAAATGCGAAGTGGGTTTTGTAGCCCAAGGCGCGAGCAACGAAGGCGAGGGAAATGCCGGTGGTGCCAGCGGTGTATTCAACCACAGTGCCGCCCGAAGGCAGCAGTCCTTTTTCCGCAGCGCGTTCTATCAAGTTTCGCGCCAAGCGATCTTTCATGCTTCCCGTGGGATTGGCCGATTCAAGTTTGGCAACAATACGCGCACTGCCTTTTGGAACGATATGCCGAAGTTCAACCAACGGCGTGTTGCCGATGGCATCGAGAATGTGATGGCGGTCAGGCATTTTGGAACTCCTCGATTTTGTAAACTTCGGTGCTGAGGTATTTGATCCCGCTATCAATCAGGATTGTAACAATGGTGGCATCTGGTCCAAGGCGCTTGGCCAAGCGCAGAGCCGCCACCACATTGGCCCCCGACGAGGCTCCGGCAAACAGGCCTTCTTCGCGGGCTAAGCGACGAGCCATGGCCATCGCGTCACTGGCTGAAACCGTTATGATCTCATTTACAAGTTCTGCCTTCCACAAAGGCACGACGTAGCCCATGCCAATGCCTTCGATGCGGTTGCTGCCGGACTTTCCACCTGACAGTACGGGCGATTCCTCAGGCTCGACCGCCACTATGCGAATGGCTGTGTCATGGCGTTTGAGCGCCTCGGCTGTGCCACGCAGTGATCCGCCGGTTCCCACACCATGTACGAAAGCATCAATGTGACCGCCAGTTTGCGTCCAAGCTTCTTCGCCCAAGCCCGCATAACCCGACAAGACATCAAGATTGCTAAATTGATCAGCCCAGAAGTGGTCTCGCTGCAAGCTCAATTGGCGCGAGACTTCAATCATGCTGTGGACTAGGTCTGCGGTAATTTTCTTATTGTCACTTTTTACAATCTGCAACTCGGCCCCGAGAGCTTTCATGTGAGCGAGCTTCTCGTCGCTGAATGCGTCAGAAGAAACGAGAAGGCACTTGTAACCCAGCGCCACGGCAACACTGGCCAAAGATGTTCCAGTGCTTCCGCTGGTGCATTCGACAATTGTTCCGCCGTACTTCAGCCGACCATTCTCAGCAGCCTTTTGGACAATTGCCAAAGCGGCGCGGTCTTTCATGCTGCCAGTGGGATTGGACGATTCAAGTTTGACCAGAACCTTGGCGTGACCCACCTTAGTAACGCGCCGCAGTGGTAGCAGCGGGGTGTTGCCGATTAGGTCGATTATACTGGTTTGCATGTTCGGTTCGTCGCCAGATCAATGCACATGGGGTTTCAAAACGTGGAGCGACACATAAGGCACATCACCCACCACCCAACTGTCGTGAGGGGTTGTGGTGATATAAAAAACTGTTCCCGGAATGAGATTGAGATATTCGCCAGTTTCATATTGAACGGCACCATGGCCAGACAACACTGTTCCGGTGTGAGGGGCAAGGCACAGGCTGGTGCCAACGATTGGAGCGTTGTGGAGTGACCATTTCCACCCGGGTTGATAAGTGGCACGGCCTAGCGAGACACCATCAAGGTGAATGATCTCAAAGCGTCCAAACGGGAACTCACGGATTTCATCGGGTTTATCGAAGGTTTTTAACAAGGATTCAGACATTTGCGTCCTCCCTAGATTGTCTCTTCGAAGAAGTGACCATACTCAGTATGGCACAAATTTGATGGTCTACCAAACAGCGAGTTTGGATCAAGCGAGCTCAGCGTGGCCTTGCATCAATTTAAACCTCAGGCCATTGTAGAAAAAATTCAAAAGGAGTTTTCTTTGACCAATTTCAACCAACCCGTATCCGGCCTCGTCACCCCACGCTTTGGTGGCATGGCCACATTTTTTCGGCTGCCACATGTTGAGTTGGAACGTGCAGAAGGCATTGATATTGGTGTGGTGGGTATTCCTTGGGATGGCGGCACCACCAATCGGCCAGGCCCGCGCCATGGGCCCCGTCAATTGCGCGATCAATCTGCTATGGTGCGGCGGATGCACCAAACTTCGCATGTGGTGCCTTATGATTTGGCCAATGTGGTTGATCTGGGGGATTGCCCGGTAAACCCGGCCAATGTTGAAGATGCTTTGGCTCGCGTTGAAAAATATTTCAAGGCCTTGGTGGCCAAGGGCATCCGGCCTCTCTCAGGTGGGGGCGATCATTTGTGTTCGCTTCCTGTGCTGCGGGCTGTTGGCGCTAAAAAGCCGGTGGCCATGATCCATTTTGATGCGCATTCCGATTTATATGACAGTTATTTTGGTGGCTTTAAATATACCCACGGCACGCCGTTTAAGCGGGCCATTGAAGAGGGCGTGTTGGACCCCAAGCGCACCATTCAAATTGGTCTTCGGGGTTCCATGTATGATCTTGAAGATTTTGAATATGGCGCAAAAATGGGGGTGCGCATGGTGCGCATTGAAGAGGCCCTGGAAAAGGGACCGAAAGCTATTATGGCCGAGGCGCGCCAGATTGTGGGCGACTCTGATGTTTATGTAAGTTTCGATATTGATATGCTTGATCCGGTCTATGCGCCGGGCACAGGAACGCCTGAGATTGGCGGCTTCACAACTTTTCAAGCCCAGCAAATGTTGCGCGAACTTCGCGGTCTCAACATTGTTGGGGCCGATGTGGTTGAAGTCTCGCCACCCTTTGATCCCTCTGGCATGACCGCTTATGCGGGCAGCGTTATGATGTTTGAGATTTTATGTTCTATGGCTGAGGCAGTTGCAAAATCTCGATAAGGCATTTTGAAGACAAAATGCTTAAATGGCTGAAGCTGTGGCGAAGAACCGTAAATAGTTAGCGCCCGTGATTGCCTTGCGCGCGGGCCTGTTGTTCAATTACGCGCTTTCTGGGCACGCCTGTTGAATCAGCAATTTTGTAAATCATCGATTCTTCGGTGCCGTGCAACTCATCATCACTGATGGCAATATCCCAGAGCAGACCTATCAATGAGATGCGGTCTTCTATGCTCAGCAGTTCGGTGAGTTGGTGGGATGCTTTTTGCAATTGCGTGGTGCTGAGGCCGGTGTTGGCGTATGATAAGGAAAGGCGCAGTGTTTCTGGGTTGAGCCTGTATTTTTGGGTCAGGTGCGTTTCAAGATGTTGCATTTCAACTTCTCGAATTTTTCCATCAGCTGGCACGATTGAACCTAAAACTGCTGCAAGCATAAACTTGCGTTGATTCGGTTGCAGTTTGGCAAAGCCATTTGGCGTATCGAGCTTGGCCATAATTTCTGCCATCAAGGCATAGCTAACAATTGTGCCCATTTCACTTTTAGATGTTGTCATGCCGCTCCCCAGCTGATTCAATCTTTGATTTTGATTTGTATTGCAATTTTTAGTTTGGATTGCAACGTGCAGATTTTAGAGCAATGAGAGAATTCTTTCTATCGGTGTAAAATATGGACGATCTCGCAGAATTAAAATTCTTTGGTCTTGCAGCCCCAACCAGGTGGCCTGTTGTTTGGTGCATTTTTATCCTTGGGCTGTTGTCGGGCTTGGCCATGCCACCTGTTGGAGCGTGGTGGATTTTGGGATTCACCTTTCCGCTGTGCTTTGCTCTGTTGCATCAGCCAAAGCCCATCAGTTTGGGCCGCTCATTTTGGTTGGGGTGGGTGTTTGGGTTTGGATATTTTGTGGCGACATTGCACTGGATTGGCTTTGCGTTTCTGGTCGATGCTGAAGTTTATTTGTGGATGATGCCTTTTGCGGTTTGTGCTTTGGCAGCGGGCATGGCGCTGTTTTGGGCTGCTGCGATTTCCGCAAGTTTACACCTTGCAAAACGGGGCCTGCCGCTTTTTCTCACTGCACCCCTTTGCTTTGCCGGATTTGAATGGTTGCGGGGGCACATATTCACAGGCTTTCCATGGGCTGTGCCGGGCTTAGCTGCTGATGGCATGGGCGGGGCACTACAACTTGCTTCGCTGATCGGTATGAATGGTCTCACTTTGGTTGTGGTGCTGTGGGCCATGGTGCCACTTGGCTTGGCGCGCGGCGATAGGTTATCGCGTGGGCTTTCAGTTCTTGTTGCACTCAGCTTGCCTGCAAGTTGGATTTGGGGTCAGTATCGTGTAGCCCAGCATCCGCTTGAATTTATAGATGGGCAAATTGTGCGTTTGATTCAACCCAATATATCACAGAGCGATAAATGGCGCGGTGACAATGCGCAGGAAATTTTTGATCAGCTATTGAAATTATCGGCGCGGCCCGCAAAATCGCCAATCACTGTCATTGTGTGGCCGGAATCAGCGGTGCCTTTTTTGATTGATGAAAGTGAAGTGGGCCAAAGCGAATTGCGCGGTGTGTTGGCACCGGGTAAGATATTGCTGACAGGGGCTGTGCGGCGCTCCTCGCCAGAGAGTGTAAATGGTAAGCCGCCTGATTATTTTACAAGTGTGCTGGCTTTTGATGGGGATGCAAAACTCATTGCCCATTATGACAAGAAACATTTGGTGCCGGGCGGGGAATATTTGCCGCTGGCTTGGCTGATTGAGCCGCTTGGTTTTCGCAAAGTGGTCAACCTGCCGGAAAGTTTCAGTGCTGGCATCGGGCCTTCGGTTGTTGCAATCAAAGGTTTAGGGTTGGTCGCCATGCAGATCTGCTATGAGGCGATTTTCCCTGAAATTTTGATGACACCGCTACGGCCGGATTGGATTCTAAATGTGACAAATGATGGTTGGTTTGGCAATTCAGCTGGCCCTTATCAGCATCTGTCGCAATTGCGATTTCGTGCAATCGAACAAGGGGTTGGCGTTATACGGGTTGCAAATACCGGCATCAGTGCTATTATTGATGCAACTGGGGGTTATTTACACCGCAGTGGCTTGGGCAAAGAGGCGGTGATTGACTCACCAATCCCGCGTGCAGGCGAGGTTACTTTTTATGCCCAGTTTGGGGACTATATTTTGTTTTGTTTGATGGGAATTATCTTTCTCATTTCAGTTTTGTTGCGTCGAATTTATTAAGTTTGAATAATCGTAGCATCTGCTGTATCGATTTTGTTCGCCTGTGATTTGTTTTGGGGGAAGCGCACACGGCGAAGGGCAAGAAAAAAAACAAAACGTAGTTTCAGGCTGGGGGCAATTGGTCTGAGGATAATATGACAAGACGCGACCCTAATTATATAGACGTTCATGTTGGCTCGCGCATTCGTATGCGCCGGCAATTGATTAACATGTCTCAAGAAAGACTTGGTGAATTGTTGGGTATCACCTTCCAACAAGTTCAAAAATACGAAAAAGGTTCAAACCGCATCAGCGCCAGCCGCTTGTTCTATGCCGCCAAAACTTTGGGTGTGCCGGTGCAGTTTTTTTATGATGGTCTCCCTGATGTTGATCAATCGGGTGGTTTGAGTGAATCCAGTGCTGGTGATGATTTCGTAGCCTCTATGATGACACCTGAAGGCATTCTTTTGGCCAAAGCTTTTAAAGAAGCCGATAGCGAACTGAAGCGCCGCATCATTGCCAATCTGGCGCGCATGGTGGTTGATCTTAAGACCTAATTTCACCCGTTAAAGCCAGTGGAACAGGCTGGCTTTTGGCTTGACCTGTTTCCTGCGTCCTGCCATTAAGAGCGCCAACAGTATAAAGATTCCTTTATATAGATTTTTTGTTCGCCAATCATTTCGCCAAACATGGGGGCTGCCATGGCAAGAAGTTCTTATCTTTTCACCAGTGAATCCGTTTCTGAGGGGCACCCAGATAAAGTGTGCGACCGGATTTCGGATGAAGTTGTCGATTTGTTTTTCCGTGAAGCGCTTGAGCAGGGCATGGACCCATGGAGCGTGCGGGTGGCTTGTGAAACTTTGGCCACCACAAACCGCGTGGTGATTGCTGGTGAAACCCGCGGACCTGCTTCAGTGACCCACGAAAAGATTGAAGCCGTGGCGCGCGCTGCCATTAAATCCATTGGCTATGAGCAATCAGGTTTTCATTGGGCCACCGCAAAAATTGAGATTTTGTTGCATGGTCAATCGGCTGATATTGCTGTTGGCGTAGATAGCGCCGCACATAAAGACGAAGGTGCCGGTGACCAAGGCATTATGTTTGGCTATGCTTGCGATGAAACGCCAGACCTTATGCCAGCACCGCTTTATTATTCGCAGCGCATTTTGCAATTATTGGCAGAAGCACGGCATTCTGGTGCAGCCTCGCAATTGGGCCCCGATTCAAAAAGCCAAGTGACCGTGAAATATAAAAACGGCAAACCTGTTGGTGCCACGCAAATTGTGGTTTCGCATCAACACATCGATGAAGATATGACATCGAAAGATGTTTTGAAGCTGGTTACACCTTATGTGAAGAAAGCTCTGCCAAAGGGCTGGATCACCAAGGAAACGGTTTGGCATGTGAACCCCACTGGCAAATTTTTCATTGGCGGCCCGGATGGGGATTCTGGTTTGACTGGCCGCAAGATTATTGTGGATACTTATGGTGGTGCTGCTCCTCACGGTGGTGGCGCATTCTCAGGCAAAGACCCAACCAAGGTTGATCGCTCCGCTGCTTATGCGGCGCGTTATTTGGCCAAGAATGTGGTTGCGGCAAAGCTTGCCAAGAAATGCACCATTCAATTGTCATATGCGATTGGTGTTTCACAACCCTTGTCAGTTTATGTGGATACCCATGGCACCAGCAAAGTTGACGATGCAAAAATTGAGAAAGCTTTGCGCAAGGTGATGGATTTATCTCCGCGTGGGATTCGAACACACTTGGATCTTAATCGTCCGATCTATGCGCGCACCTCGGCCTATGGTCATTTTGGCCGCAAGCCTGCCAAGGATGGTGGCTTTTCCTGGGAGAAGACGGACCTTGTTGACGCTCTTAAAGCGGCGGTGAAGTGAGCAGCGAACGGCCCATCTTTCAATTTTATGGACGGCGCAAAGGGAAACCTTTGCGCCGTCACCATATTGAGTTGATGGAAACTCTGCTGCCGCAAGTGGCAGTGAATATCGCCACTCCGTTAGAGGGCAATGGTGATTGTCGCTGGTTAGAAATTGGCTTTGGTGGCGGCGAACATTTGGCCCATCAAGCAGCTCTCAATCCAGACATTACAATTCTAGGGGCCGAACCCTATCTCAATGGTGTGGCCAAACTTATGGCCGAAATTGAGGAGCGCAAACTCACCAATGTGCGGGTGCATTATGGCGATGCGCGGGTGTTGCTTGAAGCATTGCCAGAGCAATGCCTAGAGCGGGTCTATCTGCTTTATCCCGATCCTTGGCCTAAGGCACGGCAAAATAAGCGGCGCTTTGTGAACCCCGAAAATCTTGCGAAAATTCACCGCGTGTTGAAGCCTCATGGCCAATTTTGGTTTGCCAGCGATATTGAAGATTATGTTGCGTGGACGAGAGAACATGTGGCTGCTCATGCTGGGTTTGCCGAAGTGGGTGATCCAACACTGCCATTTGAAAATTGGACCCGCACACGTTACGAAGCCAAGGCGGTGCGCGAAGGACGCAGCTCTGGTTATTTGCAGTTTAGAAAAACCTAATCGCCAATAGTTTAAAATTGGGGGCTGTGTTGCATTGTTGCAAAGCCCAATTGATAAATGTTCAGTGAACACTGATTCGCCCAACAAGCAAATTGCCGCCCTGCCTTTTCGTGTGCGTGGCGCACGCATTGAATTATTGCTTATTACATCGAGAGAAACCAAGCGCTGGGTGATACCTAAAGGCTGGCCAATGCTTGGCTTGAAGGACTTTACATCAGCCAAGCGTGAGGCTTTTGAAGAAGCCGGCATTAAAGGGCAAATGAGCCGTATTCCCATTGGGTCATTTGCCTATGGCAAGCGATTGAGCAACGGTGAACTGCGAACTTGCTGCGTGATGGTTTATCCTTTGTTGGTAAAAAATCTAAAACGCCAATGGCCTGAAAAAAGTGAACGTAAAAGAAAATGGTTTTCACAGAAGGTGGCCGCCACTTTGCTGCAAGAGCCAGAATTGCAAGTGCTGGTTCGCACCTTTGTTCCGCCAGAAAATTAAAACCATGCAAGGTCAATTTTGAGTTCGGGGCAACAAAAAAGAAAACCCTCAAAATCAAAATTCGATTTCAAGGGCTTTTATTTGGTTGCGGGAGCCAGATTTGAACTGACGACCTTCAGGTTATGAGCCTGACGAGCTACCGGGCTGCTCCATCCCGCGTTAAGGATGAGGGGCTTCTAACACAGTCTCACCAAATGTGAACCCCAAATAAAATCTTTTTTATTTTTGTCATCATTTTGACTTTTGTATCTTTTTGGCACGGTTTGAACCATTTTTAGACTGCCTAGTAAGGCTCTGTTAATGCAAATTTTTTTGGCAGAAAGGGATTGGAAACTAGTGTGAGTTATTCTTATGTCCATGACACGCGTTGTTGTGTCCCAGGCTTTCCCGGATTAGGTACTGCGTACCGGGCAACCAGTTTGTGCAAAGGGCTCCCTTGTTGGGAGCCCTTTGTTATTTACGAGACTTTTACGGGCTTGCCAGTTTGCCACGACAATGTTGCAGCATCGGCGAGAATGCCAGCTTGCAAACCATCAAAGCCTGATGGCTTTGGATTGCGATCACCAGATTCAACGGCATTGATGAATGTGTTGAGTTCATTGGTATAGGCTTGGAAATAACGTTCAAGGAAGAAGTTTTGAACGGGGTCACCTTGGGTGCCGTCACCATTGTGCAGTTGCACTGTGGTGTTGTGAACGTTAGCAGCGGTGAGCATACCCTTTGAACCATGCACTTCCATGCGCTGATCATAACCATAAGTGGCCCGCCTAGAATTGGTGATCACGGCGATGCGCCCTGTTGCTGTTTGCATTTGAACGGCGGCAGTATCCACATCGCCAGCTTCGCCAATGCCCTTATCAACAAGGGAAGAACCTAAAGCTTGCACCACCACAAATTCTTCGCCCATCAAGAAGCGGGCCATGTCAAAATCATGAATCATCATATCGCGGAACAGGCCGCCTGAACCTTTGACATAAGACGGTGGCGGCGGATTGGGATCGCGCGAGATGACGGTTACGATTTCGATTTCACCAACAACACCAGCGCGCAAACGGCGTTCAAGTTCGGCGAAGTTGGGGTCAAAGCGGCGGTTAAAGCCGATCATCAAGGTGGAATTGTTTTTCTCAACTATTTTTAAAGTCTCATGAATTTGCGCAACATCCATCGACACTGGCTTTTCACACATGATGGCTTTGCCATTGTTCGAAGCGGCCTGAATTTGCTCAGCATGAAAACCAGTGGGCGAGCCAATGAGAATGGCATCCACATCTTTGGCTTTCATAATCTCATCCACAGTTGCAACTTTCACGCCGTATTGCTTGGCCAAAGTTTCGGCTGCTGCTGGCAGTGCGTCGGCAATATAGGCGAGCTGGGCTTTTGGGTTAGCTGCGATGGTGGCTGCATGCACTTTGCCAATGCGGCCTGCACCAATGACGCCAAATCTGATCATAGTTTTAGTTCTCCGTTATGTCTTTGTTTGTTTCTGGGGAAGGGACTTGATAAATTTTTCGAGTTCAGTTTTTGGAATGCCAACCAAATGTTTTTCTTCTGGGTAAGACCCTGATTTTACATCGCTCACAAATTCGCTGAAGGCGGCGATACGTTCTTTCTGCAGACGCTCAAACTCAACTGTGAAGTTGCGATAGATTTTTGCGTGGCGCGGAATGTGACCGGTGTTTTGGCCAAGCACGTCATCAGCAAAAAGATATTGGCAATCGCCGCCGACACCTGCACCCATTGAGACAAGAAACAGGTTTGTGTGTTTTGCAATTTCAGCGGTGACCTCGGATGGCACAACTTCAATTTCAACACCGAAGGCTCCGGCGCCCTCATAACTTTTTACTAAGTCATATACCTGCTTGGCGCTTTCGGCTGTTTTACCCACGGCTTTAAAGCCGCCGGTCCAGGTGGCCTTGGACGGAATGAGGCCCGTGTGGCCAATCACCGGAATACCTTCATCAGCCATGCGGCGCACGGTTTGAAGGGATGCTGCGCAATAGACGGCGTCAGCCCCATAACTCAACATTTTATAGCCCCAGCGCAGGAAATCATCGGTGGTGCCGGAGTTATCATAAAGTGAAACACCCGGCACTGCGAAAATTGAAGGGCCAACATCGCGAAATTTCTTTTGCGCCAAAAGTTCTGGTGGAACCGAACACATATCAATGCCAGCAGCTTCGGCAGCGGCCAGTTCATCCCACGTTTCAACGCGCATCATGGTGTATTGATATTGGCCTTTGTTGGCAAGAATATCAGCAACTGTTGGTTTCTTGCGGGCCATGACTATCCTTTGAGGAGGGCTTTGAGAGGTTGTGCTGGATCGCCCAAAATTTCAGGCGACGGCTTGGCGTTTTTGGCGATGAGCATTTCGGCGATTTTCACATCGCGGCCAATCGAGTTTCCATGGCCAATACCTGAAACTCCTTTGATCGCTCCATCATCGGCCATGTGGAACAGCACCAATGCGCCTTCAACGGACACGCGTGTGATGGTGTTTGGGCCCAATTCGGCGGAACCAGCAATTTGCAATGAGAGGTCATATTGATCAGACCAGAACCACGGCACATTGGTGTGGGTTTTAGCGCCGCCCAGCATGTTGGCTGCGACGGTGGCTGCTTGTTCCTGGGCTGAACGCCACGCTTCTAACCTGATGCGCATTCCACCCATGTGTTCGTGCGGGAAAGAGGCACAATCACCGGCGGCAAAAATATCAGGATCGCTGGTTTGCATTTGCGCGTTGCAGGCAATGCCATTTTCGATTGCAAGGCCAGCATCAGCCGCCAGCTTGGTTTCTGGTGATGCGCCAATGCCTGCGATGATGGTATCTGCTGCAATCACGCGACCATCAGTGAGGTGCACGGCATTTTCAGTGAGATGGGAAATGCCAGTGCCGATGATCATGGTGACGCCTGCCGCATCGTGAGCATTATGGACGATCTTGGCAATGGCCTCTGGCACGCCGCGCATGAGAATGCGGGGTTGGGCCTCGATCAGCGAAACGGTGCAACCCAGTTTAGATGCGGATGATGCAAGCTCAAGACCTATGAAGCCGCCACCAATCACCACGATTTTTTTGCCGGGTTGGAATTTTTTACGCAAGCGCACGGTGTCTTTGTGATCGCGCAGGGTGAGAGCAAATTCACCGCCAGGGCAATTTAGCTTGCGTGGCTTTGCACCTGTGGCGATGAGCAGTTTTGTGTACGGAATTTTACTGCCGTCATCCAGTGAAATAGTTTTTTCGCTGCGGTTGATGGCGGTGACAGTTTTGCCAAGTCGCACATCAACTTTGAGTGAAGCAACAATGCTGTCGTCGAGTAGCAAGACAGGTTCATAGGCCGCTTCATCAACAATTGAGGCTTTAGACAAAGGTGGGCGATCATAGGGCAGCAAGTTTTCTTCGCTCACCAAGGTGATCGACCCCTCATAATCATTTGCGCGCAAATTTATGCAGGCGCGTGCAGCCGCCATGCCGCCACCTATAATCACTATGCCTGGGTTGCTCATAGCGATTACGCTATGTTGATGAAGACGCGGGTGCCTTCAAGTTTAACAGGATAGGTTTTAAGATTAACGCAAACAGGAGCGCCCTTGGCTACACCCGTTGTATAATCAAAACGGCCATTGTGTTTTGGGCATTCGATGATGTTGTCCATTACCAAGCCATCAGCCAAATGAATTTTTTCGTGCGTGCATAAGCCTTCGGTAGCGTAGAACTTATCATCAGGAGAACGGTAAATCGCAAAGGTGCGGCCAGCGTGATCAAACCTGATCACATCTTCTTCAGCCACATCATTTTTCGCACAAGCATCAATCCATTGAGTCATTTCAAAAAATCCTATTGGGCAACAATTGCTTCAGTCATGGGGGTTACACCTTTTGGCAGGTGACGCTTAATAGCATAAGATGGGTCTTTGGCTTGGCGCAACAATGCTGGAATAATTTCGCGGTAAGCGTTGAACACGGATGTGTTGGCAGGCGAAGTGTATGGCTTCATATCTTCATACAGTTTTGGTAGTTGATGATATGGCACCATGGGAAACATGTGATGTTCCACATGATAATTCATGTTCCAATAGAGAAAGCGCAGGATTGGGTTCATCATTACAGTGCGGCTGTTGAGACGGTGATCTAAAACATCTTCAGCAAGGCCGCCATGTTGGGTGAGGCCGGTTATAATGTGGACCCAAGCGCCATACATTGTGGGTAGTGGGCCAACGAGTAAAACTGGAAGCCATGACTGAAGGTACAGTGCAAGAGCAATGCTTGCGAGGTGGATCACTATCCAAATACGGGCCACAAAGTAAACCCGCGCACGCTCCATTTCTGGCACATAGGTGAGTTCTTCATCTGTGAGGCGACCGCTTGCATGAATGAAGAGATTTTTGAGTGCTGTAATGGTTTGCGGAATGGCAAAGAACAATGCGATGGTGCGCAAGATGACAGTGGGGCGCATGATGGCGATTTCAGGATCCCTGCCCACAATAATTGTATCCGTGTGGTGGCGCGTATGGCTCCAGCGCCAAACTGTTGGTGGACGCATGATCATAAAACAGGCGATTTGATAAACTGCATCATTCATCCAGCGGGTTTTGAAGGCTGTGCCGTGGCCGCATTCATGCCAGCGTGAATCGGTTGATGAGCCGTAGAGAACGCCATAAGCCAAGAAGAATGGAATGCTCCACCAGCCAGGATAAAAGTAAGTTGCTGCACATGCAGTGATAAAGAAGCTTGCAAACCAAATGAGCGTATCGCGGATGGCTGGGCCATCGGCACGTTTCATTAGTTCTTTGAGGCGGGCGCGAGGAATGGGGGCTGCATACCACTGCGCAGTGGACAAGCCAATTTCTTCGGCGCGCTTTGCGTCGCGGCCGAGCAGGCTGTAATCGCGCGGGTAAACCAGTTCATTCATAGAATGTTTCCTCTATTTAATAACAATGTTAGAATCAACATTCTATTTACGCAATGTAAAAATGATGGTATCTATCATTAAATGTCATTTAATTTCAGACTTAAGTAATGCCTTGAAAGGGAGTTTCTCTCATGGTTTCGCGCCCCACAATTACTGATTTAGCCAAACAAGCAGGTGTGAGTGTTGCCACCGTTGACCGCGTGCTGAACAGGCGATTGCCAGTGCGTGAAGACACAGCCATTCGTGTTGTAGAAGCGGCTGAGGCCATTGGATATCATGCAACGGGTTTGCTCAAGCGCAGATTGACTGAAATTCCGCAGCGGCGCTTTGGCTTTATTTTGCAAAAGCGCGATGCGTTTTATTTGAACTTTGGCAAAAATTTAGGTGATGCAACCAAATCTGCCAGCTTCATTGAGGGAAAGCCCCTTGTTGAATATGTTGATGAACTGGTGCCCTCAATTATTGCAGCGCGCATTCGAGATGTGGCGCCGCGGGTTGATGCGCTTGCCGTTGTGGCGGTCGATCACCCTTTGGTTGTTGAAGCTGTGGAGGCTGTTATTGCAACAGGCAAGCCAGTGTTTACGCTGCTGAGCGATATCTCAACAACACTGAAAACGGGCCATATTGGCTTAGATGGCCGCAAAGTGGGGCGCACGGCGGCTTGGACCATCAGTCGAACTGCAAGTGGGCCTGGCAAGATTGGAATTCTTGTGGGAAGTCATCGCTATAGCAATCAGGAATTGGCTGAGATTAGTTTTAGAAGTTATATGCGTGAACATGCGCCAGAGTTTACGCTGTTAGAACCCATTATTAATTTGGATGATGAACGTATTGCATATGAAGCCGTGACCGACATGGTTGAAAGCAATTCCGATTTGGTAGCCGTCTATAGCTGTGGCGGTGGGCAGGATGGTTTAATCCGTGCACTGCGCGATGAAAGTGCTGGTAGGCGCATTGTTGCGGTTTGCAATGAACTCACCACCATGACGCGGGCCGCACTGATTGATGGCACGGTCGATCTGCTGTTGGCAACGCCAACAGCCGCCATAGCAACGCGCGTTGTGGAGTTAATGGCAAAGGCTTGTTCTGTGGCGGAACTTCCGCATTTGCCCCCATTTTTGATCCCTGCCGATATCTATATCAGCGAAAACATCTAATGATCGTTTCTGATAGTTTCTGATACAATCAAGATTCCTTATCATCCTGTTGATTGACTCTGTATCAATTTGGAACGATGGTTCCGTTATTGATCCAATACGGAATTAAAATTCTATTTTGGAAAAACCGCAATGCGCCGAAAGAAGCACGGGCGGAAGGGGAGAGTTCAGCTTGCTGTATTCAATTTCTTCCGTTGACCTGGCCACGCGCGATGCGGAGCAAACGCCTTTCCTCGCTTGGGAGGATTCCGGCCCAATAACGGGTGCCGCCGGACACTCGAAAGAAGGAGCTCTACTATGAAGAAATTTATTCTCGCTGCTGCTGCCGTTGCTTTGATGTCCGGCACTGCTTTTGCTGGCAACATCGGTGTTTCGATGGCCAACTCTGATACATTCCTTACAGTTCTGCGCAAAGGCATTGAAACTGCAGCCGCTGCTGCAAACCAACCTGTGCAAATTGAAATTGCTGATGATGATGTTGGCAAACAATTGAGCCAAGTGCAAAACTTTATCGCTGCAAAAGTTGATGCAATCATTGTAAACGCTGTCGATACTTCAGCAACTGCACCAATGACCAAAGCTGCTAACGATGCTGGCATTGCGATTGTTTATGTGAACCGTCAGCCAATTGACGTTGATGCTTTGGGTCCAAAGGGTGCTTTTGTTGCTTCAAACGAAGTTGACTCAGGCACGCTTGAAACCAAAGAAGTGTGCAAGCTCTTGGGTGGCAAAGGCGACATTTTGGTTATGGTTGGCGATCTTGGAAACCAAGCTGCCGTGCAACGCACCAAGGATATCCATGACGTAATCGCAACTCCAGAATGCGCTGGTCTGAAGATCCTTGACGAGCAAACAGCTGTTTGGGATCCTGTTAAGGCACAAGATTTGATGACCAACTGGATTGCTGCCGGCCACAAGCCAGCTGCAGTTATTGCAAACAACGACAACATGGCAATTGGTGCCATCAACGCGATGAAAGCTGCTGGTTGGGATATGAAGTCTGTAGTTGTTGGTGGCATCGACGCAACTCAAGAAGCGCTTGCTTACATGAAGGCAGGCGATCTTGATGTAACAGTGTTCCAAGATGCTGCTGGCCAAGGTGCTGGTGCTGTTGGCGCTGCAATCGCCCTTGCTAAGGGCGAAAAAGTTGAAACTAAAGTTTGGATCCCGTTCCAGTTGGTAACTCCCGCCAACATGGGCGACTTTATGGCTAAGAACTAATCGACAAAAGATAGGAAGTGCGCCACATTCAAGTGGCGCACTTTTT
>JAYUPT010000194.1:0-3174 GCA_043759965.1 Aestuariivirga sp. | reverse complement strand
CGGGAGGCGAAGGTGGCTCTGGCGATGAGCTTTATGATCAAGCTGTGGCTGTGGTTTTGCGAGATAAAAAAGTGTCCACTAGTTATGTGCAGCGGCGTTTGCAAGTGGGTTATAACAAGGCCGCAAGCTTGATTGAGCGCATGGAAAAGGAAGGGCTGATTTCAGCTGCCAATGGCACTGGAAAGCGCGAAATTTTGGTGCCGGGAGACAGTGCGCGCGGCTAAAAATTGCCGCAAATCCGCCCGCTTGTATGGTTAGGTGAGAATGCGTAAATGCGACCTAGAAACTTTAGCTGAAAGATTCGGATAGACATGTTGAAATTTTTGAAATTGATCGCGGTGGCTTTGGTGTCTGCCATTTTTGTCATAAGTCCGGCTCTGGCAAAAACGTCCAAAGTTCCAACGATCAGTTTAACTGCCGAACAGCAGCAGGCCATTCGGAACATCAATGCTTATATTAACAGCTTTCAAACACTGAAAAGCGATTTCACTCAAATCAGCCCGCGCGGGCAAGAATCACAAGGCGTGTTACTAATCAGCAAGCCAGGTAAATTGCGCTTTGAATATGCGCCGCCAAATCCATTGCTCATTGTGTCTGACGGCAAATGGCTGACTATTAAAAATAAAATAAAAGAAAGAGGCGATCAACTTCCACTATCAGCAACGCCGCTGCGCTTGGTGGTTTCGCCAAAAATTGATCTGCTTGCTGAAACTGATGTGATTGGGTTTGAAAGTGCTGATGGCATTATCAGTGTATCTTTGATGGACCGCAAAGACCATTTGGGCGGTTATATTATTTTGATTTTCGATGAGACCCGCAATCAATTGCAACAATGGGTGATTGTGGATGGCAAGGGCCGCCGCACCACTGTGCAATTGGCCAACATTGAAACTGGTGGAACATTTGATCCCAAATTGTTTATTGGCAAAATCAACCGGCCCGAAGGCAATTAAGTCTTCGACACGCTAAATAATCCTCTTGCCGCTTTTAAAAGCCCATGCCATGTGAGTTCTCATGGGTTTTTCTTTAGCAACATGGAACATCAATTCAGTGCGCTTGCGGATTGGTCTCGTCGAACGGCTTCTCAAAGAGCAGGCACCAGATATTTTATGCCTGCAAGAAACCAAATGCCCGCAAGGGCAATTTCCATCGGCTCCGTTGGCAGCTCTTGGCTATTCACACATCGCTGAGTTTGGCCAAAAGGGCTATCATGGTGTGGCCATTGTTTCGCGCATTCCATTTCACACGCAACATAGTCGCAATTTTTGTGAAAAGGGCGATTGCCGCCATGTGAGCGTACGTTTTGAAGGCGAAAAACCATTTCTGCTGCATAATCTTTATGTGCCCGCAGGTGGCGATGAGCCTGACAGAGAAATCAATGAAAAATTTGGCCATAAGTTAGATTTTTTGGCTGAGATGGAAGAATGGTCTAAAGACCATGCAGCACCAGAAGGTTATGGGGCAATTACAGTGGGCGACCTTAACATTGCACCGATGGAACACGATGTATGGTCGCACAGGGAGCTGGTTAAAGTTGTTTCTCATACGCCCATTGAAGTTGAAAAATTTGCGCGCATTCAAGAAGCCGGCGGCTGGGTGGATGTGATGCGCAATCATGTGCCGCATTCCAAAAAACTTTATACATGGTGGAGCTACCGCGCTAAAGATTGGAGTGTTGCCGATAAAGGCCGCAGGCTTGACCATGTTTGGGCTACGGGTGATTTGGCTCCACATTGCACCGGCATTGAAGTTCTTCGCCCGGTGCGCAATTGGACGCAGCCATCTGATCATGTTCCGGTGATTGCTAAATTTGATTGGAATTTGGCCTAGAGTTTCTGAAGGTTGCGAGTCTATAAGACATACATGATTGACCGCACCCCCCTTCCTGTTGCCGTGCTCACCGGATTTTTAGGTTCCGGTAAAACCTCGCTTTTGAACTCGATGCTCAAAGAAGAGATGTTGGCAAACGCCTGTGTCATCATCAATGAATTTGGTGAGATTGGCATTGATCATCTGCTGGTTGAAAAATCTGATGATAACATCGTTGAGCTGTCATCAGGCTGCTTGTGCTGCACTATTCGGGGCGATTTGATAGTTACGATTGCCGATCTTTTATCGCGGCGCGATGCAGGCACAGTGAAAGCATTTGACAGAATAGTGATTGAAACCACGGGGCTGGCTGATCCGGCACCTGTGCTTCACGCTTTGATGCGAGATGATGTGTTGGTGCAGCGTTTGCGGCTTGAAGGGGTGATTACGGTTGTGGACGGCGTGAATGGCTGGGCCACTTTGGATGCACATCCCGAAGCTGTTAAACAGGTTGCAGTGGCTGACCGGATTGTTCTCACAAAATTAGATTTGCTGCATGGGCTAGAAGGCGAAGAAAAAATGTTCGCTATCATCGGGCGCTTGCGGAAACTCAATCCTTCGGCACGGCTGCTTACCACGCATCGTGGGGAAGCTACTGCTGCTAAATTATTTACGATGGGGCTGTTTGATCCGGCCACCAAAACAATGAATGTTCAAGGTTGGCTCGCTGATGAAGCGGTTCATCGCCACGAGCATTACCACCATGATAAATCGCGCCATGACGCTCATATTAGGTCGTTTGCGTTTTCGGATGTGCGTTCCATTTCTCCTCAAGGCTTGGAACTATTCTTTGAATTGCTGGCCTCTTATCATGGGGCCAATATGCTCCGCATGAAGGGTCTTATAAAAACCTCTGATGATCCAACGCGGCCCTTAGCCGTGCATGGTGTGCAGCATGTGTTTCATCCACCAGCGCGCTTAAAAGAGTGGCCGGATGGCAGAGAAGAAACACGGCTGGTGTTTATTGTGAAGGATATTGAGAAGGCTGAAATTGAAGGCCTGTTTAAAGCTTTCACCGATCAAATATCTGGAGGGGCCGATGCCTTTACCGACAAAACGCTTTCGCTCAACAGGTGATATATGACGATCAAGGCTTACGGACTAAAGAAATGCTCCACCTGCCAATATGCTTTGAAATGGCTTGATGCAAAATCTGTGGTGGTTGAATTTTCTGATTATTCTGTTGTGAAACCCACCAAAGCCCAGATTAAAAAATGGATCAAGGGAGTTGGCGGCTGGGAAAAACTGATCAATCGCGCAGGCTATACTTGGCGTGGCCTTTCGGAATATGACAAAACAGATGTA
>JAYUPT010000193.1:0-3181 GCA_043759965.1 Aestuariivirga sp. | reverse complement strand
TTACGCAATTCCAAAAACATATCCTGCACATCTTCAAGGCTCACACCACACAGGTTTTTCAAAGCCTGAAAGTCGCGCTTGGCCACCAGAGGAAGATGCTCAAGCAAAATTGCCATGGCCGGATCGTAGTGGTTGAGCTCTTGCAATTGAATGCGCAGGCACTCTTTCAAGTCAGCGGCGAACACGCCCGGTGGATCAAATTTTTGCACCACAGTGAGCACGGCTTCAACCCGAGGTTTCTCTGCGCCCATCATTTCAGCAACACTGGCCACATCGCCTGTGAGGTAGCCTGCTTCATTCACCATGCCAATGAGATATTGCCCAATGAGAAGTTCAACCGGATCTTTGAAGTGCATGCTGAGCTGGCTGGTTAAATGCTCGCCCAAAGTAATTTCACGGCTAATGTTTGCGGCAAAATCATATGCCTCGCCGTCGAGTGAAACTTGGCCAGAACTGCGGGTGCCACTTTCAGGTGCGGGCATGGAGTTTGTTTCTGCAGCAACTGCGGCACTATCAGAGCCAAGATCAGCGCCATCGCCGTCAGCACCTTTGGCATCAACAGCAGAGCTGTTTTCAATTTCAGATACGGTTGAAATCTCTTCCTTGGGAGCGGCAATTTCAACGCCAGCATCAGTGCGTTCCAGCAGCGGGTTACGCTCCAATTCGGCTTCAACGAAATCCTGAATTTCAAGATTAGACATTTGCAGCAATTTAATTGCTTGCTGCAATTGCGGTGTCATCACCAGCGATTGGCCCTGCTTCAGGCTAAGTTTCTGCATCAATGCCATGCAAGCACCGTGAGCCTAATAGGCAAAATCCTCACCAAGGTAATAGCGTCTAACATCTGGATCATTGACAATATCTTGAGGTGTTCCCTGCGTTAGAACCTGGCCCTCATGGAGGATGAGTGCACGGTCAATAAGTTCGAGGGTTTCTCTAACGTTGTGATCCGTAATAAGCACCCCGATTCCCCGAGCGGTGAGCTGTCGCACCAGCTGGCGTATATCACCGATCGCAATCGGATCAATCCCGGCGAAGGGCTCATCGAGGAGCATAAACTGGGGTTTTGCGGCAAGGGCGCGGGCGATTTCCACGCGCCGACGCTCTCCGCCAGAGAGCGCAACAGCCGGCGAATGCCGGATATGGGATATTGAGAACTCATCACACAACTCACGCAACTTACTTTCACGTCTGGCCTTCTCGGGCTCATGTAGCTCGAGAACCGAACGCAGATTTTGTTCAACCGTGAGACCCCGGAAAATAGAGCTTTCCTGAGGCAGATAGCCAATCCCTAAACGCGCCCTTTGATACATGGGCAGGTTGGTTATATCCACACCATCCAAACTGATCGTGCCTTGGTCCGCAGCAATCAACCCTGTAATCATGTAGAACAAGGTCGTTTTACCAGCGCCATTGGGCCCAAGCAGACCGACAGCCTCACCACGCCTTACGGAGACCGACACATTCCGCACCACTGGCCGCTTCTTGTAAGATTTGGCCAGCAATTTAGCGGAAAGTCCATCTTCAACCCTTTTCCTGATCATGGGTGCTGCACGGAAATTTCCGCGCGGTGCGGTTCCTCTCGGAGCCATGGGGGCAGGGCTAATTCGTCTTCCTTCGTATTGCGTCACCTAATTAGGTCCTATTTATCTTAATATTGCGTGAATTTTAAGCTTATTTAGGAACAAAACTTCCACGCACGCGCCCGCCACTCATTTGGAGGTTATTAGATTTGAGGTTGATCGTAAGCTTGGTGCCGCGCACGGTGCTTTTGCCTTGCACCACGCTCACATTGCCACCCACTTCCAGTCTGTCTTCCTGAATATAAAATTTTGCCCAATCACCCTTGATCGTTTGTGTCGCAGTGGTGATTGTCACATGGCCCTTTGCGTCGAGAAAGTTTGTTACGGTTTTAACAGAGCCATCGCTTTGCTTTTGATCTGCTGTGGTAACGATCATTTGATCAGCAACAATTTTGTCGGTCGGCCGTGTTGCCACCACATTACCCTTAAATATGGTGCGATGTTCTGCTTCAATCACTTCCATTGAATCAGCGTCAATCAACACACTCTCTGCGCCATACGCCGCTGGCATATGTATAAATCCTGCAAGCACAGCGGAGCAAAGCAGTGAGGCAAATGTTTTCATGGCACAATTCCACTTTCAATATCAGATTTCAGGTTGGCCTTTACATGGCCCGTAAACAATGTCTTTTTTCCGTTGTCGCTGATTTCAAGATGATCAGCATCAACACTTCCGCCGCCCATTTCCACATGAACCGCAGATTTTGAAGAGAGACTCATATCATTCAGGTTCAAATCAGCTTTGAGCATAGTGGCTTTGTAGCTTCCAGCTTGTGCGAAAACAACATCACCCTCCAAAGTTAACATCTTCGTTTCGGCGTCATAGAGTGCCGTCCTGGCCGACAGATCAATCTTCTTGCCAGAACTTCGTGAAAAAACCCCGCGCGGGCCATCAAGGCGCACAAGTTTTGAATTGCTGGCATCTTGAACTGCCTGATTGGCGGTAATGGTATAAGGCAAGCCATCCTTATCAAAACCATTGATTAAAGCATCCACACCCCTGATTTCTGTGGTGGCTGGTCTGTTGACGGTTTCAACCTGCGGGTCTGGCGTAAGCATAGCAAAAAAGCCAGACTGGAAAAGATAAACTACAAAAATGCCAAGACCACCAAGAGCGGCCAATGGGCCAATAAAGCGCGCCAGCAAAGCTCTCCGCCCAGCTTTTTTACTCAAACGCTGTAGGCGGTTGTTCACAAACTATCTCAATGTGCAAACACATCTTCCTCGGCCCAGCCACCAAGATCAAGCGCAGCTCGCGTCGGAATAAAATCAAAACAAGATTTGGCTATAGCACTGCGGCCCTCGCGCTCCAGCATCTGGTCAAGCCGGGCTTTCACTTCATGCAAATAAACCACATCAAGGGCTGCATATTGTTTCTGCGCTTCGGAAAGCACATGCGCGCCCCAATCAGAGCTTTGCTGCTGCTTGTTGAGCTCCACACCCAAAAGTTCTTTGATCAAATCTTTAAGACCATGGCGATCAGTGTAGGTGCGCACCAATTTGGAAGCGATTTTGGTGCAATAAAGCGGATAGGTGTCAACACCCAAATAATGCTTCAGCACCGCCACATCAAAACGTGCAAAATGAAAAATCTTGGT
>JAYUPT010000192.1:0-8211 GCA_043759965.1 Aestuariivirga sp. | reverse complement strand
AATCAGCTCTTGAATATCCGTACACGGATGAATATTGTCAGACGTGCCGAGAAGCGAAGCATGGCTTACAACGGCCATAGCTTCCAAACCATCATCACGGAATTGTTGAATGGAAAGCGAACCCAAACGTTTGGAAAGCCCCTTGCCATCAGCTCCGGTCAGCAAACTGTAATGGGCATAAATCGGTGACGCGCCGGAAATCGCTTCGCTGATTTCAATTTGCACAGCCGTATTCACCACATGGTCTTCGCCGCGAATAACATGCGTGATGTTGAAATCAATATCATCGATCACTGAAGGCAGCGTGTAGAGATATGTGCCATCTTCGCGGATAAGAACTGGATCAGATAACGTGGAAGAATTGATATGAACCGGACCCCGGATCATATCATCCCACGTCACATCTTCATGCTTCAACTTAAAGCGCCAATGCGGTTTGCGGCCCTCAGCCAAAAACGCTTCGGTTTCTTCTTTGGTTAATTTCAGCGCAGCTCGATCATAAACCGGCGGCAAGCCCCGCGCCTGCTGGCGCTTGCGGCGGCGGTCCAACTCATCCGCAGTTTCATAACAAGGGTACAAAAATCCACGCGCCCGCAAGTCATCGGCCACCAAGTCATAGCGATCAAAGCGTTTAGACTGCCACTCAATGCGGTGCGGTTGAATTCCAAGCCATGCCACATCCGTGGCGATGCCATCAGCAAATTCTTGTGTGGAGCGCGCCGTGTCTGTGTCGTCGTAACGCAGAATAAATTGCCCGCCGGTTTTTAGAGCGAACAACCAATTGAGCAGGGCGGCGCGCGCATTGCCAATGTGAATGCGGCCAGTGGGGGAGGGTGCAAAGCGTACGATGTTCATGGCGGAAAGCGGTAGCGATCTATATGTTATCCGTCAAGAATGGAGATAAAATTTTGAAAAAACGGCAAATTGGAAAAAACGGCCCCATGGTGGGCGAAATTGGCTTAGGCGCCATGAGCTTTGCCGGAACTTCTGGCGAAACAGATATTGCCACCAGCCACCGCACATTGGATTTGGCACTTGAGAGTGGTGTGGATTTTATCGACACAGCCCTCATCTATGGACCTTATATCTCTGAAACTGTGATCGGCGACTATTTCCGCAAGAATCCTTCAGCTAGAAAGCGCTTCACCATTGCCACCAAAGGCGGCATCGTTCCCACCCCGCGCGGGGTGGATAACGGCAAGAAATATCTCACCGAATGCCTCAACTCATCCTTGCAGCGCCTTGGGTTGGAAAGTATTGACCTTTATTATATTCACCGCCGCCAGTTTGATCTGCCCATCGAAGATGTGATGCAAACTTTGTTGGAGTTTAAGCAGCAAGGCAAAATCAAAGCCATTGGCTTTTCCGAAATCTCACCCTCTTCATTGATGCGCGCCAGCAAACTTGGCCATGTTGCGGCTGTTCAAAGTGAATACTCACTATGGTGCCGCCTGCCAGAATTGGGAATGATACAAACTTGTAAAAAACTAGGAACGGCATTTGTGCCTTTCTCGCCTTTGGCGCGCGGCACATTGAGTGATGTGGTTATCGATGTTGATAAGCTGCAACCCGCCGATTTCCGCCGCACCCTGCCGAGATTTCAAGAACCAAATTATAGGGACCTATATACTTAACTAGCCATTTGCACTTCAGGTTTGTTGACTGAGATGCAGTTTTTTAAGTTCAACCTATCTCGTTCATATCATCGAACAGATACGGTGCTATCGAGACTTTCTTTCTTTTTGCAGCTTTAGTTTTGAAGCTCGCAATAGTTGAGCAGTCTTCCATTAATCCTTGAACGCGGCCAATTTGATGGACAAGAATTGTTCTGCCTTCATCTGTGAGCCATTGGTGGAATCGAGCTTTCCTTTTGCCTAATTCGTCAATGTTGAGTTCATTAAGTTTGTTTTTGACGAAACCATTTTCGATAGGATCATAGACGTATTTATTTATAAATTTGCCGTAGTACTGAGGGCGTTTTTGCGATGTTGTTTTGTCGTTCCCGTAAAGCTTGTCTAGTTCAAGAAAGAATCCATCGGGGAAAGTTTTTAGCCATTTCTGCAAACCTTCTTCAATATATTTAGTAAGCAACAAACGAAGCGCGTCATGCTTTCTGTCATACTGATACCCAGTTGCCTCATCAACTAGTGAGGCGATGCCAACATTAGCTAATGCTAACAACAGTACTTCGCTTGCTCTAGCTAGAGGTTGTTGTTGTTTTACAAGATTGCCACTTGCCCGTACATTCAAATACACTTCGCAAATTTTGGGCAGAATTTCGGCATTATAACCTTCAACTACTGTTCCGTTCTTTGCGGTGTAAACAATAGTATTGAGCACTGCCTCTAACCCCTCATTTATATGGGGTTGTAGGTTCTTTGCATCCAAAAAAGCGGGCCTATTGAGCACCCGAATATCTGCCTTTCCGCGTCCTCTTTTAGTGCGGCCAAAAGCTTTAAATACGCCAGCTTGGCTAATTACTCGCGTACCATCATTGAGCACCGCAACATTCAGATCAATGTTTGCAAGAGGCAACACACCTTCATGTGTGCTCTTTAGTTTGCTTTTAATAGACGTAGATTTTCGAAAAATGGCACCAGTCAGTTCGTCAACTGTTGCATTGATTGGTTCAATCAAATTTATTTTCTTAGGCATTTGTGAGGTCCTTATAGGTCAGGCGCTTGTTCAACATTTTTTGAATTGTCTCATCAATGAAATACATTGTGCCCCGAGACGATGTGTTGTGGCGGAATGAAAACTCGTTCACATAACGATGCAGATGCTTGGCGCTCATAAAATGATAAATTCCGTAGTGACCGCGTTTCAGCAACGCCCAAAAACTTTCTATTCCATTTGTGTGAGCTTGATCGCGGACATACTCACCGACAGAGTGATTGACTGTTTTATGAATGTAGCCATCCTTACTCAGACCTGAGTATGATCTAAAGTTATCCGTTACAACAACGGAACCTAAATCAACATTTTCCTTGATGAAGCCTTTGAGTGTGGCACCCGTTACATCCGCAATAGGCTTTGCAGTTACATTGCCATTCTGCTCCCTCATTCCTATGACTGCAATTTTGCCAACAGAACCGCGACCGCGATGTAATTTCAAACTAGCATGTTTGTTTTGCTCTTTGCCGCCAACAAAGCATTCATCTACCTGAACGGGCGAGCTTGTGTCACTGTCATTGCTATTGTTTAGCCAAGTTTCACGAATGCGTTGTGCCAAAAACCATGCAGATTTTTGTGTAATGTCCATTTCCCGTGCCATTTGTGTTGACGGAATACCTTTGCGGGCACTGGTAAGCATGTAGATTGCCAAGAGCCATTTATGCAACGGCAAACGGGATTCGGCTAACACAGTTCCTGTACGCACACTGAAATGGTTTCGGCAATCGCGGCAACGATAAGCCATCGGCTTATGGTCTTTACATTCAACCACTGCTGTACTGCCACAGTGCCCACAATAAGGAGTGTTCCCCCACCGTTTCAATTCAAAGTGTTTTCTTGCCGCAGTTTCATCGGGGAATTTTTGAAAAAAATCATAGGTGCTAATTGTATTTGAGTTGGCCACGGCAAACATCCTTTTCAACAAGGATATAACTAGCCAATAAAAATACTGTTGTCAAATTATTTTTGGCTAGTTAAGTATATAGGTCCCAAATTATAGATTCAATATGGTAGAGACTGAGAAATTTAAATCCTATGCAAGAGCGCGTGGCTGGAAACCAGCAAGCTTGGCATTGGCGTGGATTCTGCATCAGCACGATCATATCATTCCCATTCCTGGAACACGAACTGCAGAACACTTGGCTGTTAATGTAGCCGGAGCAGAGATCAAACTCACAACTCAAGATTTGAAAGAGATTGAAGAAATTCTGCCCGTTGGCTTCGCCCATGGCAATCGCTATTCAGAAGCAGCGCAAGCGAGCGTGGAGATTTATAGCTAGGGCTTTTCAGCAAGGTCCCCCTCAGTCCTTCGGACAGCTCCCCCAACAAGTTGAGGGAGCGTGACAATTCATACCCTCCTCCCAGCTTGCTGGGGGAGGTGCCCGAAGGGCGGAGGGGGTGCTTAACTGATCTGGTCCCTAAACCCATTTGTAATCGGATACCTTCTATCACGGCCAAAATTGCGCCGCGTAATCTTCACACCGGGCGCTGCCTGTCTCCGCTTATACTCAGCCACATATAACATGTGTTGAATCCGTTTGATCAAAACCGGGTCATGTCCTCGCGCAACAATCTCTGCCAGCGTTTGCTCATGCTCTACCAAGCCTTCAAGAATATCATCCAGCACTGCGTAAGGTGGCAACGAATCTTGATCAGTTTGATTGGGGCGAAGCTCCGCCGTGGGCGATTTGGTGATGATGCGTTCGGGAATCACATGGCTTTGCATGTTGCGCCATGCCGCAAGCCGATACACTTCCATTTTATAAACATCTTTGATCGGGTTGAACCCGCCATTCATATCGCCATAAAGTGTAGCATAGCCCACACTCATTTCAGATTTATTGCCAGTGGTTAAAACCATTGAGCCGAACTTATTGGAGATTGCCATGAGCACAACACCACGCGAACGCGACTGCAAATTTTCTTCCGTCACACCAGATTGCGTGCCTTCAAACATCGGGCCTAACGCTGAAAGAAATCCTTCAACAGGTTCTTTGATCGGTACAATGTCATAACGCACACCAAGCAATGCCGCACATTCCTTGGCATCCACCAAACTGTCTTCGCTGGTGTAAGCATAAGGCAACATCACGCAATGAACGCGCGATGCTCCAAGCGCATCAACGGCCATCGCCGCCACCACAGCAGAATCAATGCCGCCGGAAAGACCCAGTACGACGCCGGGGAATTTGTTTTTATCAACATAATCACGAAGGCCCAGCACACAAGCCTTCCAGGTTTCTTCTTCATTCTCTGGAAGCTTGGCCACTTCACCAACCGTCATGCTCCAGCCATTCGGCCCACGCACCCATTCAGTGATGGCAACAGCCTCTTCAAACATCGGCATTTGAAGCGCGAGTGAACGATCCGCATTCAGCACAAATGATGCGCCATCAAACACAAGCTCATCTTGCCCGCCCACTTGATTGAGATAGGCCAGAGGCAATCCGGTTTCGGTAACGCGCGCCACAACAAGATTCAAACGCACATCATCCTTGTTGCGTTCAAAGGGCGAACCGTTGGGCGAGAGCAAAATTTCTGCGCCTGTTTCGGCCAACGTCTCGCAAGTTTCTTCAGTCCAAATATCTTCGCAAATGGGCACACCAATGCGAACACCTTTGACTGAAATGGGGCCAGGAGCTGGTCCCGGTTGAAACACACGCTTTTCATCAAACACGCCATAATTTGGCAAATCAAATTTATGGCGCACGGTTTCAATTTTGCCGTCGTTGAGCAGAGCTACCGAATTATGTAACTTGCCGCCCTCTCTCCACGGCAGACCCATGAGAATAGCTGGCCCCGCAGCAAATTCGCGTGCCAATTCTTCCACTGCCGCTTTGCAAGCTTTCACAAATGAAGGCCGCAACACCAAATCTTCGGGTGGATAACCCGCCATGAACAGTTCAGGAAACAGCACCAAATCAACGCCAACAAGTTTTCCAACCTCAGTTTTAGCTTTGGCGAAATTGGCAGCAACACCCCCAACAATGGGGTTGAGTTGAGCAAGGGCGATGATGAGTCTATCTGTCATAATCCTCGCGTCTTAGCGCATCACAGAAATAATGCAAAACCAGCCTTGCAAATGTCAGTGAGAACCTCCAAATTCTGCCCAACAATTTTTTAAGGAAGTTTCCATGAAACTCGACAATCAAAAGCCAAGCGACAATGTGGAAGACCAACGCGGCGGCGGCGGCGGTTTTCGCCCGGGAGATGGCGGCATGTCCGATCTTGGTGGGCGCGGGGGCGGTGGCTTGGGTGGTGGTTTGCTCACGAGCCTTCTTCCCCTCTTGTTTCGCACGATTGGATTGCGCGGAATCATTTTGTTAGCGGTTGTCTATTTTGGTTTGAAATTTTTTGTGGGCGTTGATCTTATTAACATGTTCAATGGCGGGGGCATCTCGCTTCCAGGCAACACAACGCAGATTGAATTGCCTGATACAACTGGCAATGCCCAAGTGGGCCAAGCCGATAGTGGTGCTGCTTCCGGCGGTGGCGTTGTTGGCAATGATGTAACCACAACAGATGCCGGAAAAGACTTTGTGGCCCGTGTGTTAGGCTCCACCGAAGACGTGTGGGGCAAGATTTTTAAAGACATGGGCAAGAACTATGAGAAGCCTCCACTTGTGTTGTTCAGTGGCTACACCCAATCAGGTTGCGGCACGGCCCAATCAGCCATGGGCCCATTTTATTGCCCATCAGACCATAAAGTTTATATCGATCTTGCCTTCTATCAAGATATGAAAACCAAATTAGGCGCCCCCGGCGATTTTGCTCAAGCCTATGTGATCGCCCATGAAGTTGGCCATCATGTGCAAACTGTGCTTGGAATTTCACAACAAGTGCAAGCCGCACGGTCACGCGCGTCGGAAGCAGAAAGCAATTTGCTGTCTGTTAAAATGGAATTGCAAGCTGATTGTCTCGCGGGCATTTGGGCAACAGAAGCTGATGCCACCAAACATATTCTGGAATCGGGCGATGTTGAAGAAGCCTTGAATGCTGCCAGCCAAATTGGTGATGATCGCTTGCAAAAGCGCAGCCAAGGCTATGCTGTGCCTGAAAGCTTCACCCATGGCACCTCAGCCCAGCGCATGAAGTGGTTCAAGCAAGGCATGGCCGCAACGAAGCTGGATGATTGCGATACCTTCAGCGCAGATCCACTTTAAGCCTGCACTAAAGCATCAGCGCACTCGGGCAAAATCTGGCCGCCATCCACAATAATGGTTTGACCTGTGACATAGGCCGCTTCTTTTGAGGCCAAGAATAAGGCTGCATGGCCAATGTCTTCAACGGTGCCAAACCTTCCCAAGGGCACTGCGGCAGCCATGGATTTCATGTGCTCTTCACCCATGGCAATGAAGCCTTCCGTCATAATATTGCCGGGCAGCACGGCATTGACTGTGATGCCATACTTAGCAACCTCCATGCAGGCAGCGCGCATAAAACCAAGTTGCCCTGCTTTCGATGCCGCATAATGCGTCCACCCCGGAAAAGCTGTGACCGGACCGGTGATTGATGAAGTGATCACAATGCGCGCCTGATCAGATTTTTTCAAATAGGGCAGTGCTGCCTTCACCGTGAGAAACGTGCCTTTGAGATTGGTGTCGTTCGTTTCGTCCCATTCAAGCTCAGTCATGTTTTCCAATCGCGCTTGTGGAAAAATTCCGGCATTGGCGCATAAAATATCCAAGCCACCAAAGCGGGCCGCAATCTCAGCGCAGGCTTTATCGAGGCTTGCAGCCGAAGTCACATCTCCGCTGATACCTATTGCGCCATGGCCAATTTCGACTGCTGCGGCTTTGGCTTTATCCAAGTGCCGTGCCATAATAGCCACTCTGGCACCCGCCTTGGCAAAAACCCGGGCAATGCCCTTGCCAATGCCTTTGCTGCCCCCGGTAACCAACACCGAACGCCCAGAAACTGAATGCACCATAATAATACCCTCATAAAAAAGGGACAGCAATTGCTTGCTGTCCCCAATGATGTCAGATGACCAAACCCTTATTCTTCGTTGACCATGTGTCCGATATTCTTGTAGGCCGCTGGATTGCTGGATTTAAGAACATAGCCCCAAACCAACCCAACCAGAAGAATGGCCAGCGCAATATATGGAATGCTTTTGGCAAAGCCATTGGTGCCGCCAAGTGTGGCAAGATTATCAACCAAGGTATAAACCAAAAGCAATTGCACAACGAACGACACAAGTGGTGCAATCACCGTTGTAAATACGTTGCCACCGCCATTTTTGCGGAACCAATTGAAGATCGCCAACGAAACAATCGCTTGCAACACCAACAACAGGCCCGTGCCAAGCACAGCAAACAGCGTGTAAACGCCCAGCCAAGCTTGTGCCGACGGATCATTAAAGCCATAGCTAATACCATACAAAACCACCCACACAGCCGCGAGAACAGATTGAACTGCTGAAGCCTTGTGTGGGCTTTTGTGGTGGTCATGGGTTTCTGAAACGAAGCTTGGCAAAACCCCTTCACGACCCAGCGAATACATATAACGCGCGGCAGTGTTATGAAATGCCATGCC
>JAYUPT010000191.1:0-3193 GCA_043759965.1 Aestuariivirga sp. | reverse complement strand
TTGAGAATGATTGGTTTTTGTGGTGTGGGGCGAATTTCATCCATCACCGCTTCGCAAATTTCCACAGCATAATCCAGCTCGGTTCCGGTGAAGCTTTCAGGCGAATATTGAAAGCGAATGGCATCTTCCATGCCGCTGTTTTCGGCCAACGACTTGATCAGCTTGGCACCATTCACAGCGATCTGTTTGATGCCCGCGCGATCTTGCTTGAACACCACGCGGCGCTGCAATTCGGATGTGGAATTATAAAAATGCACGATGGCAGATTTCGCACCGCGTATGCCTTCAAATGTGCGGGTGATCAATTCCTCGCGGCATTGCACCAACACTTGCACGGTGACATCCGCAGGGATTTTATTATTGTCGATGAGGAAGCGGCAGAAATCAAAATCAGTTTGGCTGGCCGATGGAAAGCCGATTTCAATTTCTTTGAAGCCCATGGCGACCAACGCATTCCACATGCGCAATTTGCGCTCATGGCCCATGGGTTCAATGAGCGATTGGTTGCCATCGCGCAAATCAACGCTGCACCAGATGGGGGCTTTGGTGATTTGATTATTAGGCCACTGGCGGTTGGGCAAATCAATTTGTGGGAAGGCACGATATTTAGACTGGGGATTGATCATCATAATGAGAGGTCTCTGCTTAGCTGAGTTGGATTTATGTTCGTTTCCCCAAAGAGCCAAGGCGATCACGCCCGGCCGGCCCTTAGGGGCAGCTAAGAAGGAGGAGGTCTAACTTCGGGAGCAGATTTTCGAACATGGTTATTGCTTAGCGCAGCCTTCCATCTGTTGCAACTGGAGATCATACAATTGCTCGGCTTGTGCAGAAACGCTAAGCTAGCCTTTATCATGCTAGAGAATCGTCCTGCGCCAGAATGGGTAGTTGAACAATGGCTGAATGCGGATTCACCGCTTTCCTTGGCGGCTTTGCGCGGGCGGGTGATCATTGCTGGGGCCTTCCAAATGTTGTGCCCCGGCTGTGTGTCCGAGCTTATTCCCCAACTTCGTCAAGTCCACGCTTTGTTCAAGGGTGCCGAACTCTCGGTGCTCGGCCTGCACACAGTGTTTGAACATCATGATGCGATGGGGCCGATTTCACTCAAAGCCTTCTTGCATGAAAACCGGATTAACTTTCCGGTGGCCATCGACCAACCGCAAATGCCCAAAATAACAATCCCGAAAACCATGGAGATTTACGGCATGGAAGGAACTCCGACCATGCTATTGATCGACCGCGGCGGAAATCTGCGCCGTCAAAAATTTGGTCACGTGCCAGATATGCAATTGGGCGCAGAAATCATGGCGCTGCTGGGTGAAGGCAGGTCTAAACCTGAGTGATTGACCCAGCATTAACCATCAATTTTACCTTTGGCCGCGACTCAGGCATAGTTTGGTCAAAATTAACGGGCAAAGGCTGGCCCATAATTAACAGGATTTCACATGTTCAAGATTCTCAGCGCCACTGCACTGCTCCTCACACTATCAGCTCCAGCGTTTGCTGGCACCTGTCAGGATGATATTGCGAAGATTGATTCAGCCTTGGCATCAGCCCAACTCGACTCTGATCAAAGCACTGAGGTTAATGATTTGCGCAGCCAAGCGGTGCAGCTGTGTGGTGCTGGCAATGAGCAAGAAGGCCTTGACGTGACAGCGCAAGCCAAGGCCATTCTGGGGATCGAGTAATTAAGTAGCGAAAGTTAGAACGGCGCAAATAACCGCAGCCACAACTGCCGTGAGCAGAATTTGCGCTAACATGCCGAGGCGCTTGACCAGAGCCATATTACCCGTGGCTTTCAATTGCCTCACAGTAAGGCGCATCACAACATAAGCCACAACCCAGATGACCACAAAAAGCATCTTGATGTTAAAAGTTTGTGGCAAGCCAGCGGGGCCGCCGATGGCCCATAGCAACAATCCACCTGTCACCAAAATGGTAACAAACACGGCATCGCCGTAAGGCAGCATCGCCATGCGGTGCATCATCAATCCCTTGGCAATATCACCAGTTTGGGTGCGCGCCACCCGCATGTTTATCAAATTAGTTACACCAATGCCAATGCCAACAGAAATTGCCAAAAGGTGAATGACCAATAAAAATTGTGTCAGGCTCATAGTTCTATCTCCCCGCTCATAAGTCGAATGGCGCTGCCACCCACGCGCACGCTGACGAGCTTGGCATGTTTTACATCCGCCTCCAAGCGCAAATCAGACGGGCGACCCATTTCATAGCCCTGCTCTAAATTCCAAATATGCGTGCCGTCTTTTAGGTTTTCGGCCGTGAGAAGTTGAGCAGCTAAAAGTGCCGTTGCTGAGCCGGTTGCTGGATCTTCTGGAATGCCGCCTGATGGGGCATACATTCGCGCACGGAAACTGGCATATGGAGCATCGCCGCCACGCGTATATAAATAAGCAGCATCCGTGCTGCCATCCAAAGGCGCTAACAAATCGGCCCAATAAGGCTGGCGTACTTGAGATTTTTCAAGTGCGGCGCGGGTTTTCACAGGGACATAGAAAAAACTTGGCCCACCTTGAAGCATAGCGAGTTTGTGGCCATCAAAACCAATATCGTCTGGCCTTAGATTAAGTGCTTGTGCCGTTTGCTCAATGCTTGGCAACTTCACATCAACATGGAATGGAACAATGGGTGCCGTGAAAATTCCGGCCCCACCTTTGGATATCTTCACGGGAGTGAGACCGGCTTTTATTTCAAAGCGCACTTCTGTGAGATTGAGCAGCTCTGCCAATAAAACCGCCGTGCCTAAGGTGGGGTGGCCCGCGAAGGGCATTTCACCACCGGGAAAAAATATCCGCATTTTTGCCGTGTTGGCTGGATCATCTGGCTTCATCACAAATGTGGTTTCAGAGAGATTGAACTCTTTGGTGATGGTTTGCATTTGCTCGGTGGATAGTTGATCCGCATCCAGAACCACAGCAAGTGGATTGCCCGCGAATTTGCGCGTTGTGAAAACATCGAGTGTGTGGAATTTCAATTTCATAATGCGCCACACTATTAACAGCATGGCGCATCACGCAAGCAAAACATTGTTCCAATTGTATGATTGAAAGACCACCCGCGAGCGTCAGATTTTTGTTAATCCGCTATAGCCATCATAGATCAGCTTGAGCGATAGTAAAAATAACGCCACCTCAACCAAACGGAAGAACAGTTTCTCAGGCAACAGCTTGGTAAA
>JAYUPT010000190.1:0-8242 GCA_043759965.1 Aestuariivirga sp. | reverse complement strand
GAACACCTTCCGAAGCAATCAATCGGCCATTGGCCTTCAACCAAGCTTTGCAAACCTGACGGAAAAAGCCCTTGTGCCCAATCATAGGAAGTTCGCGCGGAGTTGCTATGGTTGCAGCAATTGCAAAATGCTTGAGAAGATATTTTCGTTCTCGCCCTTCGTTAAACCAACGCAAGTCAAGCCGCAACTCATAATTCAAAGCGCGAGCAAAGGCCCGCGCCACCGCATATTGAAACAATTGATTGCCAAGCCCATCACTGAGCCTCGTAATAAGATGGGGAGAAGGGTTGCTCATAACTTTTACTCAAACAAGCTCAACACGCTTAAAGTTCTTAAAAACATGGAGGCCTTAACGATAGATTTGAAAAGGTTGGTGATTTGTATATTTGGGTTCATAAATGAAGTAATAGCAGACCAGCTAAAAAATAAACATGTTCAAAAATGATCTGTTCGGGAGCTTTCTTTTGTTCCATCTTTCGACTAGCAATTCATGAAAGTGTAATGCCAACAGCATGTACGGCCAATCAGCTGTTCTACAAATTTATGCGACACTGCTATGAAACAGGAAAGGCACTCATAATGTCTCTCATTAAAAGATTCCCCCTCTGGAAAAAATTTGTTCGCTGGCTAAGGCTTTCGACAAGCCCGAAGTTGGGAAAGCACCGCCGACAGTTCCTGAAGATGGGCGGTAAAATTTCCCACTCCCATCCCATTGTTTATGATTTTGAAGATAGAGCTGGACAATCCACTGGCCATTACTTTCATCAAGACCTTCTAGTTGCACAACTCATTCAGCGTGACAACCCACGGCGTCATATTGACATTGGCTCTCGCATTGATGGCTTTGTCGCACATGTTGCATCTTTTCGAGAAATTGAGATTGTAGACATCCGTCCGTTGAAAAAATCAGAACATGACAGAATTATTTTTCTTCAACACGATATGATGAGTGAAAAAATCCTGCCGCTTCAAGCGGATTCTATAAGTTGTTTGCACGCAATTGAACATTTTGGTCTGGGCCGCTACGGCGACACGATTGATCCTGAAGGTCACAAGCTTGGGTTTAAAAATCTTGTGGATTTGGTCATAAGCAAGGGCACCCTTTACATCAGTTTTCCAATTGCAAGTCAAAACGAAGTGCATTTTAATGCTCACCGCATCTTTCATCCAAGAGATATTTTCAGTTGGCCTGGTTGTGAAATGCTGCGGCTCAAGCGGTTTGATTTTGTTGACGATAACGGAAACCTTAACAAGGCGATTGAATTGGATAGCTTGCCGGCAAAAATTTTAAACGGGTGCGGAATTTATAGTTTTACCAAAGCATAATGGGTTTCAAAACCATAATGTGTTGACAATTGATGAAATCATTGGGTTGGGCAGCAACATCTCACTCAAACAAGCTCGACACGCTTTCTTCTCTACTTGTGCGACCTATTGCTTCGCCCAGCAATGATGCAATGGGGATAACGCGGATGTTGCGCGCCACCTTCACGGCCTCAGTGGGCTGAATGGAATCTGTGATCACCAAGTTTTTCAATTTCGAAGACGCAATGCGAGACACTGCTCCGCCAGATAAAACGCCATGTGTAATATACGCAGTCACATCCTTGGCACCCTTTTGCAATAAGGCTTCGGCGGCATTGCACAGCGTGCCACCCGAATCCACGATATCATCAATCAGAATGCAAGATTTGCCAGCCACATCACCGATGATGTTCATCACTTCCGATTCACCGGCGCGTTCGCGGCGTTTATCCACGATTGCCAGTGGCGTATCCAAACGCTTGGCCAAAGCCCGTGCGCGCACCACGCCGCCAATATCAGGTGACACCACAACTGTGTTAGCAATGTCCATATGCTGCTTAATATCGCGCACAAACACTGGGCCAGAGAAAAGATTATCAGTTGGAATATCAAAGAAGCCTTGAATTTGCCCCGCATGCAAATCAATGGTCAACACGCGGTCTGCTCCGGCATGGGTGATGAGATTGGCCACCAGCTTTGCTGAAATTGGCGTGCGTGGGCCGGGTTTGCGGTCTTGGCGGGCATAACCAAAATAAGGGATCACCGCAGTGATGCGTTTTGCCGATGCGCGGCGCAAAGCATCCGTGATGATAAGCAGTTCCATTAAATGATCATTGGTGGGGAATGACGTGGATTGGATGATAAACATATCCTGCCCGCGCACATTTTCCTGAATCTCAACGAACACTTCCATATCGTTAAAGCGCTTCACCACCGCTTTGGTGATCGGCAAATTGAGATAAGAGCAGATCGCATCCGCCAGGGGTCTATTGCTGTTCCCTGCTACGATTTTCATCATGGAGTGTATGCCCTTTTGCCATGCGAGATTATGGCGCTCTATAACAATGCTGTGCCGCAAGTGCAATTGCGGCATTTGCGCTGTGTATAATGGCGGTTAACGAAATTTCTCAATCAACTTGAAAATGCCCTCGGCAGCGGCTTGGCTGGCATAACCTGCATTTTCACCCCAACCACTATCAAGTGAGCCAGCAGGCACTGGATTGTTTTGTTTAATGTCACCCAACACCTTGCCCTTGGGTGTGCTCACCACCCAAACCAAATGAACCAGCTGCTGATCATTTTTGGCAGCATCCACCACCACACGGCCTTGAATTGAAAGCGCGTCAGCACGCGCGGCTGATAACACCGGCCAACCTGCATCTTTCAAAATTTTACGCATAGCCGCTGTTAGTTCAGCACCACCAAGTCCACTTACAGGCAGAACCGCCACGGCCTTAATTTCCGTGTCGCCGGGTTTCGGTAATGATTTTTTTGGCTCAGGTGCGGCGGCAACTTCTTGTGGCTCTGGCACAAAATCAGGCGGCGGTTCCGCTGTTTTCTGTGGGCCATTTAGAGTTTCTAAGTCGATGTCTTTTTCTGCTTCAGGTCCAGCCTTCACCAATGCTTCCCATGGCGGCTGCAACAACGAATCTGCACTCACATCTGAGGGCTGCGATTTCGAAAGCGGCAGCTCTGGCCCACTGCAACCAAGCAAAAATAATGTGGTGAAAATTATTAAGAAGCGTTTCATTTTTCACTCAACGCAATCGCTGAAATCAAGCGGCCATAATCTTTTTCAGAGCGGTGGGTGGCGCGACGATAACTGAAAAACCGATTCTCATCAGCATAAGTGCACAGTGCCAAATCCTCGACTTGCCCAATGCCAAAAGTCTCCATTCGATCAGTCAAATATGCTGGTAAATCAAACATATGATGCCCACTCTTGAGAGATGGCATGAAGTATTTTTGATTTGCAGAACTTTGTTCTAAAAATGCCATGGGAAATTCCGGCCCCACTTCATAAGCACCTTGCGAAATGGTTGGGCCAAGCACCGCCACGATATTTTCCCGCCGCGCGCCAAGCTTTTCCATGGCCAATACCGTTGCATCCGTAATACCCGAAACAGCACCCTTCCAGCCTGCATGGCAGGCACCAATTACGCCCGCCTTCTCATCGGCAAATAACACTGGCCCACAATCCGCCGTTAATACCCCCAGCGCAATCCCGCGCACACGCGTCACCAAACCATCCACTTTTGGCCGTTCTGAAAATGGCGCTTCAACCACCGCAACTTCAGCACTGTGAACTTGAAATGCCGAAACTAAATGCGTTGGCTGAACATCTAAAGCTTCGGCCACCTTGGCACGGTTGCGGCCCACAGTTTCAATGTCATCACCTGACCCTAATCCACAATTCAACGACGAGAATATGCCTGTCGAATATCCGCCTTCACGCGTAAAAAATCCGTGGGTAATTCCTGAAAGTTGAAGTGGTGCAGCAGAAATCATGTGGCCTCGAAGGGATAAATTTGTGGCGCACTCTTTTGCACCACACACATCACTTTGAAAAGCTCACCCATTTGTGTGGAATCAATAAGGCGGCGGGTAGCGGCTATGAAGTTAGTGTGAGCCTCCCCCCGCAACTTTGTTGCAAGTTTCTCTGTGCGCATTTCAATGCCCATGGCCTCTAAAAACTTACCTTGCGTCATTGTAGGCGCAGAACTCAACTTTGCAAAATCCACATGGGCGGTAATATCAACTTCGCCGGGTGCATCAAAAATGTTCCAAAACTCATGTTTCCGCATGGCCTGCAATGTGTCGCCAGCGGAAGACTGCACATGCCCATAATCAAAAATCAAGGCAGCGCCACCACAAGCCTCAATGCGCTCCGTGATCTCACCGACAATAACTTGTGATATGGGCGAGGTCTCATAAATGCCATCCGCCCCTTCGCGCGGAGGTGAGGGCACCAAGCCCATTTTCAATTTACCTTCGGAAACACCTACATAACGCTCATAACTCTGGCCACCGCGAATCTCAAATTGTTTCACGGGCAAAGCATCAAAAAACTCATTGGCTACAAACAATGTTGGCATATTGGCCAGAGTATCAATGCTGGCATGCCATGTTACATGAGCATCCAACTTTTCACGTTGCATCTTTTGCAACACGGGGCTCATCTCAACCATGTGAACTTCAACAGCCAACATAAATTCAGAAGACGCTTTCGCTGCGCGCAGCAGATCAGCCATCAATGTGCCCCGCCCCGGGCCGAATTCCACCAACGCAAATGGCGATGGTGAGCCAAGGCTCGTCCACGCATTTACACACCACACGCCAATCATTTCACCGAACACTTGGGAAATTTCTGGCGACGTTGTGAAATCCCCTGCCGCCCCAAACGGGTCGCGCGTCATGTAATAACCATGTTGCGGATGGCCGAGACAAAGGCCCATATAGCGATCAAGCGGCATAGGCCCTTCGGCCTCAATCATATCAATGATAATTTTCTCAAGCGCTGTCACGAGACCGCCACAACAACCAAATGCCGATGAGCACCAACGGCAAAGACAAAATCATACCCATTGTCACGAACCCAGAGAGATAACCAATCTGCTCATCTGGAACACGGAAATATTCAGCAAATATCCGCGCCAATCCATAAGTCAATGCAAACCAGCCAGAAGCCCTGCCTGGATGCGCCAATGCACCAAAACGATGCGTGGCAATGCGCACCACCACAAACAAAACCAAGCCCTCAAGTAAGGCTTCATAAATCTGGCTGGGGTGGCGGCCAAAATTTTCGCTCGGAAATATCACCGCCCAAGGCATGTCGCTAGCCCGGCCATAAAGTTCGGCATTGATGAAATTTGCAATGCGGCCCAAGCCCAATCCAACGGGCACTGAAGCGGCACCCAAATCTAGCATACGGTCCAGCGTTGTGCCAATTTTGTGGCCATAAAAACAACTTGCTATAACCACCCCAATAAAGCCACCATGGAACGACATCCCACCATCCCAAACCTTAAATATATCAAGTGGTTGCTGCATATACTTCATGGGATTGTAGAGGATGACATAACCAAGTCTTCCGCCTGCCACCACACCTAAAAAAAACCAGATGAACATGTCATCAACTTGGCCCAGCCGCATGGTGGGTTTCTGGCCAAACCACAGCGCCGGATTGGTCACCAGCTTCTTCATATACCAAGACGCAAAAAGCAACCCGCCCACATAGGCAAGGCCATACCATTTCACAGTGAAACTCCCGATGGAAATGGCATCAGGGCTGATGTTCGGAAATATGATTGCGGCTAACATGATGCCTCTGTGCCGCATAGATCAGATTCTTGCAACAGCACTTGAAGAAACAGCTTTGAATGCTTAGTTATGTTGCAACAAAGGAATACATACATGGCCGCTACATCATCGCGTTTTTTTGACGAACTTGCAAAACTTATGACCAATGCAGCAGGTGCTGCCCAAGGCGTTCGCAAAGAGGTTGATACACTGGTGCAAACCCAAGTGGAGCGCGTGCTCAATAATATCAATGTGGTCAAACGCGAAGAATTTGATGTGGTGCGCGAGATGGCCGAAAAAGCCCGTGAGCAAAATGATAAGCTCGAAGCGCGTATTGCTGAGCTGGAAGCAAAGCTTAAAAACTAAATTATAATCATGTGGAGGAATCAGTGCTGCCGTTGATGCTGTGGCATTGGTCCGGCACATTGCACTCACAGGCAGCCATGATTCGTGGGACCTGATGAGGAAACTTGAATGCCGGCTTTTGCCACTGAAACGAACCCGCTAGACCGCGTAGAACGCTTGGCTGAAAGCCACCAGTGGCATATAGACCGCACCAATGACCATGAAGTTGTGATGCTGGTGGGCGGTGGTTGGGCGGATTTAAACCTATCCTTCACCTGGCGCGATGATTTAGAATCGCTGCATTTTGCCTGCGTGCTTGATCTTAAAGTGCCTGAAAAACGCCAAGATGAAGTGGCAAGACTTGTGGCCATCATCAACAGCCAAATGATGCATGGTCATTTTGATTTATGGGCAACTGATGGCTCCATCGTGTTCCGCTACACGTTAATGCTAGCGGGTGGAGCCGAAGCCAATGATGCTCAAGTTGAAGCCATTATTGCCGTTGGCGTGAATGCAGCCCAGCGCTATTATCCAGCAATACAGTTTGTAATATGGGCAGGCCACACCGCTGAAGATGCATTGGCCAGCGCCCTGTTAGAAACGCAAGGTGAAGCATGAGCATAAATCTCAAAGGCACATTGGTTCTGGCTGGTTGCGGCAAAATGGGCGGCGCTATGTTGGAAGGCTGGCTGAAAGCCGGAGCCGATCCGAAAAAAATAGTGGCAGTCGATCCGCAACCCCCACAGGAAGTGTTGGACCTCTTGGCCCGCCACGGCATCAGGCACAACCCACCAATTAACTCGATCACTGATGCTGAAGTCATCATCATCGCCGTAAAGCCGCAAGTGATGGAGGATGTGCTGCCTAATCTTGTCAGCCTGAAATCGTCAAAGCCATTGATCTTGTCGGTGGCCGCCGGAAAAACCATCGCAACTTTTGCAAAACATTTTGGCGAAGATGCCGCCATTATCCGCACCATTCCAAACACACCAGCAGCCATTGGCCGTGGCATTACGGCCATGTCTTCCAACCTTAATGTAACGGAAATGCAAATGGCTTTGGCAACCGCCCTGCTCTCATCCACGGGTGAAGTGGTGACAGTTGAAAACGAAAGCATGATTGATTTGGTCACTGCCGTTTCAGGCTCTGGCCCGGCTTATGTGTTTTATCTCACCGAATGCTTGGCCAATGCCGGTGTTAAGATCGGCCTGCCTGCCGAACTCGCCATGCAGCTGGCCCGCGCCACGGTTGCAGGCTCCGGCGAATTGATGCGCCAATCCGGCATTGATGCCGCAACTTTGCGCCAGAACGTAACCTCACCAAAAGGCACCACATACGCTGCCTTGCAAGTGCTCATGGCTGATGATGGCATGAAGCCCCTCTTTGAAAAAGCCATCAGCGCTGCCGCCTTGCGCTCCAAAGAACTGGCGAGTTAATGGCTGAAATCACCTTTGCTGATTTTGAGCAGGTTGATATCCGCGTTGGCACCATCATCGCCGTTGAACCCTTCCCCGAAGCACGAAAGCCTGCCTTCAAATTGAAAATTGATTTTGGCGGCGCGATTGGCGTTAAAAAATCATCCGCACAAATCACCACGCACTACACAGTTGAAACCTTGATGGGACGCCAAGTGGCTGCCGTGGTCAATTTTCCACCGCGACAAATTGGGCCTTTCATGTCGGAAGTTCTCACACTTGGTTTGCCTGATGAAACTGGTGGCGTTGTCCTCATCGGGCCAAGTCAAGCCGTTCCAAATGGTGGCAAGCTTTTTTAACACTTGTTTGCTTTCAATCCCTGAACTACCGTCACAGTTGCAAGGTGCCAGTGCAAGCTGGAGAATCGGGAATGCGGTTTGATTCCGCAACGTGCCCAACGCTGTAAGGTGGACGAAGCAACGTATGCCATTTGCTTTACGCAGAGAAGGTGTCGCTTCGGTTGAACCCAAGTCAGAAGACCGGCCTTGCATCATCGTGGTTCCGTTTGGAAAACGGCACCGCAATGTTTTAAGGGGACTAATTATGCCGCAGGTTTCTGGCGATTTGGCACAAGCTTCCGCGTTCAACGACACTGATAAAGACGCAGTTTACCGTGCCATATTCACGCGCCGCGATGTGCGCAGCCAATTTTTGCCGCGCGCAATTCCTGATGAAGTTTTGAACCGCCTATTGTTAGCTGCTCATCACGCACCTTCCGTGGGCTTCATGCAGCCTTGGAACTTCATTGTTATAAAATCCCCAGAAACCAGAAGTCGCGTGAGTGACGTTTTTGCTAAGGCCAACGCAGAAGCAGCTAG
>JAYUPT010000189.1:0-8343 GCA_043759965.1 Aestuariivirga sp. | reverse complement strand
GTTACACCTGAAGGTTCCATCAATTCTAGCGTTCGGGTGTTAACGGCTAACGCGCGCGACTCAGGCGATACAGTTGAATCCGGATCAATGATGCGCGGTGTAAAGCCGCGGCGTTTCAATTCCACTGCGGCAGTCAAACCCACGGGGCCAGCGCCAGCAATGAATATTCTTTTGTTTTGAATCGTTTGGGCCATTGTCTTCAGCCTTTGGGTGATGTGGGTTTGACAAATTTATCAGGCGGCAACTTAAGACTATGCTAGAGCCATTTTATGATCTCTCCTACACGCATCTTGCCGCTTGTGATTGCCTCAGCCTTGTTCATGGAAAATATGGATGGCACGGTGATTGCCACTTCGCTGCCGGCCATAGCAGCTGATTTGGGCACCAATCCGGTTTCGCTGAAACTGGCCTTCACAACTTATCTTCTCAGCCTCACAGTGTTCCTGCCGATCTCAGGTTGGTTGGCGGATCGATTTGGGGCGAAGCTGGTTTTTCGGCTCGCCATTGTGGTTTTCACGCTGGCTTCATTCGGCTGTGGTTTTGCGCCGAATTTGGCGTGGCTGGTCGCCCTTCGCGCAGTGCAGGGCATTGGTGGGGCGATGATGGTTCCCGTGGGGCGCATAATAATGATCCGCTCCATTCCGAAATCTGAACTGGTGAATGCCATGGCCTGGCTCACGGTGCCTGCACTCATTGGGCCTTTGCTTGGCCCGCCGATTGGAGGCTTCATCACCACTTATTTTCATTGGCGCTGGATATTCTGGATGAATGTGCCGATTGGAATTTTGGGTTTTATTTTGGCCACACGTTTTATGCCGGATACGCGGGAAGCCAATGTGCCGGCGCTTGATACTAAAGGTTTTCTGCTTTCAGGTTTTGGCTTGGCGCTTACGGTTTTTGGCTTCACGGTTTTGGGCTATGGATTTTTTCCAGAGCAATTTGTGCTGGGGATGATTGCAGTGGGCATATTTATGATCGCCCTTTATCTGCGCCATGCACGGCTGGTGGCCAATCCCATTCTCGATCTCTCATTGCTGCGTATTGATACCTTACGCATTAGCATTACGGGTGGATTGTTTTACCGCATTGCAGCTGGGGCCATTCCATTTCTGCTGCCGCTAATGTTGCAACTTGGCTTTGGTCTTACGGCATTTCAAACGGGCCTCATCACTTGCGCTGCGGCGCTTGGCGCACTCACCATGAAATTTGGGGCCGGTCAGCTGTTGCGGCGTTTTGGTTATCGCCGCTTGCTCATAGCCAATGGCATTTTAAGTTGCGCGTTCATGGCTGCCATGGGCCTGTTCACACCCACACTGTCTTATATTGTGATGATGCTGATTTTATTGGTGGGCGGGGTTTCGCGCTCTATGCAGTTCACAGCACTCAATTCAATTGCATATGCTGATGTTACTACTGCAGAAGTGAGCAAAGCGAATGGACTATATACAGTGGTGCAGCAGCTTTCACTGGCGCTGGGAGTGGCGGTGGCGGCCACAGTGCTTGATGTTTCGCAATGGGCGCGCGGTGCCACTGAATTGGCCACAGCAGATTTTGCGGCGGCGTTTTTTCTGGTGTCGGCTGGTGGGTTGGTTTCAATCTTTTTGTTTTTGCGGCTGCCAGAGAATGCTGGGGCTAGTCTATCGGGGCATAGGGTGGAGAGTTGACTTGCTTTCCTTACTAGAATTGTCATCTCGACGAAAGTCGGGACCCAGACTTTCAACGGGCATTGAACTAAACCTACAGGTTGCCGATTTTCATGGGGGTCACAGGTTCTGTGAGTGGCAGTTCACATACTTCGGCAAATAAATCTCGCCACTCTGGATTGGTTCTCTCAATCAATTCAAGTTTCCAATTGCGCTGCCATTCTTTCAAGCGCTTTTCTTCTATTATTGCCAAATCCATGCTGTCGAAATGCTTAAACCAAACAAGCATTTTCACATTGTATTTTTGCGTGAAACCAAGAATGGCACCATGCTTGTGCTCAGCAATACGATTGCAGAGATTACTGGTGACACCGATATAAAGAGTGCCATTGCGTTTGCTGGCCAGAATATAAACTGCGGGGGAAAGTTCTTCGCGCATTCCTCACCATACATAATTTGTCATCCCGACGAAAGTCGGGACCCAGACTTTCAACGATGTTGATGTAAAACTTCGGTAAAATTAATTGAATCTATAGGGCATCAATTATTCTCGCGAATCTGCTACTTCAAAAATCCGACTTCTGAACCCGCAGAAAGTCTGGGTCCCGACTTTCGTCGGGATGACAAATGGGAAGGAATTGTGAATTAACCTATTTGGGCGGTTCCCTTCGCTTACGCGACAAAGTCCAAACCTCTATCAATGACGAGGCCCGGGCCCTTGTTGTAGGGGTCCGGGCCTGTTCTTCAGCAAGGTGACGTCACGATGCCGAGATCTCCGAAGCCGTAAGATAGTGGCTCGAATCTGTGCAACGAATACGACATTGGTTTAGTTTTGTCAAACCCACATTTTTCATGTAATGTAAAAGTGACAAATTGTCGCATTTCTAGGGTCGTATGAGGCTCTCTTATTTGTCCTCGTGCAGCCCGGGCGTATGATCAAACCTATCGTTCCCGTCGCCGCGCAAAGCTTTCACCCATTCCATGGCTTCGGCTTCTCTCATTTTGTCTGCTGCCATAGCTAAATAGCCTGCGTCTATGGTACGTTTCAAAAACAGGGATCGCAACAGGCCTTGAATGAATTGCCATATGAAATACTAGCCCCGCTCCACAAAGCTATCAATCACCCGCTTTTCTCCCGCCTTATCAAAATCCACAGTCAGCTTTTTTCTATCGACGCTGGTCACATCGCCAAACCCAGATGAACGCGAATTGCGTCTTCAACTAACTCTAAGTCTACATTCGAAACCGCACCCAACTTATCTTTCAACCTGCTCTTATCCGCCGCCATAATCTGATCAGCCATTGCTTTGCTGGTTTGCTTGCCGATTTTGACCAAGGCCTCGCCCGGGTAGAGACGGGCGGTGCTGCTGGTTAGGGGGATGACGACGACGCGGGACAGGTTTCGGTTTGCCGAGTCATTGCTGACGATAATTGCAGGGCGGCGTTTGGCGATTTCGCTGCCGATGGCTGGGTCAAATTCCACCCACCAGACTTCACCGCGCTTCATCTGCCAGATCTTTGCTCAAAGCATCCACCCATTCGTTTGCTTCAGTTTCTCGTGTGGTGTCAGAGGCCATGGCTTGATAGCCTGCGTCCAACGCGGTGTCTAAAACATGGGGTCGCAGCAGGTCTTCAATGAATTGGCTCATGCGGCGCTTGCCGATTGTGCGGTAAAGCCCGTCGTAAACGGATTCATCAAGGCTTATGGTCATTTTCTTGTGCATAGCAATTCATACCATATACGTATTACGTTTACAAGAACCTAGCCCCGCTCCACAAAGCTATCAATCACCCGCTTTTCTCCTGCTTTATCAAAATCCACCGTTAGCTTGTTGCCATCCACACTGGTCACATTTCCATAACCGAATTTCTGGTGGAACACGCGTTCGCCCTCAACATATGTGGGTGTGTTGGCGAAGCTGGCGGCCATTTCGCCTTCGATGAATTTGGGGCTCACGCGCATCGTTTCGCCGCTGCTCTTTCGCGCTTGGGCGCGTTGCCAGCCGGGGGTGTCGTAGCTGCCTTTGCCGAAGCTGGTATTGCTATCAAAGCGGCTGCTAGCGAAGCTTTGCCCGCCATAGGCTGATGTCATCACGGCCACTTCAACATGTTTTTCGGGGAGTTCATCGATAAATCTCGATGGCAATGCTGATTGCCACAGAGCGTGGATGCGCCTGTTCTGTGCAAAGCTGATGGTGGCGCGACGTTTGGCGCGCGTGATGCCCACATAGGCCAAGCGCCGTTCTTCCTCTAATCCGCTGCGGCCTTTTTCATCGAGGGCGCGTTGATGGGGAAACAAGCCTTCTTCCCAGCCGGGCAGAAACACTGTGCCGAACTCCAAACCCTTGGCGGAATGCAATGTCATAATGTTTACGCGGTCGTCCGTCTCTGCGCCCGTGTCGCGGTCCATCACCAATGAAACATGTTCTAAGAAGCCCGACAAGTTTTCAAACTCGCCCATCGAGCGCACAAGTTCTTTGAGATTCTCCAAGCGGCCTTCGGCTTCGGGGCTTTTGTCGTGCTGCCACATTTCGGTGTAACCTGACTCGTCCAATACTATTTCCGCCAGCTCCGTGTGGGGCAGGGCATCCACTTGTTTGCGCCAGCGCGCGAAGCTTGCGATGAGAAGTCGCAGTGCTGTGCGGGCTTTGGCGGGGAGTTCATCGGTGGCGAGCATTTTTTCTGCCGCCACATAAAGTGAAGTGCCAGCGCTTCGCGCCACGCTATACATTTTCTGCACCGAAGCATCGCCAATGCCGCGCTTGGGTGTGTTGATGATACGCTCGAAAGCTAAATCATTGTCAGGCGAAGCCACGATTTTGAAATAGCTCATAGCATCGCGGATTTCGGCGCGCTCGTAGAATCGCGGGCCACCGATCACCCGGTAAGGCAGACCCAGCGTGATGAAGCGATCTTCAAAGGCGCGCATTTGTGCGGATGCCCGCACGAGAATGGCCATATCATTCAGGCGCTCTTTCTGGCGCTGAAGGCTTTCAATATCATCACCAATGGCGCGGGCTTCCTCCTCACCATCCCAATGGCCGCGCACGGTGACGGGTGTGGATTCAGTTTTATCAGTGCGCAGCGTCTTGCCAAGCCGGGCCTCATTTTTAGCAATCAGGCCCGATGCCGCCCCCAGAATATCTGGCGTGGAGCGATAATTACGTTCCAGCTTGATAATTTTGGCACCCGGAAAATCTTTTTCAAAACGCAGTATATTATCCACCTCAGCACCACGCCAGCCATAAATCGATTGGTCATCATCGCCCACGCAGCAAATGTTTTTGTGGCCTTGGGCGAGCAAGCGCAGCCACAGATATTGCACCACGTTGGTATCTTGATATTCATCCACCAGCATATATTTAAATTTCTGCTGATATGATTTCAAAACATCGGAGTGCTCTTGAAAGATGCGCACGGTTTCAAGCAACAGATCGCCGAAATCACAGGCGTTCACGGTTTTCAAACGCGCTTGATAATCAGCATAGAGTTTTTTGCCCATACCATTGGCGAAGGCATAGGCTTCAGCTTCAGAAACTTTATCAGGTGTGAGGCCCTTGTTCTTCCAGCCATCAATGGCGTTTGCAAGTTGACGGGCAGGCCAGCGCTTTTCATCAATGCCTTCAGCTTTCAAAAGTTGCTTGAGCAAGCGCACCTGATCATCATCATCCAAAATTGAAAAGCCAGAACGAAGCCCCGCCAGCTCAAAATGATTGCGGAGAATTTTCACGCCGATGGAATGGAATGTGCCAAGCCAGGTCATGCCTTCCACCACATTGCCAATCAAATGGCCAATGCGCTCTTTCATTTCACGCGCCGCTTTATTGGTGAAGGTGACGGCGAGCATCTGGTTGGGCCAGGCTTTTTGTGTGGTGAGAATGTGGGCAAGCCTCGTGGTGAGAACGCGGGTTTTGCCGGTGCCTGCACCAGCCAGAACCAGCAAAGGCCCATCGGTTGAAAGCACAGCTTCGCGCTGCTCCGGGTTTAAGCCCTTAAGATAGGCAGGTTCGGTTGCCTGCATGGCGCGGGCGGATATGCTGTTTGGATTATGTTCGGTCATTAGGGATCATGATTCTCTGATCCCCTCTATAGCAAAGATTCCGCTTTTGTTCGAAGAGGCATATTCCAAATGGAAAATGCTTCAGGCGCAACGGCGCAAGTTAGAAAAGTCTATACTTGCCACTTGGGCTTGCACTTTGCGCCAAGTGTCTGCCGTTTCGGTATCGCCAGAGCGTTCGCAGAGTTGGGCGTGGCGAGCGGCTTCGCAAGCGGCGCGGGGGCCATGGGCGAAAACCAAAGCCTCAGCGAAATGTGTGTATCCAGTGTTTTCCATTTTTGATTCTCCCTGAAGGTTTCTTATGCGAACCTCCATGAAGACCAACTGCGCCCGAAATTTTACGGGAGTGTGACGGTTATGGGGCGGCTTAACGTAGATGCGAGAAGCTAAGCCACGGCGCCATCTTTAACTGCAGATTTTCCATCTCATTAGTTATCCAACGGAATGCTTCCTCCGATTTATCGATGTGATTGCTCTGTTTAGTTCCAGTTGCCTTCTTGCTTGCGCTTTCATGGAATCTAAGATTGACAAGCTTTTCGCGTATTTCTTTTTCTAAATCTACAATTGAGCTGTCGAACAAAAATAAAACGTCCCGCGTCCCAACATTATATTTAATCAATAGCTCATTTGTAGCGGTTCCGTCCCTGACCGCTTGTTCCAAGCAACTGGCAATACAGAAATAGACTTTGTAACGTCTGTCGTAGAGGTCCAATCGCAGTTTTTCGCGAGAGACACTGTATTGTCTATAACCGAGCCAAGCCCCGAAAAGTGCGACTACAGGTGTCAAGAGGGCTTTTGATATTTCGATCCAATCTTGCAGATTGCAGCTCATGATTCACCTGTTTTTTGATTCTTTCTATATTTCCTCAGGGGTGGACTGCGCATGACCTTCCTAACCCAAGCTGACATTGACAATCCTTCACTTGCTGCGCGATTTGCGACTTTTGCGTGAAGTTCATCGCTGACTGACAAATTAAGAGTAATAGTTCCGGGTTTGCTTTTACGCTTGGCCATTTTTACTTCCGCACAATCCCAATCTTATGCCCCACTTGCTTGGGCAAAATCAACGCCTTGTGGTTTTCTTGCATGGCATCAATGCGCGTTTGAATAGCTTCCGGAAATGGTGCCGTCTTCTTCGCGGTCAAATCTACATGGGCAACCATCACTTCCAGCACGCAGCTTAGAAAATTCTCCTCGGCATGAAACATCTGCTGCACATAATGCACGCGTTTTGCATCGGCATCGATGATTTGGTTTTCGATTCGCACTTTATGGCCGGCGTGAAGTTCGTGGGCGTAGGTGGTGTGGGTCTCTAAAGTGAAGAAACTGCAATTTGTTTCTTTCACATAATCTGGCCCCAACCCGAAGGTTTCGAACATTTCCTCGGCGGATTTATCGAACAGCACAGCATAATAAGCCATGTTGAGGTGACCGTTATAATCGGTCCATTGATCTTCGATGGTGAGCAGTTGTCCAATCCACGGTGAGGGCATGGTAAATCCTATCGCTTGTGTTAGTTTCGTTTACATGGATACAATAGTTTCGAACAGCAGCACACAGCAAGCGATTGCCGACATTCGGAAACTTCTGGGCGACCGACTCTCGACGGCCATGATTGTGCGGGAGCAGCATGGCAAGGACCAAACATGGAACCCGGCGGCACCACCTGATGCAGTGGCTTTTACTCAGTCCACCGAAGAGGTTCAGGCGGTTGTGAAAATCTGTGCACTTCACGCGGTGCCGATGATTCCGTTTGGGGCGGGCAGCTCGCTCGAAGGGCATTTCACGGCGCCGCATGGCGGCATATGTATTGATCTTTCGCAGATGAACCAAATTCTTGAAGTGAATGCTGAGGATATGGATGTGCGTGTGCAAGCTGGGGTGACGCGCAAGCAGCTTAATGTGGCCTTGCGCGACAAGGGCTTGTTCTTCCCCATTGATCCTGGTGCGGATGCCACACTCGGCGGCATGACAGCCACGCGCGCTTCCGGCACCAATGCGGTGCGTTATGGTACGATGAAAGACAACGTGATGGGCCTTACCGTGGTGATGGCCAATGGTGAGATTGTACGCACCGGAACACGAGCGCGAAAATCATCCGCAGGTTATGATCTCACGCGGTTGATGGTGGGTAGCGAGGGAACACTTGGTGTGATCACTGAACTGGGCCTTAAAGTGCATGGCATTCCTGAAGCTGTGAAGGCTGGTGTGGTTTCGTTTCCAAGCATTGAAGCGTGTTGCACCACGGCCATTCAAACCATTCAAATGGGCATACCTATTGCTCGCATTGAACTTGTTGATGTGGAACATATTAAAGCAATTAATGCTTATTCAAAATTGGCACTTGCCGAAGCGCCAACATTGTTTGTGGAGTTTCATGGCACTGAGACTGGCGTTGCCGAGCAAGCCCAAACATTTGCCTCGATTGCAGGCGAATTTGATGCAGGTGAATTTGAATGGGCAACACTGGAAGAAGACCGCACTAAGTTGTGGCAAGCGCGGCATGATGCATTTTGGGCCACGAAATCTCTCATGCCGGGCAAAGAAGAATCGATTGCCACAGATGTGTGCGTGCCCATTTCACGCCTGGCTGAATGTGTTGTGGAAACGCAAAAAGATTTAGAAGCCAATAACATTTATGGG
>JAYUPT010000188.1:0-8356 GCA_043759965.1 Aestuariivirga sp. | reverse complement strand
AATCTTCAAACTTCGAGCCGGCTTTCAACTTTGCTTCAATGTCATTGGCTTCTTTTTCAGATGCCACCAGAATGTGACGGGCGCGCACGCGTTCGGTTTGCTTAACCTTGGCCGATTCTTTTTCGTAAGCTGCTTTGATTTCTTCTTCAGTAACGGAAGGTGCAAGTTTTTGGGCCAAATAAGAATCGCGCAAAGCTTTGGCTTGGTAAGCAGCCAAGCGGCGCTTATAATCATCGCTTCCACCAATGCCTTCTTTTGCAGCCACTTGGGCTATCAAATGGCGCTCAATCAAAAATTCCACGACAAAAGGAAAGCGTAGCTTGGCTGGCATGTTTGGCAATTGGCCAATCACGTCATCAAAAGCCATGCGCACTTCAGAGGTTTTGATTTCGTAGCCATTAACTGTGGCCACGGCTTTATCCTCTCCGGTGAGTGCGTCAGCCGTGGTGGACTGGGCAAAAACTGGGGAAGAGAATGCAATTGCCACTCCAAATGCCGAAGCGAGGAGGGACGATCTCAAAAGAATGTGAATGCGCGGCATGAATTCCATCGGTTGTCTTTTAGCCTAAACTATTTACTATATGCAGCCCTTGGCTTGGAAACAAGGCAAGAATAAGCCTTTTGATGTGCTGTTGCGGCAAAGCAACAGGTTGAAAATGTCGCAGCTTCGCCTTATCTCGCTGGAAACCCATTCACGCTTTGGCCCCTGGGTTGGCGAACATTGCTAAATTGAAATGTTTACGCCGCACCATGGCCTAGGCTAGAAGACCGCCAAAACGGGGTCCTATTCCCCAAAGGAACGAATCACATGCTTGGATTGCGCAGCATTGCCGCAAAAATATTTGGCACGACCAATGACCGTAAATTGGTCAGCTTTCAAAAGCGCGTTCCAGAGATCAATGCCCGCGAAGCACAATATGCGGCAATGAGCGATGCTGAGCTAAAGGGCTTAACCGCTCAGTTTAAGGCCGAGATCGCAGGCGGCAAGACCATTGATGATCTTTTAGCTCCGGCTTTTGCGGCCGTTCGGGAAGCAGCAAAGCGCAGTTTGGGGCTTCGCCCGTTTGACGTGCAGTTGGTGGGCGGCATGGTTTTAAACTCTGGCATGATTTCAGAAATGAAAACCGGCGAAGGCAAAACCTTGGTAGCAACACTTCCGGTTTACCTGAACGCGCTGGAAGGCAAGGGCGTTCATGTGGTGACAGTGAATGACTATCTGGCCAAGCGCGACTCGGCTTGGATGGACAATGTTTATAGTTTCTTGGGCCTCACCACAGGCGTTATTGTGCATGGGCTTGATGATGCCGATCGCCGTGCAGCTTATGCCTGCGATGTAACCTATGCCACCAACAATGAGTTGGGCTTTGATTACCTGCGCGATAACATGAAATATCATTTGAATGAAATGGTGCAGCGTGGCCACCATTTTGCAATTGTGGACGAAGTTGACTCCATTCTCATTGATGAAGCGCGCACCCCGCTGATTATTTCTGGACCATCGGAAGATCAGTCACAACTTTATAACTCGCTTGATCCATTTATTCCGCAGCTTGTTGCTGAGGATTTTGAGCTTGATGAAAAGCAACGGCAGGTGACACTCACCGAAACTGGCAATGAGCATCTTGAGCAACTGCTCACCACTGCTGGTGTGATGAAAGGTGGTTCAATGTATGATGCTGCCAACATTGGCATTGTGCATCACATTCAACAAGCGCTTCGCGCCCACACGCTATTTCAAAAAGACAAAGACTATATTGTTAAAGACGATGAAGTGGTGATCATTGACGAGTTTACGGGCCGCATGATGACCGGGCGGCGTTATTCTGATGGGTTGCATCAAGCGATTGAAGCGAAGGAACATGTGACGGTGCAGCCAGAAAATGTGACCATGGCTTCAGTTACATTCCAAAATTATTTCCGCATGTATAAAAAACTTGCAGGCATGACTGGCACGGCCTTGACCGAAGCAGATGAGTTTCAAGATATTTATGGTTTGGAAGTGATTGAGATTCCAACCAACGTATCTGTGGCGCGGCTTGATGAAGATGATGAAGTTTACCGCACGGCCAAGGAAAAATATGTAGCGATTAGCGACACTATTCGCGCGGCACGTTTGCGTGGCCAGCCTGTGTTGGTGGGCACCACGTCGATTGAAAAATCCGAAGAGATTTCGGCCCTTTTAAAAGAGCAAGGCATTGAGCACAGTGTTTTGAATGCGCGCTTCCATGAGCAGGAAGCCACGATTATTGCACAAGCTGGCGCACCCGGTGCTGTGACCATTGCCACCAACATGGCGGGCCGTGGCACGGATATTAAGCTTGGTGGCAATTTGGATATGCGCATTGCGACCGAACTTGGTGACATTAAGCAAGGTGCAGAACGTGAGCGCCGCATTGCTAAAATTAAAGACGAGATTGAAGCCCATAAAAAAACTGTTCTTGATGGTGGTGGCTTGTTTGTGATTGGCACGGAGCGCCATGAAAGCCGCCGCATTGACAACCAGTTGCGCGGCCGTTCTGGCCGTCAGGGTGACCCCGGTCAATCGCGTTTCTATCTCTCCCTGCAAGATGATTTGATGCGGATTTTCGGCTCCGAGCGATTGGACGGCATGTTGCAAAAGCTTGGCCTTAAAGAAGGCGAAGCGATTATCTCATCATGGATCAACAAAGCGCTGGAAAAAGCCCAACAGAAAGTTGAAGCGCGCAATTTTGATATTCGCAAAAACTTGCTGAAATTCGACAATGTGATGAATGATCAACGCAAGGCGATTTTTGACCAGCGCATTGGCATTATGAACGGCGAAGAAATTTCTGAAACTGTGGATGATATGCGCCACGATATTATTGGCGAATTGATTTCCAAACACATTCCAGAAAATGCTTATGCCGAGCAGTGGGATGCAACGGGCCTCCGCGAACGCTTGCGCGAGGCTGTGGCGATTGATTTTCCGGTTGATGACTGGGCCAAGGAAGAGGGCATTGCCGATGAAGAAATTCGCGAACGTGTGACTTCAACCACCGATAAATATTATGGTGAAAAGCGCGAAAAATATTCCACTGATATTATGAAGCAGGTGGAAAAATCTGTTCTGTTGCAAACGTTGGATCGCCTCTGGCGTGAGCATATTGTGGCGGTTGATTATTTGCGCCAAGTGATTCATTTGCGTGGCTATGGCCAACGCGACCCGCTGAATGAATATAAAACTGAAGGCTTCACGCTGTTCTCAGATATGGTGACACGTTTGAAGGAAGCGGTGACTGGGCAATTGATGCGCGTTGAAATTCAATTTGGCCAGCAAGGTGAAGAGCTGCCCGATGAAACTCAATTGCCACCCATGGCGGCCCATCACATTGATGCCACAACAGGCCAAGATGATGTGGGCGAAGGCAGGCCATTGCTAGGTTCTGCGGCCACTGCCTCTGCAAACTTCAACCCCAAGAAGCCAGAAACCTGGGGCAAAGTGGGCCGCAATGATGAGTGCCCGTGTGGTTCAGAAAAAAAGTTCAAGCATTGCCACGGGGCTTATGTGTGAATGAATTTTGCTCTTAACCAACGGAAAGACTTCTTAATCCGTCGGCGCAGATAACGTGCCGGATCTCCTAGAAAATCTATGTCTTGTTGGAACACAACTGGCATTGGCATGGAGCCTTGATGCATAGACCAGTTGTTGAGACCAGCTAAGACTGATAGCAATGCTTGGTCTTGGCGGTGGTTGGTTCGGTTTGATCCTTCGGGGGCAATACATTCTTTAATTCGGGCATATTTGGCCCAGTCCGACAATAATTTCATGGCAGGTTTATTATGCGTATCAAAGGCAACACTGGTTGCCGCGAGCATTACTCCTGCGTATTGCCAATCTGCAGGTAAATTGAAATATTTCAACATTGCTGGGTGGGTCCACCTTCCAATTGTCCCTCCAGAAGTGGTTCGCCAAAATCCAGATTTCCGTGTTTCTTCAATGTATGTATTAAGCGGTGCGGTGATAATATTTCCCGCATCCATCCACCAGATAATGTCGCCGCGCTGTTTGGCAACTTCTTCAATGATAACGGGCTTCCACGCATACTCTCCGGCTGCAATTCTTATATTGAAGTAGGTTGGAAATTTTGAATAATCGAATTTGCGAATTTCATAACTGAATTTTCTCGTGAGTTTTCGCAATTGGGGCTGCGTCATGCCTAAATCGTAAATAATCACTTCTGTGTCGGGGGCAAATTTTTTAGCACTGGCCAGAAAATTGAACATTGATTTGGCATGTGTGAAATCAGAACCAGTGACAAGCGTTAGTTTTTCTTGATCGGCGTATAGCATTATTCAATACTTTTATTGGTAAGCGCCATAGCTAGGCTCTGCATCGCGCTGCCCGGCTTCAGCGGTTTCTGTTGGCTTTCATGGGGTTTCCAGGCAATGGCCCAGGCCACTTCCAGTGTGGCGCGGATGCGGCCGTCCTCGTCTGTGTTGTTCGCGTGATAATGCTTGGCCATTTTGGTGAGGAAGCGGCGCGATACGAATTTGTTGTTGCGACCCAACAGTGGATTGGCATAGCCGAATGATTTTATTTCACGCATCAAGGAAAACACGTCTGTATAGCGCACAATAGTATGGTCGATATCAGCCACGGGAAGTGCAAGGCCAGCCCGCTGCATCAGGCCGCCCAATTCGCGAACCCCGATCATCGGGGCCACGCGCGGGGAAACGCCGCCAGTGATTTCAAGTTCAGCATCCAGCCAGCTTTGGCGCAGTTCGTGCAAAGTGTCACCAGCGAAAAATGCTACTAACAGAAGTCCATCGGCTTTGAGCGCACGGCCCAACTGGGCTAAGTGCCCCGGCACATCATTCACACATTGCAAATCCAGCAAGCTGATGATGCAATCAAAGTGTTGTTCCGGCAAGGTGAAGGCATCATTCGCACTTGGTTCAATTTGCTCAACATCATCAAACTTTCCTGACGCATTCAAAGTGTCCACAATAATCTGCGAGTTTTGTGTGATCACCAAAGCTTGTGGCAGACGGCGCATGATGAGAGACAGGCGCTCATCCAATTCGGCAGCGACATGATTTTGCAGAACTTCAGTGCCGCTGGCCTTTTTCTGGCGGGCCAGATAAAGTGCGCGGTTGAAGATTAAGAGTGTTTCATCAATCATGGATGATCTGCTAGCGGAAAAACCAAAGCGTTTCCAGTTGAAGTCTGTGCTGCCGTTTTTGCGCGGGCTGGTGGATTTTGTAACTCCGCCCAAATGCCTGAGCTGCCGTGTTGATTTGCAAATGGGTGCCTGCTTGTGCATGGCCTGCTGGCAGAAGCTCAACTTTCTGGAAGACCCGCTTTGTGATGTGTTGGGCCTGCCTTTTGCCTATGATCAAGGGCCAGGCAGTTTAAGTGCGCAAGCTTTGGCTGATCCACCACCGTGGGACAGGGGGCGGGCTGCCGTTGTGTTTGATGAGGCCGCCAAAGGTTTGGTGCATGGGCTAAAATACCGCGACATCACTGAAGCTGGATTGTTTATGGCGCGGATGATGGCGCGGGTGGGCCGAGATTTAGTGGCTGAGGCAGATTTGATTATGCCCGTGCCATTGCATAAATCACGGTTATGGAAACGCCGGTTTAATCAGGCGGCGTTTTTGGCGCAGCCCATTGCGCTGGGAGCGAACAAGATTTTTGCTACCGATATTTTATTGCGAATTGCGCCCACGCGTCAGCAAGTTGGGTTGAAGGCGGAGGAACGGCGCAAAAATGTGCGCAAGGCCTTTCAGGTGCCGTTTGAAAAGCAAGCTTTGGTGGCGGGCAAGGTAATTCTGTTGGTGGATGATGTGCGCACCACCGGGGCCACACTTTCGGCCTGTTCGGAGGCCTTAAAAAAGGCAGGGGCGGCCCGCGTTTTTGTGCTCACCTTCGCTCTTGTGAAAGAGCCGCACCGAATGCATATAGAGGCATGATGGAAAATATTATGCCAAAGATTGAAATATATACAACGAATGCCTGCGGATATTGCGTTAGGGCTAAAAACTTGCTGTCGCGGAAGGGACTTAAATTTACCGAGATAGACGTGAGCTATGATGCTGGCGAGCGCAACCGCATGACCACGCGCACGGGTGGCCGACGTTCAGTACCACAAATTTTTATTGGTGAAACCCATGTGGGTGGCAGTGATGAACTTTCTGCGTTGGATGCCGGGGGCGGCCTTGATCCACTATTGGCTTCAGCATGAGTTTTAAAGCTGGTCTTATACAAATGCGTTCTTCACGCGACATGGCAACCAATTTGGCGGATGCCTCAAAGTTCATTCGCCAAGCTGCTTCACAAGGTGCGACATTCATCTCAACACCAGAGATGACCAATATAGTTGAACCAGACCGCGAGCGCTTTATGGCTGTGGTGACGACAGAAGCCGAAGATATATCTGTGCGCGGATTTAGTGAACTGGCCGCGAAGCTCAAAATTTGGTTGCATCTGGGTTCGCTTGCATTGAAAGGCGAAGACAACAAATTGGTCAATCGCACATTGCTGTTGAACCCCAAGGGGGAAATTGTCGCGCGTTATGACAAGATCCATTTGTTTGATGTGGATTTGCCCAATGGCGATAAATATCGCGAGTCAGAAACTTACACTGCCGGATCGCAGGCTGTGAAAGTGGATATGTCTTTTGCTTCGCTCGGGCTTTCGATTTGTTATGATCTGAGACAGCCACATTTGTATCATGCGTTAGCTAAAGCTGGTGCGAACGTGCTTTTGGTGCCCGCGTTATTCACGGTGCCAACCGGCAAGGCGCATTGGCATGTTTTGCTTAGAGCGCGGGCGATAGAAACCGGTAGTTTTGTCATCGCGGCAGCCCAAGGCGGCACCCATGATTCTGGGCGCGAAACTTTTGGCCACAGCAAGGTTGTGGACCCGTGGGGCAAGGTGATTGCTGAAGCTGGCGTTGATCCGGAATATTTACTGTTTGAAATTGATCCTGCAGAATCTGCTGCCGCACGTGCGCGCATTCCGGCATTGGTGCATGCCCGAGAATTTACACTTTCTGAGGTGAAGGCTTGATCAGGTATGATCTCATTTGTGCGAGGGGCCATGAGTTTGATGGCTGGTTTTCTGATAGCGCCGCATACGATAAACAGGCCAAGCGTGGTTTGATTTCGTGCACGGTGTGCGGCGGTACAAAAATTGAAAAACAAATCATGGCACCGGGCATTCCAACCAAGGGCAATCGCAAATCTGAAACGCAAGCTATGACGGCAGGACCAGTTGACCCCCGCGCTGCCGCAATGATGCAAATGATGCGTGATTATCGCAAGCATGTGACGGAAAATTCCGAAAACGTCGGTAAAAAATTTGCCAATGAAGCCCGCAAGATTCATTTCAAAGAAGCGGAAGAACGAGCCATTTATGGCGAGGCGACAGCCGATGATGCAAATGCACTGATCGAAGACGGGATTGATGTGCACCCGATTCCAAGATTGCCTGAGGATGGGAATTGACGGCTTGAAACTGGTAGTAAGAATTGCTACCATGAGTTTATGAGCAATGTTGAAAAAATAAGTATTTCTTTGCCAAAGGAAATGGCTGCCTCTTTGAAAGAGGTTGTTGCCACTGGGGCCTATGCATCAACTAGTGAAATTATGCGCGATGCGTTGCGCGACTGGCAAGAAAAGCAAGAGAAAAAAGCTAGGGTAATTGCCAAATACCGTAAGTTAGTCCAAGACGCTCTTGATAGTGGACCACCAGTTCCTTTCGACCCAGAGGGAATTAAGCGGCGCGGTAGAGAGCGACTTGCAGGATTAAAGAAGTCTGCTTGATGGAAAATTGTGAGCTCGTTCTTTGGCCTTTAGCTGAAAATGATCTCGATGATATTTGGTTTATGATTGCTGGAACCAATACAAATACTGCGGATCGTTTCGTCGATAAAATTCGGGATCGTTTTGCGCAGTTAGTCGGATTCCCAGAACTGGGAGTAAGAAGGCCTGAGATTCTGTCTGACGCTCGTATTCTGGTTGAAGGCAAATATGTCATTATCTACAAATTTGACGGCAAAGTGGTCGAAATTCTGCGTGTGGTATTTGGCGCGCGAGACCTTACGGAACTGATTTTCAATTAACCCCGCTGCGCCACCAGCATATAATTCACATCCATATCTTTGGCCTTGCGCCATTCGCCGGCGATGGGGTGATAGGTTACCCCGCTCTCGGCTTTGATCACAGCACCTGATGCGCTCAGCCAGTCTTTCAATTCCGATGGTTTAATAAACTTTTCCCATTCATGCGTGCCTTTTGGTAACCAGCCTAAAATATATTCAGCCCCAATAATGGCGAGGCCGAAGGATTTTAAGGTTCGGTTTAGCGTGGCCACGAACATCAATCCGTTGGG
>JAYUPT010000187.1:0-8361 GCA_043759965.1 Aestuariivirga sp. | reverse complement strand
AATTCCTGTGATCTATGGACGGATGCGCATGGCAGGTCAGGTTATTTGGGCCACTGACTTGGAGGAGGTGGCTAACACCTCCACACAAAAAGCCTCGTCAAAAGGCGGGCCACAAGCCACCCAAACTGATTATTCATACTTTGCGAATTTTGCCGTTGGGCTTTGTGAGGGCGAAATTGATGGCATTGGAAAATGCTGGGCCGATGGCAAGGAAATTGATTTAGAAACTTTCGCACCACGCATTTATCGTGGGCTGGAAACGCAAACTGTTGATAGTTTAATTGCAGCAAAAGAAATCACCGCCCCAGCTTACCGTGGCCTTGCTTACATTGTGTTTGAGCGTTTAGCGCTTGCTCAATTTGGCAATCGTATCCCGCAATTGGCCTTTGAAGTGAAACGCAGTGACAATGGCGTGGCGGGCGCTGTGAAAGCCATGAGCATCATTCCAGGCTCCACTGAGTTTGGCTATGACACCACTTTGGTGACACGCAAAATTTCAAAAGGTGAAACGGCCAGCGAAAATGCGCATGTGTCTTCCGAGCGCAGTGATTGGTCAATTGCAGTTGATCAATTGCAAGCGACTTGCGAAAGCCTTGATGCAGTGTCTCTCGTGGTGGCGTGGTTCGGCACTGATTTGCGCTGTGGCACTTGTTTGGTGAAACCCGGCGTTGATCGCGCCGAAAAAGCAACAGATCCTGTGACCTGGGAAGTTTCCGGCACGCAGCGAAATGCGGCCCATCAGGTCACTCAAATTTCTGGCAATGCTGCTTATGGTGGAACCCCTTCGGATGGTTCGGTGATCCGCGCCATTCAAGATTTGCACACGCGTGGGGTGAAGGTGATGTTCTATCCCTTCATTCTGATGGATATTCCAGCGGCCAATGCGCTACCTAATCCACAAGGTGGTGGCACGCAATCGCCCTATCCTTGGCGCGGGCGGATTACCGCAACGTCTGATAAAACGGCAGCGGCAGCTGCACAAGTTTCAAGCTTTGTGGGCTTGGCTGTACCTTCACATTTTGTAGCGTCTGACGAGACTGTAAATTATTCAGGCCCTGCGGAATGGAGTTTTCGCCGCATGATTTTGCATTATGCAAAACTCTGTGCTGCGGCAGGGGGTGTGGATGCGTTTTTGATTGGCAGCGAAATGGTGGGCCTTTCCACCTTGCGTGGTTTGGCCAACACCTATCCATTTGTGGTGGCCCTTCAAACTCTAGCTGCCGAAGTGAAAGCCATTTTGCCTGCGGCCAAAATTTCATATGGTGCAGATTGGTCGGAGTATTTTGGGCATCAGCCCGTCGATGGATCGAATGATGTTTATTTCCATCTCGATCCATTGTGGGCCTCAACATCAATCGATTTCATTGGCATTGATAATTATCTGCCGCTGTCTGATTGGCGCGATGGTAAAAACAACTTGGATTATGCGGCGGGCACACGTTCAATCTATGATCAAAATTATTTGCAAAGCCGCATTGTGAGTGGCGAGAATTTTGAGTGGTATTACGCCTCACAAAATGATCGCGATACGCAAACGAGGACGCCAATCACGGATGGCGCTTATGGCAAGCCTTGGGTGTTTCGCGCTAAAGACATAAAATCATGGTGGAACAACCCGCACTACGATAGGCCAGCCGGAGTTGAGGCGGCCACTCAAACTGGTTGGGTGCCGCAATCAAAACCTGTTTGGTTTACGGAAGCGGGCTGTGCCGCAATTGACAAAGGCACCAATCAGCCCAACGCATTTTATGATGCAAAATCGGGTGAAAGTGCGTGGCCACATTATTCAGGTGGGCAGCAAGACGCGCAAATGCAAAATGCTTATGTGCGCGCGATACAGAATTTTTGGAGCACTTCTGCGCAAAATCCAGTCTCGACAATTTATGTAGATAAAATGGTGGATGCTTCGCGCATTTTCTATTGGGCCTGGGATGCCAGACCCTTTCCTGCTTTTCCGGCACGAACCGAAATTTGGGCCGATGGCGCAAATTATGCACGCGGGCATTGGCTGAATGGCAGATTGGGTGCGGTTGATTTAGGCGATTTGATTACGTCGATTTCAGCACGATTTGGATTTAGCGATGTTGATGTTTCGAAAGTTGAAGGTTTGGTTGATGGCTTTGCACTTGATCGCCCCCTTTCAGCACGAGATGCTTTAGAGGGCCTCCTGCAAAGCTTCAGCATTGATGCGACAGAGTCTGATGGTAAGCTGGTTTTCAGATCACTGCGCCTGTCTGATGAGATCGTTATTGCGCAGGATGATTTGGTTGAGGAGGGAGTTGAAAAACCGCTTTTCGTACAAACCAGAATGCAGGAAACAGAACTGCCAGCATCTGTGCGGTTGGGATATGTTGAATCGGGTTTAGATTATCGCACCGCCGCCGTTTCACAAAAGAAATTGGGCACCGGCAGTGCGCGCGAAATTAGTTTCACTTTGCCAGCAGCGCTTGGGCAGCCCTTGGCACAAGCGCGGGTTGATGTGGCACTTGAGGAAGCGTGGGTGGCGCGCGAAACAGCGCAATTCATTCTCCCTCAAAAATTTTTAAAGCTTGAAGCGGGTGATGTGTTGACGCATGGCCAAGGCCAGTGGCGCATTCGCAACATTCACGATGGTGTAGCACGAAAAATTGAAGCCGTGGCTTATGATGCTTCAGTTTACGATCCGCCACCTGCGGCTGACCGATTGGTGACCGTGCCAAATCCAACTGTTTATGGCAATGCAGATTATGTGATGATGGACTTAGCTAAATTTTCACTGACTGCGGCACCGTGGATTTCCGCACAAGCAACACCGTGGCCGCAAAGTTTGGCTCTGTATCGTAAAACTGGAGTATCAAGTTTTACATTCAATCGTAGCATCAACCAGCAAGCAACAATTGCCACGACGCTTGACGATTTGCCACAAGGCCTGAGTGATCGGATTGATTATCACGCCACCTTGGATGTCGAAATACGGGCCGGTGCATTGGCTTCAGTTTCGCGCGAAGGGCTACTGGGCGGTGGCAATTTGGCGATGATTGGCGATGAGCTTATTCAGTTTGAAACTGCTGAATTGATCTCGCCAAACACTTATAGATTAAACGGCTTGTTGCGCGGACTTTTTGGTTCAATCTCGACCGCAAGTTTGGCCGGACAGAATTTCGTGTTGCTTAATAATGCTGTTGTGCAGCCGATTGTTTCTTTGGCTGAAGCAGGATTGACTACCACCTGGCGCTTAGGCCCACAAAATTTAGACCATGGCCACCCTTCATTCGTGGAGTTTGAATTTACCAGCGGGCTTAAAGCTTTGCGGCCTTTGGCTCCAGTGCAATTGAGAACGTTAACGAATGCGGCGGGAGTTAGCTTGAGTTGGATTCGCAGCACCCGCGTGAACGGCGATAGCTGGGAGCTGAGCGAAGTGCCACTTGGAGAAGAAAGCGAGCTTTACAAACTTGATATTCTCAACGGCACCAGCATGGTGCGCAGCCTGACTGTGAGCACTTCAAATTACCTTTATGCGTCGGCTGATATGACCGCAGATTTTGGCAGCACGCCCAGCACATTCAATTTACGCCTTGCGCAAGTGAGCCAAGCTTTTGGCTCTGGCGCTATTCTCGAAAGGACGATCAATGTCTAATTCTCCATTGCTGGCTTTGCCATACTTAGCGGCATCGCAAGCGCAAAAACATGTCACTTTGAATGAAGCGCTTTCAATTCTCGACGGTCTGTTGCATCTCTCGGTGATTACGCGGGTTCAGGCAACACCGCCTGCTTCGCCTGTTGATGGGGACCGCTATTTGGTGGCCGCCAGCCCCACTGGAATTTGGGCAGGCCATGCTTGGAATGTTGCCTTGCGCATGGAAGGCGCTTGGCGATTTTTAATACCCCGCAGCGGTTGGCGCATTTGGGTTGCCGATGAAGCGGCATTGCTGGTGTTCGACGGTACAATCTGGGTGGCACCACCTGCGCCAACCACATTGCAAAATCTTTCACTGTTGGGTGTGAATGCAACTGCTGATGCCACGAACAAGGTGGCGGTGAGTTCATCGGCAGTTTTGTTCAACAATGTGGGTGCCGGAGTTCAGTTTAAAATTAACAAAGCTGCGGCCACGGACACTGCAAGCTTGCTGTTTCAAACCGGGTTTTCTGGCCGTGCCGAAATTGGCCTGACAGGAGACGACGATTTTCACTTCAAGGTGAGCGCCACAGGTTCAAGTTTCAATGAATCGCTGGTTGTTGCTGCGGCCACCGGATTGGTGACTGTTAAAAATAACATTGCACTTGAATCGCAAGCCACAGAACCCACAACACCGAGCAACGGCCAACTTTGGTATAATTCTTCGACAGGAAAATTTCGCGGTCACCAAAACGGAACAAGCTTAGATATTATTGGTTCGGCGGGTGGGCTGGCTGACGGTGATAAAGGCGACATTACGGTTTCGGGTTCGGGTGCATTTTGGACAATTGATGCCAACACAATCAGCAACGCCAATATGGTCCAGATGCCAAGTTTTACTGTTAAGGCAAATCTAACGGCTGCTGGCGCTGATCCACAAGATGTTTCGCTTGATCAAATGCGCGACGCTCTCAACATTTCTGGGCTGATTTACGCCTGCCACCTCATCACTGCTTAAGGAGTTATTATGGCCGCTAACACTTCTCCAATCTTTTCAGCAAAGGGTTCTATTCAATGGAACCCAGCAATTCTAACCGCCGCCAACACCACTAAAGATGGCACCGGCACTGTGGCTACGGTGGCCACTGGCAATGCGGCAGGCAATGCCGCTGGCAATCTTATTCAGAAGCTTGCGGCCCGCGCCCTTGGCACCAATGTGGCCACGGTGCTGCGCGTGTTTATCAATAATGGCTCAACTAATGCCACGGCACTCAACAACAGTTTGATTGCTGAACTCACCTTGCCAGCCACCACACTTTCGGAAGTTGCGGCACTGCCTGATTATGTGTTGCCGCTCGATTTAATTCTTCCTGCTGGCTATAAAATTAACTGCACCATTGGCACGGCTGTTGCTGCGGGTTACGCACTTACCGCGATGGGCGGTGAATACTGATGCTTGACCTTTCGCATGTGCCCAACAAAAACAATGGCGCTGAGACTTTTGTTTACAACTCTGGTGATGGCCAGTTTAAATCATGGATAAAGCCACGCGGCAAAACGATGGCCAGCATTCTGTGCATTGGCTCTGGTGGCGCTGGCGGCGCTGGTTTTGGTGCTGCGTCTGGTTCGGCCAGAGGCGGCGGCGGCGGGGGTGGCTCTGGTGCTTTGGTGCGCGCGCAAATTCCGCTTGTCTATCTACCAGACCAATTGTTCATTCTGGTGGGAGTTGGCGGGCTTGTAACGGGTGGAGCAGGTGCGTTGAGCCGTGTTGCAATTCGGCCCGACACCGTCTCCCAAAATAGTGTGTTAGTTTCAGGCGCTGCTGCTGCTGGTGGCGGCGGCACCGGCACTTCAACTGCGGTTGGTGCAGCCGGTGTTGCAGGAACAATTTCGACCATTGCTTTATGTGGTCCGTTCTCAAGTTTTGCAACCTCATGGTTGGCTATTGCAGGCGTTGTTGGGGGCGCTGGTGGTGCCGTGGCTGGTGCTGTGGGCACAACAATCACTTGGGGTGGTGCGGGTGTTGGCATTTGCGGCGGGGCAGGTGGTGCGGGTTCAACCTCGACGAATTTTGCCGGCGGTGCCATTTCAGGTGCTGGTTGGTTTCCAACTGTTACTGGTGGCATTGCGGGCGCAAGTGAGGGCGGCTCGATGTATCAATCATGGTCACCACTAGGAAGCAGCGGAGGCTCGGGCGGAAGCTCTGGTAACAGTATCGCAGGTGGGCGCGGCGGAGACGCTGGATTTGGCTCAGGCGGCGGTGGCGGTGGTGCTGGGGTGAGCAGCAATGCTGGTGCTGGTGGACGCGGCGGGGCTGGCCTTGTGATTATTTCGTGTTGGTGATGATGCCCATGACAACTATTGAACGTGAAATTGGCAATCTTGAAGCACGCATGCAAACGGTTGAATCCGAACTGCAAGCCATTCGTTCCGATGTGCGTGAAATTCGTGATGCTTTGGTGGGGGCCAAAGGCGGCTGGCGCACCATTACAGTGGTGATTGGTTTGGCCACCACATTTGGCGCGGTGCTGGGGCGGTTTATGCCCATGCTGCTAAACTCTCGCCCCTAAGCTCAGGAGACATCAATGACGCTTTGGCCGCTTCAATCCGAGGCTGACTCTTTCTATGGCAACCCACGCGGACGAAGTGCCGCAAGCGTGAGCCCCACTTGGTATAAGAAAAACATAACTATGGTTGTGCCGCCATTTAAAATGAAAATGGTGGGATCAATTACGCGCTTTCCCATGCATGTGAAATGCGCTGAAGCCACGCGCGAATGGCTTAACCAAGTGTGGGCCAATGCGGGCCGCGACCAGCGCGTGATTGATGGCTGGGGCATGAGTGTTTTTTCAGGCTCTTATTGTTTCCGCACCATGCGCGGCCTGCAACTTCTTTCAATGCACGCCTATGGCTGTGCCGTTGATTTTGATGCGCCGCGCAATAATTTACACGACCAGACACCGCATTTTGCAAGTTTGCGCAGTGAGGTGGTGGAGCCGTTCCTAAAACTAGGCGGCACCTGGGGCGGCGATTGGAACGGCAACGGCTCATCAGCCGACGAACGCCGTGCCGATGGCATGCATTTTCAATTTGCGCGGATGAAATAAATTCAACAACAACCAAAGGAGTATTCCCATGAACCCCAATATGTTTGGCGGCATTATGCGCGCTATTGTTCCACCTGCACTTTCGTTTCTCATCGGTAAAGGCATTCTGCCTGCTGGAGACTATAGTGCTGTTATTACGGCGGCACTGGCGTTTGCCACAGCAGTGTGGTCAATCCACACAAATAAGAGGAAGTGAATTGCTGATTCTTAATTAGCTTTGAAATTATGCAAGTTTACACTGCACAGACTTGTGGCTAAACAAACTCAGAATTGAATTTGGGGAATGTTGATGGCGCTTGATTTGGTAACTAAGGCTAGACTTGATATTATTCGCAGCGAGTGGGATTCACAATGTAAAGCTTTTGATGATAGTATAGTTGAGTATGCTCCCAGTTTCATGGAACATGCGATCAGCATAGTTTTTGGTGAAGCAAAGAATCAGGATTATTCAATTTTTTCAGCGAGTCTAGATGGTGAGTGCGCTTGTATTCTTCACGTCAACCGAGCGCGATTGCCCGGAGCCACAGGCTTTACTCAAAAGGTTATGTGGATATTGTTAGCCCCAAAATATGATTTTTTAGATGTAACGCCCGAGATTGTTTCTGCCGTTGCTACTGAGGTAATAAATGGCGCTATTGAGCTATGCCGGAGTGAAGGCCGTTCTGAGCATATTAAAATTCATTTGGGGAATATGGCCGACAGGCAGTTTTTCACCGGCTTCGCATTTGTGTTGCAAAATCAGAAGAGTTTGAAAGACGTTGCTATCCGTGGAAACTGGCTGCATATGAGCCTTGCGTAAATAGTTGTATATTTGCACGTTTCAGTGCATATATTAGCTTGATTGTTAGCATATTTTAAGCACAGTTTGTCTATATGTGGTCTGATTGAATGGAGTAGTAGATTAGGGGTTACCCTGATTTCGGAGAAAATATCATGGAAAAGCAATTACTTAAGAAAGCGATTTATGACGCTTGCCTGAAGAGTGCGAGTGCCATGGGTGATCGAGTTAAAGATTTGTCATGGTTTGGTAAAAACTGTGAAAAAGCACTCGACTTGGAAAACGATAAGTTTGCCGCGTAAGGCAAATTTCAAATTTAAGTTAACAGAAAGCTTATAGTCTCATCGTCTAAATGACTTTGGGGTTGTGGTGTTGTGTTCTGAAGCGCGACAACGCGGAACAACCTATACCGTTCATCTTCCATTCAGCTCCCTAATACTATAGCTCTCCTCCGGACTGGAAAAGGATGACGGTGGTGTTTAAGTCTTTGATATTGGCATGTTTGGTGTCCACGATGTTAGGGGTTACGCAGCCCCTTGGCACGTCTGCATTTGCAAACGACACTTTCATTCAAGTGGCCGATAACAGTGCTGATTATCCTATTCAACCCTCTGAAGCAGCCAGCATTGCCCGCGATGCTTATCCTGATGCTAAGGTTCTGAACGTGAAGCTCTTGCCGAATGGCGTTTATGCTGTCACTTTAAAGATGGGTGGCAGTGTCTCGCGCGTAATGGTTGATGCAACCAGCGGTGCAATCAACTAGAAGCGTCTCACAGCCTTGGTTTTGCGGGAGACGACAATATGCGCATTCTTGTAGTTGAAGACGATGTGGACCTGAATCGCCAATTGGTGGAAGCTTTGGGCGACGCTGGTTATGTGGC
>JAYUPT010000186.1:0-8367 GCA_043759965.1 Aestuariivirga sp. | reverse complement strand
GAGTTCGATGCCGGACTATCATTGCTCATTCTCGCCGATATTGGCAAAGTGGCTAAAGAAACCCATGATCAGTTAATCCCCTGGATTGAAAAAGGCGGCGTGCTGTTGCGGTTTGCTGGCCCCCGTTTATCAGCTTCAACGGATAATTTGCTCCCCGTAAACTTACGCGAAGGCGACCGCAATCTAGGCAATGCCCTCAGCTGGGAAACACCGCAAACGATGCAAGCCTTCACTGACAAAAGCCCCTTCGCCGGAATTGAAATTGATCCACGCATCACCGTATCACGCCAAGTTTTAGCGGAGCCAGATGCCAGCCTTTCTGAAAGAACCTGGAGCAGTTTGGCAGATGGCACACCATTGGTCACCGCCAGCAAGCAAGGCAAAGGCCTGATCATTTTGTTCCACATCACAGCAAATCCAGATTGGTCGAACCTGCCACTTTCCGGCACATTCGTAGAAATGTTGCAACGCATTGTGGCTCTGGCACCAGCAGCAGGAAGCAACGCAGCAGCAAACGCAAATGAAGCACTAGAGGCAGACTTTGCGCTTCACCTCTTGCTCACAGGCGGTGGCGAACTTATCTCGCCAACAATTGCACTCCAATCAATAGAACCTGCAAAATTTGACGCCGCCTCCGCTTCGGCACAATCGCCAGCAGGGCTTTATAGGCGCGGCGGCCAAGAACGCGCGATCAATCTTAATTTAACCGAAATCGATCTTGCGCCCATCACCGCTATTCCCTTGCAAAAACCTGTTGCACCCGAAACCACGGCACTAGCGCCACAGCTATTTATAGGAGCAGCTGTGCTTTTCCTGCTGGATAGTTTAGCGGCATTGTTTTTAGCGGGCGCATTCAACTGGCGATCACAAAATTCAATCGCAACAGTTTTGATCGCATTCAGCGTTCTTGGTTTTCTAAACGCGCCCAAGGCCAAAGCCGATGATCAGTCAGATATGGCGGCTGCCCTGGAAACCCACTTGGCCTATGTAAAAACTGGCAATGCTGAAATCGATCAAACCAGCGAACTTGGCCTCAAAGGTCTGGGCCTTGTGATGGATGATCGCACATCCGCTGCGCTGGGCGATCCAGTTGGCATAAATATCGAAACAGATAATTTAGTTTTCTATCCCCTGCTCTATTGGTCTGTAACTGAAAATGTTCTAGCCCCAAGCGACGCTGCTTTGAACAAGCTTGATAGTTTTATGAAAAATGGTGGTACAATTTTCTTCGATCTGCGCAACAATGGCGGAGATTTTGGTGGCGGCAGCAGCACGGGCGATGCCTTAAAGCGCATCCTTGCAAATCTTGATATCCCGCCCCTAGAGCCTGTGCCGGAGAGCCATGTTCTAACGCGCACCTTTTATCTGCTCAAAGAGTTTCCGGGCCGATATGAAGGCGGACCTCTTTGGGTGGAAACTCAAAATACCGATGCAACTTCCAACAATTCTGATGGCGTTTCAGGTATTATCATTGGCTCAAATGATTACGCTGCGGCTTGGGCCATGAACGAAAAAGGTGAGCCCATGAATGCCATGATCCCCGGATCTGATCGCCAGCGCGAAATGGCTTTTAGAGTGGGAGTTAACATTGTCATGTATGCCCTCACTGGAAATTATAAAACCGACCAAGTTCACATTCCAGCCTTGCTCGAAAGATTGGGGCAATGACATGAACATTGAATTTGCCCCGCTTTTGCCTTGGCCAATGATTGCAGCTTTCGCAGCAATTGCCCTCGCATTCATTCTCACATCTATTGTCAAAGGTCTGCGCGGGGCAACTTTACGCACAGCAACTGCAGCATTGCTTGTGGCAAGCCTTTCTAACCCAACCATTCGTGAGGAAGCGCGACAACCACTGAACGATATTGCAGTTCTGGTCATTGACCAAACCCAAAGCCAAGCACTAGCAGGCCGCAGCACGCAAACTGAAAAAGCGGTGAGCAATGTTAAGCAACGCATAGCCCAACTTCCCAACACCGAATTGCGCGTCGTCACCGTGACTTCAGGCTTGGCCACGGAAGGCGGCGGAACCAAACTATTTTCAACTTTAAACCGTGCCGTAGCAGATATTCCCAAAGACCGTTATGCCGGAGCCATATTTATCACCGATGGTCAGGTGCATGATGTGCCGCAAAACTTAGCCACCATACCCGCGCCATTGCACAGTCTTATAACGGGTAGCAAAACTGAAAGTGACCGCCGTATTGTTATTGATCGCAGCCCGCATTTTGGCATTGTTGGTCAAGATCAATCGCTGCAATTCCATGTTGAAGAATCTGATCGCAGCATCACCAACATTCAAGTCACCATTCAGGTGGCAGGTGAAGAACCACGGGTGATGAATGTAACGCCGGGCGAAGTGAGTGATGTGCAAATTCCAATCAAGCACGCCGGCCAAAATGTTGTCGAAATTTCTGCAGCCTTGCGTGATGGTGAACTCTCTCAGCAAAACAACCGCACCGTAGCCGTGATTGAAGGCATCCGCGACCGATTGCGGGTTTTGCTCGTCTCCGGCCAACCGCATCCGGGTGAGCGCACATGGCGCAACTTGTTGAAGGCAGATACTTCGGTTGATCTGGTGCATTTCACCATTTTGCGCCCGCCTGAAAAACAAGATGGAACGCCCACCAAAGAACTTTCGCTCATCGCTTTTCCAACGCGCGAACTTTTCATTGATAAACTTGACCAGTTTGATCTGGTGATTTTTGATCGCTACCGCCGCCAAGCCATTTTGCCCGATTCCTATATAGCAAACATTGCTGAATATGTCCGCAAAGGTGGCGCATTGCTCGTGGCATCAGGACCAGATTATGCCGATGTGGACGGCCTGTATAGCACGCCCCTTTCCGATATTTTGCCAGCAGCTCCCACTGGTGAAGTTTCCGAAACACCATTTAAACCTATGATTACTGATCAAGGCGCGCGGCATCCCGTCACCAAAAATCTTCCCAATTCCAATAATGGAAAACCCAATTGGGCCCGCTGGTTCCGTTTGATTGACAGCTCAGTTGCCGCAGATGCAAAAACATTATTGTCAGGCGTGGACAGCAAACCTCTCCTCGTTCTTAGCCATGCCGGCGAGGGTCGCGTAGCCCAACTTCTGTCTGATCATGGCTGGCTGTGGGCCAGAGGTTATGAAGGTGGTGGCCCACAATCTGAACTGCTACGCCGCATGGCCCATTGGTTGATGAAAGAACCAGACCTTGAAGAAGAATTCCTCTCTGCCAAACAAGTGGGAAAAGACATTGTAATTGAACGGCGCAGCATGGCCGATAGCGCCAAACCTGTAACCATCACTGCACCCTCAGGCAAAACCGAAACAAAAACATTAAGCCTTTCATCACCCGGCCTCTACACAGCCAAATTGCCAGCCACCGAAGCAGGCCTTTACACGCTGAGAGATGGAACGCTGCAAGCCGCCGCTGCAATCGGCAATGCAGATGCCAAGGAAGCAACAGAAATTCGCGCCACAACAGAAAAACTAGCCCCCGTTGCAATTGCCACAGGGGGTGCCTTAATCTGGCTTGAAAAGGGCGTGCCTAGCATTGCTAAAACGGCACCAAGTAAATCCATGGCAGGGGCTGCTTGGCTGAACTTGCGCGATAACAACATTTACAGGGTAACAGCCGTGAAAGAAATTCCGCTGTTTTCAACACTTCTCAGTTTGGCGCTTTTGTTAATCGCCGCCTCAGCCATGTGGCTGCGTGAAGGCCGCTGAAAGTTCAGGCTGGCGCTGCGGTGGCAACACCAACCCTGCCACGCCATTAAGCGCACCCTCCAGCAGCTCTAAATATAAAAACCGTGCAGGATCAAATGGGCCAGGCAATTGCAAAAGGCCATCCGGCAGTTTCTTAAATCCAACCCGCGCATAATATGGCGCATCGCCCACCAGCAAAACCAACTTATGGCCCAATCGTTTAGCCGCCGCCAAGCTCTCAATCATCAGCGCTCGTCCTATGCCCAAATTCTGCCGCGCCGGATGCACGGCTAAAGGGCCAAGCAAAATCGCAGGTTTGAATGTCTTGCCCACCACCAGCGGCCAAAAAGAAATCGCTCCCGCCAACCCAACTTCAGTATCGCGAATAACCAATGATAATCCTGCAACAGGCGCATTGCCCTCGCGCAACCGATAGGACGTCTTGGTGCGCCGCCCCAAACCGAAAGTAAGATCGAGAAGATTTTCAATAACGGGATGATCAGAAGCAAGTTCAGCAACAGGGGAAAGTTTAAAACTCATGGCAATTCTCAAATTTGCAGGAAAGACATTAAAGCCATTCCTCACGAGAAAATGGCCACTCAACCAAAATTGAAGCGTCGTCGCAAATTTATGAGTGTTCCGAGTTGCATGAAACGGCGATACTCCCGCTAAACACTGCCGTCAAGCAATCTCACCACATTTCAGAAATTTCAACGCTCTGTAGAATTTCTGCCAGCCTACGCCTTGTGCCACCGGTCGTTTCTTCAGGCAAATCACTCACCGGAAAGAACTGCGCTGCCGCAATTTCATAATTTGGAGTCCACGCCACCCTTGTGAACTTCCGCACCACAAAGCATGCAACATGATCGCCGCGAAAAACCAGATCATTGGAAAACATGCCGTGCAATATCGGGTCTTCTCCAATAATTCCCGCCTCCTCCCGAATTTCGCGTAACGCAGCAGCAGCCAAGGTCTCACCTTTTTCAACCCCACCACCCGGCAAAATCCAACCTTGCGAATAAGTGTGCCGCACCAACATAACGCTGCCCTCACCATCAAGCACAGCCACCCGTGCACCCAATGTCACGCCCCGCGAAATGCGCGCCCAAGGCTGCTGTAACATTACGGTGGCAACCTTGAATAAACTACTTTTAAAACCCATCCGAACCTCGCTTGTGCAGTTGCAGCAATCGCTATAATTGAATTTTGAATAGAGCTGAAACAAAATCGGGTAGTCACTAACGCATGATCCAAATTCTAAAGATATTCTTCACCGCAGAAAAAACAAAACCTTGGTTGGTATTACTCTGCCTTTTGTCGGCTGGCCTTGCCGAAGCTTTGGGTATTAGCAGCATTTTGCCAGTGGCCGGAACGATGCTGGGCGACAAGTCAGGTACAACATCTTCGCTTGATTATTATTTCAACTCTATCCTGTCCATTTTCGGCTTAGCTGCAAATCTAGAAACACTTGTACTGCTTCTAACCACATTCATGATTCTGCGGGCGGCCCTCCTTTTTATCGCCACAACTTATTCTGGAATTGCCGCTGCACGCGTTACAATCGATATTCGCCAACGTTTAATTCGAGCGATTTTTCGCGCCCGCTGGAGTTTTTACAATGATCAAAGTGGCGGTGGTATTGCCAATTCTATAAGCAACAACGCCGGCCGCGCTGGCGATGCTTATCGAACAGCAGCAACTGTAACAACCATGTTGGTTCAAATTACTGCTTATGCAACAGCAGCAATGTTTATAAATTGGCGCGTGGCAGTTGCAGGCTTTGTTGCTGGCGGCCTCATTGCATTTGCATCTTCACGCCTCATTAAAGTCGCACGCAAAACCGGCAACAAAATCACCAGTCGTGTTTCAACATTCACGTCCTCGGTGATTGATATTATTCACAATATGAAAGCCCTAAAATCAATGCACCGTTATGATGCATTGGTTGATGGGCTCGGATCGCAGCTTAAACACATCAAGCGAAGCTTGCTACGGGCCAATATGGCAAGTGCTGGATTATCCTATGGCAGCGATGCGATGATATCTGTGGTTATCGCGGTCTCGGCTTATCTGGCCCATAAGCTTGCTAATTTAACAGTGCCAGAACTTATGGTTTTCGGGTTGCTTTTCTACCAAGTTATCTTCAGCATTTCCAGATTACAAAAACTATACATGAATGCCGTACAACTGGAGAGCGCTTATCTCGCGGTGATCAAATCTATCACCGAAGCTGAGTCTGCAGTAGAACAAGGCGAAGGCACACTTGTTCCCGATATCACGCAAGGATGCAGCTTTGAGAAAGTGTCCTTTGCTCATGGCAAACAGCCAACCGTGGTCAATTTAAATTTCACCATACCTGCAAACCAAATCACCGTTTTGCAAGGCCCATCAGGCGCCGGAAAAACCACAATCATTGATTTGCTTATTGGATTTCATAAACCGCAAAAAGGCAAGATTGTGGTCGGCTCCGATAATCTTCAAGATCTTGACTTAGCGCTTTGGCGCGGAAACATTGGCTATGTGCCGCAAGAACTGGTGCTGTTTCACGATACGATTGAAGCTAACATATCACTATCCGATCCCACCATCACAACGGTGGATGTGGAGCTGGCAATGAAGCGAGCCGGTGCCACTGCGTTCATCGCGGCTCTGCCAGATGGCCTCAAAACTGATGTTGGTGAAATGGGCGGTAAGCTTTCAGGCGGCCAAAAACAACGCATCTCTTTGGCGCGGGCTTTGGTTAAAAACCCAAAACTCATCATTCTCGACGAAGTTACAAGTGCGCTCGATCCGGAAACTGAAGCCGAAATTGTGCGTAACATTCTTGAATTGCGCGGGCGTTATACAATTATCGCAATTACCCATCGTCCAGCATGGACAGCCATTGCCGATAAGCTCTACAAAGTTGAAAAAGGTCATATCTCGGAAATTTCAAAGCCAAGGAAACGGCGGGCATGAGTGCTGTAACAGTTAAGCTGGTTAAAACCAAAGCTGATCAACGTAGTTTCCTAGCGGTGCCTTTTGGCATTTATGCCAATGATAAAAACTGGGTGGCACCTCTATATTTTGAACGTTTCGAACATCTCAGTGAAAAAAAGAATCCATTTTTTCAACACGCCAAAGCCCAACTCTTCGTTGCCGAAAAAAACGGCAAGACTGTTGGGCGCATATCTGCACAAATCGATCAATTGCATTTAGATCGTTATAAGGATGCTTGCGGGCAATTCGGCTTTCTTGAAGCAGAAAATGATCCCGACGTTTTTGCGGCATTGTTTGCCGCCGCTGAAAACTGGTTGCGTAAGCATGGCATGAAGAAAGTGCAAGGCCCATTTAGTTTTTCCATCAACGATGAAAGTGGCTTGTTGGTTGATGGATTTTCCACTGCTCCAAATATGATGATGGGCCATGCCCGGCCCTATTATGGAAAACATGTTGAGGCCAATGGATACAAGAAAGCCAAGGACCTTCACGCTTACATTCGGAAATTCGATGACCCTTTGCCACCAGACTTAGAGCGACGCTACAAATGGACCACCAAGTCCAACGATATTGAATTTCGCCCCCTCAACAAGCCGCAAATTAGAACCGAGATCCAAACTATCATGTCAATCTTCAATGATGCATGGAGTAATAACTGGAACTATGTGCCATTCACAGAAGCCGAGTTGCAAATGTTGGCCACAAATCTAAAATTACTGGTGGACAAAAATGCGGTGCAAATTGCTTATTACAAAGGTCAAAGTGCCGCCTTCATTGTGTCTATGCCAAACTTGAATGAATGGTTCGCAGGGTTGAATGGCAAATTATTACCAGGACTGCCGCGCCTGATCGGAAAACTCATCACCAAAAAAGCAAATTCCTTTCGCGTTCCGTTGATGGGTATAAGGCAAGAGTTTCAAGACAGTGCAATAGGGTCTGCACTTTCCTACGGCCTCATCAAAAAAATCCATGAATTTCATGGTCCACGCGGTGTCAAAGAAATAGAAATGTCTTGGATATTGGAAGACAATACGCGCATCAAAAGCCTCATCGAGTCAATTGGTGGCAAAGTCTATAAAACCTACCGCGTATATGAAAAAACCTTGTAAAAGCTCGTGACTTTTTCCCTTGCACATTTTTCCGATCTGCATCTAGGCCCCTTGCCCAAGGGTGCAGTGCTACAAGATTTTGCTTTTAAAAAAGTTATTGGCGCATCATCTTGGCATTTGAATCGCAAGCAACAACACTTGCCAAAAATTGCCAATGCATTGCGTGACGATATTTTGGCTGAAAACCCAGATCACATTGCTTTCACAGGTGATTTGGTGAACATTTCTGCAGCGGCAGAATTTGATCAAGGCTTAGAGTGGTTGAAGCAGTTTGGTTCAACAGACTATGTATCCTTCACGCCCGGCAATCATGATGCTTATGTAAAGCTTGCCACATCTAAAGGCCTTGGAAAATTTTCCAGCTATATGACGAATGAGAACCTCAAGGATCAAAGTTTGCCCTTTGTAAGGTTACGCCGGAATGTCGCTTTAATCGGCATAAATGCCGCTTGCCCACAATCCTTGCTCGGCGCTGGAGGAACCGTTGGAGCTGCGCAATTGCAAAAGTTGGGAAAAACTTTGAAAGATTTGCGAGAGCGTGGTTTTTACCGGTTGATCATGATCCACCATCCACCTGCCCCA
>JAYUPT010000185.1:0-26944 GCA_043759965.1 Aestuariivirga sp. | reverse complement strand
GTGCTGAAATTTTAAACGTGCGCGATATGGATGCGCCAAAACCAATGGATCTAAACGATGAAGAATCTGACTGAACTGATGAAACAAGCGGGCCTCATGCAAGCCCGCATGGCCGATATGCAAAAGAAATTGGAAGTGATGCATGTGCAAGGCCAATCTGGCGGCGGCATGGTGAAAGTGCAAATGACTGGAAAATCAGTCGTCACCAGTATTGATATTGACCCCTCACTCCTAAAGCCCGAAGAAAAGGAAATCCTCGAAGATTTGCTCATCGCCGCAATTAGCGATGCCAAGGGCAAGGCTGAAGCTGTGATGTCTGAAGAAATGAAAGCAGTAACAGGCGGAATGCCAATCCCGCCGGGTTTCAGCCTCTAAGCAATGAAACGCCAAGCTGGTCCCGAAATTGAACGATTGATCATGCTGCTGGCAAAATTGCCGGGGCTTGGTCCGCGCTCGGCCCGGCGTGCGGTTTTGCATCTGGTTAAAAACCGTGAAAAGCTTCTTGCACCCTTAGCGTCAGCTCTTGAAGATGCCCACCTTAAAGTAAAAACCTGCTCATCTTGCGGCAATGTCGATACGCTTGACCCTTGCACCATCTGCGCTGATTATCGCCGCGACAAAAGCATCATCTGCGTTGTCGAAGAGGTGGGCGATCTCTGGGCGCTGGAACGAGCCGGGGCATGGAGTGGGCTTTATCATGTGCTGGGTGGAACCCTCTCAGCCTTGGGCGGCGTGCGCCCCGAAGATTTAGACATCACGCAACTTGTTGAACGCTGTGTTGACGGTACCGTGAAAGAGGTGGTGCTGGCCACCAATGCCACCGTGGAAGGCCAAACCACCGCGCATTACATAACCGAACGCCTGAAAAATATGGGTGTTGCCACCTCACGTCTGGCCCATGGCGTGCCTGTTGGTGGCGAACTGGATTACCTAGATGAAGGCACATTAACCCAAGCCATCCGCCAGCGCCGCCCATTCTGATACAGGCCGTTAACACTTTTTAAACCAAATTTTTGGTGGCCCACGAAACTGGACCAGCCCTTGCTCCGTCATTTCACACAAAGACATTTTGTGTCGATCTGAGACAGGAAGTTAAGGCAATGAACATACTCAAGCGTTTTTCAGCGAATACCAAAGGAACCATTGCCGTAACTTATGCCCTGTCACTTGTCCCAATTTTGGCCGCAGCAGGGGCCGCCATTGATTTAGCGCGTTACTCGTCAATGCAAACGCAAATGCAAGGCGCATTGGATGCCAGCACTTTGGCTGCTGCCGCCGCAAAAGATAAAACAGTGGCCCAGCGTGTTCAAATTGGCAAGGATGCCTATGCCGCGAACATAACCAAAGGTTTTGCGTCCAATTACACCAGCACAATAACATTCACCGTGAATGACACAGAAGTGAAAGCCACCGCCGCAGCAACACTGCCCACCACCATTTTGGCAGTTGCAGGCATCAATAATTTCGACGTTAACATTTCGGCAGACGTCAACATTCCTGAAATTAAGAAAGCCGAAATTGCTTTAGTGCTCGATTATTCGGGCTCAATGGAAGAAGTTGCCGGGAGCGAAGTTAAATATGTGGCCATGCGCCAAGCCGCGATTAAATTGATTGATGACATTACGAAGGACAATGCCGACAAGGTGAAATTTGCTCTCGTGCCATTTTCGCACAATGTTTACACAACATTGCCGAAATCAAGCGTGCTGGGCCAAACCGGAAGCGGCAATTGGACCGGCTGCACCCAAGACCGCAAATATCCCTTTAACTTAACTGATACCACATCCACTTCAGCGGCAGGCACAAAATGGGGTCAACCTGATGCACCAGACCATGCCGCTTGGGGGTGCAATGGCTACATCGCCCGCGATCTTAAAATTCGTGCCCTCACCAATAATTTTGTCGCCATTAAATCTCAGCTTAACACCATGGTTCCTTATGCCTACACGCATGTGGCTTTGGGCGTTGAGTTTGGTTATCAAGTTTTATCACCCAACGCACCCTACACTGAAGGTGCAAGCTATGCTGATGCCGGAACCGTAAAATATATGGTGGTGCTCACCGATGGTGCACAAACTGAACCTGCATTCGGTCCAGGCAGCACCCGCACAGTTGCTCAAGGTAATAGCAATTTGGAAGCACTCTGCACCAACGCCAAAGCCTCCGGCATCACTATGATCACCGTGGCTTTTGATTTGGATGACAACAGCCAAACCCAACGCTTGAAAAACTGCGCCACAAATTCCGCCACTGATTTTTACGCCGCCAACACTTCAAGCGAAGTGGCCAATGCGTTCCAAACAATCACCAACGCAATTACGGCGACAGCATTTTTGAGTAAGTAGTTCCCTTCTCCCTCCTCGCAGCGCAGCGAGGGTGGATCGCGGAACGCGAGACGGGTGGGGATCTCTGTATCAAATTATTAGGGCCGTCGCCACCCCATCCGGCCCACGTGGGCCACCTTCCTCAAAACTTGGGGAAGGAGAGGCAAGAATAATTCTAACTTAGCTGGCCTCAGCCAGTTGCTCAGCCTCTTCCAAATTCACCGACACAAGCTGTGAAACGCCGCGCTCCATCATAGTCACCCCAAACAAGCGGTGCATCCGCGCCATGGTGAGTGGGTGATGAGTGATGATCAGAAAGCGCGTTTCTGTGCGCTGGAGCATGCCATCCAGCAAATTGCAGAAGCGCTCCACATTATGATCATCAAGCGGCGCGTCAACTTCGTCGAGCACGCAGATGGGTGATGGATTGGTGAGGAACACCGCAAATATCAGCGAGAGAGCAGTGAGAGTTTGCTCGCCACCAGAAAGCAACGAGAGAGTTGTCGGTTTTTTACCAGGCGGATGGCACATAAGCTCCAAACCGGCTTCCAAGGGATCATCAGACTCAATCAATTGCAATTCCGCCTTGCCGCCACCAAACAAAGTGGTGAACAATTCGCCGAATTTTTCGTTGACCGTACCAAAAGCATCCAGCAGGCGCTGCCTGCCTTCGCGGTTCAAACTGCCAATGCCGCCGCGCAATTTTGCGATTGCTTGCACCAGCTCATCTTTTTCCGATTTCATGGTGTCAAGCTGTGTGGCTAAAGCTTCGGCTTCTTCATCAGCGCGCAGATTAACCGCACCCAAGCGTTCGCGGTCTTCACGCAAGTTCAAAAGCTTCTTTTCAATCTCTTCAGCAGCCGGAAGCTTTTCAGCATCCACATCTGCGCGTTGCAAAACCTCTTCCGGCGGACAATTCATGGTTTCTGAAATGCGGCTCGTGCAATGTTCATGACGGCTGGTGGAGGCTTCTAAATGCGCCCCCAACCGCGCATGGTCTTCGCGCGATGTGGCGGCCAATTCTTGCGCCGCGCGCAAAGCTTGATCGGAAGCGCGAACCGCATTTTCAGCGGCTGCCAAAGCATCCGCCGCGGCTTTACGTTCCTGCTCGGCTTCGCTCAATGTGTTCATTAATTTGAAACGCCGATCCGCAATTTGCTGCGGCATCTGACTCATTTCGGTGATGGAAGCTTCAGTTTCTTCCATGCGGCGAACTAACAGCCCAGTTTGCTCTTTGGCTTTGGCGCTGCGCGAATTCCATTGCTCTTGCTCGGCTGCAATTGCCTTCAAGCGCTCAGCCCTGATGCGAGCTTCACGCTCCAAGCCATCATGCTTGGCGCGAGCTTCGGCATAAGTGGCGCGTTCACCATTCAGCACATCGCGCAAGCGCTGCAACTCTTGCGCTCTTCCATCAGCCGCTGGCAAGGCAGTAAATTCATTTTGCGCTATCTCAAATAATGCAGAGGCTTCAGTGAAGCGGGCTGTACTGCTGCGGGCGGCTTCATCCAAAGCGCTGGTCTGTGCCGCAGTTTCCGCCATGCGCCGCTCATGCGCCTGTAAAGCCTGACGTGCGACGTCTAGCGCCGATGTTGAAGCCCGCCACGCATCGCGTTTTTCACGTTCGCCACGAACCCCATTTTCAACGGCAACCTTCGCTGCCTCATAATCAAGCTTTGCTGCATCTGCCGCAAGCATTGCCGCCTTCATGTCGTCTTCAATTGATGAAAGGCGGTTGCGTTCTGCAAGGCGTTTTGCAGCGGGGCTTGGTGCATCAGCTGCAGCCGTAAACCCATCCCATCGCCACACGTCACCTTGCGTGGAAACCAAGCGTTGCCCCGGCTTTAATTGTGATTGTAAGGCAGCGCCAACAGCTTTGGAAACCACACCCACATGCGAAAGTATACGCGCGAGAGATTGCGGGCCCTGCACAAATTGCGAAAGTGCTGCGGCATCTCCGGGAAGGGCTGCAATTTCTTCCAACGGCGGAAGCCCGCGCCAGAACACTGGAGCCCCTTCATCAGCCGAAGCTTCAATATCCTCACCCAAAGCGGCGGCCAATGCGCCTTCATAACCCGGCTGCACTGAAATTGAATCAACCAGCGATGGCCAGAGATCGCCACCACCTGCTTTCAATAAATTCGTCAGTGTACGGACTTCTGTTTGCAAGCGTTCGGCTTTGCGCCGCGCATCATCATAAGCTTGGCGTTTGTCGCCTTCCATTGCCCGCGAAACCCGAAGCCCCACTTCTGAATGGCCTGCCGCCTGTTCAGCGGACGCTGCCACGCCCACGGCCATTTCAACAGCTGAAATTAGAGTAGCGCCATCAGCAGCCGAACCCACGCGGGCCTGCAAGGCCAAACGGCGTTGTTCAATGTCAGCAGCTTCACGATCAAGCTTGGCTAAGCGACCCTGATGTTCAGCAATTGAACGTTCCATGGCACTGCGCCGCGCCACCAATTCAGACAGGCGATTGTTCGCAGCATCAGCTGCTTCCTGTGCCAAAGCCAATGAAGCCGCAGTTTCCTGCAATGCTGTGGCGGCTTCATTGCGAAGGCCACTGTCATTGCTCAGCGCCGCCTCAAGTGAAACGGCTTCAGCTTGTAGCTTAGCAATAACGCCGTCCGTATCTTGCACCAACTCTTCTTCACGGCGAAGATCATTGGCAGCTTGCGTGCGGCGCTGTTTAAGTTCGGTCAGGCGGCCTTCAACCCGCTTTTCTTCTTCGTCAATGGCAGCCCGCTCTAAAGTCATGCGTTGCAATACGGCAGCACGAATGGTTTCTTGCTCACGAAGGGCCGGCAGAGTTTCACCCAGCTCATCGCGCCCGCGCAATTTTTCGGAGGCGTCGCGCGTATGTTCCGCCAGCACGCGGGTAGCTTCGTCTAAAGCTTGTCGATCAGCCTGCATGGCGGCATTGGCATCACGCCACGCCACAAATAATCCAGCCGCCTCAAGTTTACGAATATCGCCAGACACTTGCTTATATTTCAGTGCCTGCCGCGCTTGACGCTTCAAGCTGGCAAGTTGGCTTTCAAGCTGCGCCGTCACATCATCAAGTCTGGCCAAATTTACTTCAGCTGCTTTTAGTTTCAATTCTGCTTCATGGCGGCGCGTATGCAAGCCTGTAATGCCTGCCGCTTCTTCTAAAATCAAACGCCGCGCTTGGGGCTTGGCATTGATAATTTCAGAAATCTGCCCTTGGCGCACCAGAGCTGGAGAGCGTGAACCAGTGGACACATCAGCAAATAAAAGCTGCACATCACGGGCCCGAACTTCAGAACCATTGACGCGGTATTTAGAGCCTTGGTCACGCACAATTTGGCGTGAGATTTCGATGATTTCGGAGTCGTTATAGGCCGAAGGCGCAGTGCGGTCTTCATTGCCCATGGTTACTAAAACTTCGGCCATGTTGCGCGCCGGGCGATCTTGCGTGCCCGCAAAGATCACATCTTCCATGCCCGCGCCACGCATGGATTTATAAGAGTTTTCCCCCATCACCCAGCGCAAAGCTTCCAGCAGATTAGATTTGCCACAGCCATTGGGCCCCACCACACCGGTGAGGCCGCGCTCAATCACAAGTTCGGTGGGCTCAACGAAAGATTTAAAGCCAGTGAGTTTTAGCTTAGCAAAGCGCATCTAAAGTTTAGCCCCATCTTAGTGTTATAACAGCGGATCAATAACGGCCTTCATCGCATCAAAAGTGCGCTCGCCGTCGAAAGCTTTGCCATTTACAAAAATCGTCGGAATGCCCGTTACACCATATTTCTTATCGGCTTTGTCGCGCACATCCCAAATGCCCTTGGCAATTTTTTCATTCTTCAAGCAAGCATCAAAATCGGCTTCGCTCATGCCAGTTTGCTTGGCGATGTCTTTCAATTGGTTGAAAGCATCAGGCACCCATTTTTCTTGGGTCTTGAAGAAAATATCAATCAGCGGGAAATATTTTTCCTTTGGCGAGCAGCGCGCTACCATAAAGGCCGCCATGCCCTGATCATTATGTGGGAATTCGCGGAAAACAAACCGCACTTTGCCGGTGTCTATGTAATCAGTTTTAAGCTTCAAATAGACATCATTATAAAATGCCGCGCAATGCGGGCAGCTTGCCGATGCATATTCCACAACTGTCACTTTTGCAGTGTCTTGGCCTTCAATCATATCGCCTTCTTCTGGCGGTGTGAGCAAATCGGTCAAATCGACGGTTTTGGCTTCCTGCGCCAAAGCGGGTGCAAAAGCAAAAAGGCTCAAACTGGCGGCGCCAATCATAAGGGAGCGTCTGGATGTGTTAATCATTGTTTTTTCCTATCTGAAGTTGGGGAAAGAGGCCAATCCCTATTTTCCCCTGTGGAGAACGTTTGAATTTTAGGACCGTTGGGTGCGGCATAAGCAGCAAGGCGCGTTAACGCAGCTTTCAACTCATCATCGGCAATATCGTCGATTTTTGCCTGCCAAGCTTGTTTTGCCTGTACAGACATAGGAGCAGAGGCTTGCTTTGGCTGCTCAACCCGCAGCGAATCCTGCATTATTTTCAATGCGGTAATAGCGCCATAGCCCAGAAACTGGTTCACGCGTTCAATAATGCGTGGGGCCTCATATTGCACTTCCAGCCCACGCCCTGCTGCAGCCCTCAGCACCAAAGTGCCGCCCATCTTGGGGCTTGCGTCAGCGGCAAACCTTGGCCAATTGATTTTGTCTGGCGCGCAATAGGAAGCAAAAGGTTGGCCAATAATAACTGACCATTGCGAGATGAGCTGTTCGCTGGCAAAACCATGGCGCACAAAGGCGGCCTTGGCAAGAACGCGAAAATGTTTTTCCAGAGTTTCCATGTGATCCGTATTTAGAGAGTAATTTGAGTGAAAACCATGGCAGAACAAGGGCTGCAAACAGAATTAAGCGATAAACTTCTCGTGTGGTATGATGCCCATGCGCGCGTTTTGCCGTGGCGCATGGCCACGCCAAATCCCTATAAAACCTGGCTTTCAGAAATTATGTTGCAGCAAACCACGGTTGCCGCAGTGAATGATTATTTCTTAAAATTTGTGGAATTGTGGCCAACAGTGCAAGATTTGGCGAACGCATCAACCGAGGATGTGATGAAAGCCTGGGCTGGCCTTGGCTATTATGCCAGAGCCCGCAATCTTCACGCTTGTGCCAAAATTGTTGCGGGTGAATTGGGTGGCGTGTTTCCTAACACTGTTGAAGATCTAGCCAAGCTACCTGGCATCGGCCCTTATACCTCAGCAGCCATTGCAGCAATTGCCTTTGATGTGCCCGCCGCCGCCATTGATGGCAATGTGGATAGGGTGATTTCGCGGTATTTTGCAATTGAAGAACCATTGCCGAGGTCCAAGCCACGCATCCGCGAGGAGGCAACATTGCTGGTGCCGCAAAAACGCAGTGGTGATTTTGCCCAAGCGTTGATGGATTTGGGCGCCACACTGTGCACGCCGAAATCCCCATCCTGCGATATTTGTCCGTGGACGGATGAATGTTCGGGCCGCATCAGAGGCATGGCTGAAACACTGCCGCGCAAAGCCAAGAAAGAAAAACTGCCAACCCGCTATGGCCATATTTATTGGATTGAAAATTCTAACAATGAAGTGCTGGTGCGCACCCGTGCCACCAAGGGCCTTCTCGGCGGCATGACCGAGTTTCCATCGAGCGATTGGCTGCGTGGCAAGCAGCTAGATTTTGAAGCACCATTTGCGAGCAAATGGAAAAAAGTGAAAAATACAGTTGAACACACCTTCACGCATTTCCATTTGGAACTCACCGTGTGGCAAGCCCAATCCAATAAGGTCGAACTTGCATCTCACTTTGTTAGCCGTGAAAAATTAGGCGGAGAAGCTCTGCCTTCGGTCATGCGAAAAGTGATAGGCGCAGTTCTGGCTTAAGCCGCCGCAGCCATTTCGCCGCGCACTTGCTGGCGCAGCAAATCAATTGGCACCAAGTTTGGCCCGCGCCGCACATGCCAATAAGTCCAGCCATTGCAGGCTTCAGCATTTTGCACTTGCGCACCCACTTTGTGAATGGAGCCAGAATGCGCTTTAGCAGCGATGGAACCATCAGCGCGCACATTGGCGGCAATACGTTGCGAATGATCAAACAAAGTTTCGCCCGCCTTCACCAACCCGCGTTCAATTAAGGTGCCAAATGGAATCCGCACCTCAGCACGTTTACCAACGGTGGTTTTCAAAGCCTCAAGCGGTAAAGCTTCGGTTGCTTCAATGCGAGCCATGGCGGCTTGGGCATATTTTACCTCGCGCTCAACACCAATAAAATGCCGGCCCAATTGCTTGGCAACTGCACCCGTCGTGCCGGTGCCGAAAAACGGATCAAGAATCACATCACCCACATTGCTGCTCGAAAGCAGAACGCGCTGCAAAAGCGCTTCGGGCTTTTGTGTGGGGTGCAGCTTATCGCCATCCTCATTCTTCAAACGCTCACCACCTGTGCACAAGGGCAGGGTCCAATCAGAGCGCATTTGCAAATCATCATTGAACACTTTCATTGCATCATAGTGGAAGCAATATTTTGATTGTTCGCTGCGGCCCGCCCAAATCATGGTTTCATGGGCATTGGTAAATCGGCGGCCACGGAAATTCGGCATCGGGTTAGTTTTCCGCCACACCACATCATTCAAAATCCAAAAGCCTAAATCCTGAAGCGTGGAACCCACGCGGAAGATGTTGTGATACGAACCAATCACCCACAATGCGCCATTGGGCTTTAGTGCGCGACGGCATTCGGTAAGCCACGCTTTGGTGAAAGTGTCATAGGATTCAAAGCTGGAAAACTTGTCCCAGTCATCATCAACAGCATCAACTTTGCTTTCGTCAGGGCGTTTCAAATCACCACCCAATTGCAAATTATAGGGTGGATCAGCAAACACCAGATCGATGGAGCCGGTTGGAATTTTTTTGAGTTCGGTAAGGCAATCACCCACCAGAATTTGATCATGGAGGGGCCGAACATCTAACTTCGCTTCATAACCCATGACACCAACTCCAACGCAAATCACAAACTGTTGGAGGGTTATGAATCTTTGCGGACTCGCCGTGAATCGAATAGTCTTTTTATGGTTAATTTCCGAGCAGGGCGGCGATGGGTTTGAATGATTTTCTGTGCTCAATGCAGGGGCCCCGACGCGCCAGAGCCGCTGCATGTTTGGCTGTGCCATAGCCTTTGTGAATGGCAAACCCGTAACCCGGAAATTGATTTTCCATTGCAATCATCATGCGGTCGCGCGTCACTTTCGCGATGATAGAGGCAGCAGCGATTGATAGTGATTTTGCATCGCCCTTGATGATGGTTTCAACTTTGCAGATGAGTGGCGGCGCACGGTTGCCGTCCACCAAAGCTAATGTAGGTTTTGTTTTTAGATTGAGCACAGCACGTTGCATGGCGAGATAAGTGGCTTGCAAAATATTGATCTCATCAATTTCTGCAGCGCTCACAATGCCGATGCCGACATGAGCGGATTTCAGAATAGGATCAAACAAGGCTTCACGCTTTTCGTGCGTGAGTTTTTTTGAATCATTAAGGCCAGCAGGAATGTTGCTTTGATCAAGAATAACTGCCGAAGCCACCACCGGCCCAGCCCAAGGCCCACGCCCCGCTTCGTCAATTCCGCAGATGAGGGTGTGGCCTTGCTGGAGGGCTGTGAGTTCAAAGCTGAAATTAGGTAAGTCTGAGTTCTGCAATTTTTTATCCGTCATCCCGACGAAAGTCGGGACCCAGACTTGCAACGAACACTGAATGCGGATTTCTGGGTCCCGACTTTCGTCGGGATGACAGATATAGGAAAATGCTGAAACTTACAACAATGCCAACTGCTCGCCGGCAACAGGTGGCCGCTTGAATAACTCGGTCGTCAGTTTCACTCGTTTTGCATTCAACCCTAAACGCTGCGCCGCCAATTGAAACCGTCTCCCAATTGTCCACGCATAAGGCCCGGACCCCGTCATGCGCGTACCAAAATTAGGGTCATTCTCATTGCCACCGCGAACAGATTTCACCAGCGACATCACCTTATTGGCGCGGTCGGGAAATTCCTTCTCTAACCAGTCCTTGAAAATGTCTTTCACTTCATGGGGCAGCCGCAGCATGGTGTATCCAGCTTCACGCGCACCAGCAGCATAAGCTGCTTTTAAAATCGCTTCGATCTCATGATCATTGAGCCCCGGAATAATCGGTCCCATCATCACAACGGTGGGAATGCCAGCGGCAGATAAAGCCTCAATCGCCGCCAAACGTTTGGCAGGTGTAGAAGCGCGTGGTTCCATGGCACGGGCCAGTTTGGGGTCCAGCGTGGTGATTGAAATCGCCACCTTCACCAAACCCAAAGCAGCCAGCGGTTTTAATAAATCAATATCACGCACCACCGAAGCCGATTTTGTGACAATGCCAAACGGATGTTTAAACTCAGCAAGCACCTCAATCACCGAGCGCGTGATTCTATAGGTGCGCTCAATTGGCTGATAGGGATCAGTGTTTGCGCCTAGTGCAATGGTTTTGGGTACATAAGTGGTCGCGGTTAATTCCCCCCGAAGAAGAGCCGCCGCGTTCGGCTTTATGAAAAGCTTCGATTCAAAATCAAGGCCCGGCGAAAGCCCCATGTAAGAATGAGCAGGACGCGCATAGCAATAAACACAGCCATGCTCACAGCCACGATAAGGATTGATTGAGCGATCAAAAGAAATATCAGGCGATTGATTGCGCGTGATAATAGTCTTTGGTGTTTCGGTAAAAATCTCGGTTTTCAAACGCGGAATTTCAGAAAGTGAATCCCAACCATCATCCACCAGCTCTTCATGCAGCGATTCAAACCGCCCCGATGGGTTAATCTTCGCCCCGCGACCACGATCCATCTGCGGCAAAGACGTGTAACGACCACCCCCTAAAAGCCCCGTGTCGAGCCCCGATGAAGGGCGCATGTTGATAAGTGAAACCATGCGTAAATCATGCAACAAAACGGAGAACAAAGCAAGAACTTTTACTTCCGTCTCAAGTGCTCATCTAACCTTGGCATGATCTCGATGAAATTGCAGGGCTTATGGCGATAATCCAGCTGCGGTTTCAAAATCTCATCCCAGCCATCGCGGCAAGCTCCGGGGGATCCCGGCAAACAAAATACATACTTGCCTTGCACCAATCCCGCCGTGGCGCGGGATTGCACGGTGGATGTGCCAATTTTTTGAAAGCTCATCATGTGAAACAAAACACCAAAGCCTTCGATCTCTTTGTCGAACAAGGGCCGCATGGCCTCCACGGTCACATCACGGCCCGTAAGTCCAGTGCCGCCTGTTGAGATGATCACATCAACGGATTTGTCTTTGGCAAGTTTGCGCACCAAAGCGCGAATGGCCCGCACATCATCTTTCACAAGGGCGCGGGCAGCAAGGTGATGCCCTGCTTCGGCGATGCGGTCCACTAAAGTCTGGCCAGATTTATCATCAGCTAAACCCCGCGTATCCGAAATGGTGATTACAGCAATACTCACGGGAATGAATTCGCGCTCGCTCATTTTAACTCATCCCATTTCATTTTAAACGCCAGCAAATCACGCCAAGCTAATTTTTTCTGCGCGGGAAGTTTGAGCAGCTCATCAGGATGAAACGTGGTCATCACTGGAATGCCGTTTACAGCAAGCCATTTGCCGCGCTGACGCAAAACCGAAGCATCACCGCTGGCAAGATATTGCCCAGCAATCGCTCCAAAACTCAAAATCATTTTTGGCCTAATCAGCTCAATCGCCCGTGATGCGAAAGGCAAACACATTGCAATTTCATTTTCTGAAGGGGCGCGGTTGCCCGGCGGCCGCCATGGAATAAAATTCAACAATGCCACATCATCAATTTTTAAATCAATCGCGGCCAGCATTGCGTTAAGCAACACACGGGATTTTCCGGCGAACACTTGGCCGGATTTATCTTCCTCATTGCGCGGGCGATCCCCCACAATCAAAATTGAAGACTGTAAATTGCCTTCAATAAAGCTGAGCTGCGTTGCAGATTTTCGCAAAGGGTTAGCATCAAAATAATTCTGCGCCTGTGTTAAGGCATCAATGGTGCCACAAGCCGCTGCTTGTGCCATGGCATCAGCGGCGGATTGATCGGGCAGGGTAGCGGCACGCGGCGGAGCAACAACAGGTTTTGGCTTATCCGCCATAATACTAGCTGCAAAACGATCCACAGCCACCTCACCCAAAATCTCGTCAGCCCCCATCTCCACCAGCCAAGCTAAAGCTTCTGCTGGGTTCATGTCGTTTGGCTGCTGATCAGTGTCCATTTTGGCCGCTTGTCATATGGGGTCGCTTTCCTATAACAGGTTTAAGTAAATAGGTGCAAATCTAAGGAAAAAACGATGCAGCGCGAAGCCATGGACTATGATGTTGTAATTGTGGGTGCAGGCCCTGCTGGCCTTGCAGCCGCCATTCGCGTGAAACAGCTTTCGCCTGATACAACTGTCTGTGTTCTTGAAAAAGGGTCTGAAGTTGGTGCCCACATATTGTCAGGCGCTGTGGTGGATCCCATAGCGCTGAATGAACTCATTCCAGATTGGAAAGAAAAGGGCGCTCCCCTCGCCACTGAAGTTGTTGAAGATCGTTTCTTCGTGCTTGGCCCAGCGGGCGCTATGCGCCTGCCAAATTTTATGATGCCACCGTTGATGAGCAACCACGGAAATTATGCAGTGTCGCTCGGCAATGTCTGCCGTTGGCTGGCCACTCAAGCAGAAGAATTAGGTGTTGAAATTTACCCGGGCTTTGCCGCATCCGAAGTTTTGTACCGTGAGGATGGTTCAGTGCGCGGCGTGGTGGCGGGTGTTATGGGCATTGCCAAGGATGGCACCCATAAGCCCGACTATCAGCCCGGCATGGAACTCACCGGCAAATATGTTTTGATCGCTGAGGGTGTGCGTGGCTCGCTGGCCAAAGAAATCATCGCTAAGTATAATTTGTCCGAAGGCCGTGAACCGCAAAAATTTGGCCTCGGCATGAAAGAGCTCTGGGAAGTGAAACCTGAAAACCACAAGCAAGGTCAGGTCACACACACAATGGGCTGGCCACTCGGCATGAAAACTGGTGGCGGCAGTTTCATGTATCACTTGGAAGATAATCTGGTGTCGATTGGTTTTGTGGTGCACCTCAATTATCAAAACCCGCATTTGTTTCCTTACATGGAATTCCAGCGCTTCAAGCATCATCCGTTAATTGCGGATGTTCTGAAAGGTGGAAGGCGCGTGGCTTATGGTGCCCGCGCCATTACCGAAGGTGGTTTCCAATCCGTGCCCAAATTGCCATTCCCCGGCGGTGCATTGATTGGCTGTTCAGCAGGTTTTGTAAATGTGCCGCGCATCAAGGGCAGCCACAACGCCATGAAAACGGGCATGATGGCGGCGGAAGCTGCGGTTGCCGCCATTCACACGGGCAGAGCGGGTGATACCTTGAACGAATATCAAACCGCTTATGAGAATTCGTGGGTCTATCAAGATTTAAAGAAAGTCAAAAACGTAAAACCCATGTGGTCCAAGCTTGGCCTTCTGGGGGGTGCTGTTTTGGGTGCTGCTGATATGTGGCTCAATACCTTGTTTGGTTTTGGCTTTGGCACCTGGAAGCATGGCAAGGCTGATTATGCCACTTTAAAGCCAGCAGCAGATTGCAAGCCCATTGATTATCCTAAGCCAGATGGTGTTTTATCGTTTGATCGTCTCACCAATGTGGCCTTCTCCGCCACAGCGCATGAGGAAGATGAACCAGTCCACCTCCAGTTAAAAGATAAGTCGTTTCCGATTTCGACAAATCTGCCTATCTGGGATGAACCTGCTCAGCGTTATTGCCCTGCTGGTGTTTATGAAGTTATTGCGGAAGATGGCAAAGCGCCGCGTTTCCAGATAAATCACCAAAATTGTGTGCATTGCAAAACTTGCGATATCAAGGATCCATCACAAAACATTACTTGGGTTGTACCCCAAGGTGGGGAAGGTCCAAACTATCCTAATATGTAAGGTGCAAAAACTTTAAGTAGCTGTCGTTGTCACAGTGATGACCGTCGAGTAATTGTAGGTGTATGTACCAATAAACGGAACCGTAAACGTAACGGGGTAGGTGGCCGTAAGTGTGGTCAACGCAGAACCATTCACAGTTCCGGCTTTGCTAACAGCGACAGTAACACCTTCAGCAGCAGTAGAACCACTTAATGTGGTCATTTTGTTTGTGACGATGGTTTGAACCTCAGATGTTGTAAGTGCAGGGTTGAGCTGAACCGACCTTGCAGCATTCACCAAAGCAAAATGCACAGAATGCATGTTCATCGCAGTCGACCCGAAATAGTAAACTCCGAGCATGAGTCCAATGAAAACGGGCGCTACAAAGCCGAACTCAACCGCCGCGGCACCCTTGTCGTCTTTTCTGAAATTTCTAACGAACACGAATTGTCTCACTTTGTTGTATTCTCAGCCCACTTGGAAAAATCATGCTACTTGTTGAGTCTGTCCAAGAGCTTGAAGCCAAAACAACAAGTTGTTCATTCGGAATACTGCCATCCGAGCAATTTAGTGTGGTCACTGTTAATGTCCCACAAGATTTACTGCGCCTGATTGTTAAAGTTCCGTCGGTAGGTTTATTTGTCCATGCCGTACTTCCAATGCTTGCCGCTTGGGTTTCACTGGTGCCGCCTTGAATATAATATTTTGCAACAGCTTCAACAGTGTCCCGCATAACGCTGGTTTGCCTCATATAGCTCCATGACGATTCGACGCCCAAGAACATAAGGCACATAAGTGGTGCAATAAGAGCAAACTCAGTTGCACTTACGCCGCTTTCATTTGAGAGAAACTTATGCATCAAATTATTCAACCAATTTAACTAACTGCGTTGATGAAATATTGGCCATGCCTTTGGCCGAACAATCCTGTGCAATTGCAGCATTGCCTGTCCACTCCACAGTTTTTGCAACAATTTGTGTGCAGCCACCCGAACCTGAATAATTGCCATTATATTGTAGGGCTTGCCCTGGGAAATAAAAAACTCCCGTCATAGACGATGATGCCGTTCCGTTAAATTTAACATCACTCGTATTGCTGCGATCACTGTAAAACAGGACGCCGGAATAAGTTCCACTTGTGGGGGCGGACAAATTTACCGTCGCGTTATTGTTCATATTGAAAGTAACACCAGGTGCTAGGTAAAAGGTAATCCCAGTTCCGGTAATAACGGAATTGGCGTTAAACGATAAAGAGCCACTCGACACATAATAGACACCCGGTTGCATCGTCTTGGTGCCAGAAAGGTTCATGCCGGCATAGCTGCCCGGTTGCAATGTTGAACCGTTTGTATTTGGGCGCGTTGAGCCCGTCGGTGGAACAGCCAAACTTGCATAAGGGTCCCCAACAGGTGATGCATTGGTAATTGCTGTTCCGCAGTTTTGTGTTGTTTGTGAACCGCTAAACGAAACACCTCCCACTGTTACAACACAATTTGTGGTCAAATGTGCCGAACCACCAACCGTAACCGAGGTGCTAGATGTTGAATTAGAGTTTACATTGCATCCAGTAAGACTGAGCTGCGCACTGCCCCAAACCTTAATTGCATCAGATGCTGAAGTATCCAAAGCTAGCACACAGGCACTGCCAGCCGTCTGAATTAAAGCAACTGCTGATTTTTTCTCCAGCACGGCCGTGCTCATGAAGAACGAAGAAAAATTTAAGGGCACGGTTTTCTGAACAATAACTTGAATGGCCTTACTATTGTTGATGTAAGCCCCAGAAATCGGAGGGTTCTTAACATCCATTGTATTGCCACCGCCCGACGTTGCCGCAGTGCCGTTACCTGTATAAGTGGTACTGTTAAAAGCATCGGCATCTGAAAAAACGTTAAATGCGACTGCCGTAAAACCATTTTGGATGGCAACCGTTGAAGCGGCACTTTTCATCTCATCGTATACGGAGCCGGCACGCAGTTCAAGTGCAGCAGCATACACAGCCTTGTCTGCCGTTTGTTGTAGAGCCGCGTCGCTATGGTACCACGTTGTGACCTCAACCCCAAATCCAACAGCGCCTACCAAAAGCGGCATGGTCAAAGCCGACATAACGGCAATGTTGCCCTTGTCATTGCGCCTAAATGGTAATTTAAATTTCTTCATGTGAGGTTCACCCGAAAATATGTCAGCCAATGACTATCTGCTATACCTAAGCATTTAATTAACAGAATAATTACAATTCAATCTTTGGTGGTTTGACGCGCCATCTTTGGTGGAGTGATGTGGCATTTCCGTCGGTAAGGTTAAGAATCCGTCGGTTTGGTTAAGAAATTTGAAACTTCTAATCCGCAGGGCAAATGGCAAGCCCACCCTTTTTGCTTGCGGGCACCCACAAAAAACCCCAATCTTAGACGATGAATCGCGCCAATAAGCGTGCAGGCTCAATTCGAAAACTATTGGAACCATAATGAAAATTCGCATCGCACTTTCGGCATTATTTTTATGTGGCACCATGCTGGCACCACAAGCCATTGCCAATCCAGAAACATCATTCGCCGGAAACTATCTCGCGGGCCGCACCGCAACCAGGCTGCGCGATGGCGAAGCCGCCGCTGATTTTGTAGAGGCGGCACTAAAACAAGATTCCAACAATCCAGTTCTTATTGAGCGCCTTTTTCAACTTGCCTTATCAAGTGGCGATATAGCCAAAGCAGAATCAACAGCCGAAAAAGTAGTGTCGTTCAACAGCCAGCAGCGCATGGCCCGCATTGTGCTGGGCCTGAAAGATTTCCGTAACCGCCGCTATGCTCAGGCCCGCGAAAATTTTGCCGAGGCGGCTTACACGCCAGTTGGCGAGCTCTCGTCCACATTACTCTCCGCATGGTCCTATGCGGGTGAAGGTTCACTCAATGCCGCACTGAAGGAACTCGATAAACTTGATGCCCAAGAGTCTTTTGCGAACTTCAAAGCCTTTCATGCCGCTTTGATTACCGATTATTTAAATTCGGGCCTTCGCACCGAAGCCGCCTATAAAAAAGCCTATGACATGGCCGGCACCAGCTTGCGCGTTGTGCAAGCTTACGGCAATTTTCTCGAACGCAATAATAGAGGCGTTGATGCTGAAAAAATCTACCGCGCATTTTTAGGCGAAGTTAAGCAAAACGTGTTGGTTGAAACGGCCTTGGCGCGTGTAGCTGCAAAGCAAAAGCCAGATGCCTTTATCGTAACGCCGGGGGCTGGTGCAGGCGAAGCCTTGTTCTCACTGGCTGCCGCCATGAATGATGAGCAAAGCATCGAGGTGGCGCAAGTTTACGCCCAGCTTGCTTTGTCATTTAACGCCGATCAACCCGTAACCCAATCCTTGCTTGGCGATATTTACAGCGACATGAAATCTTATCAGGCAGCAGTCAATGCATTTGAGTTGGTGCCACGAAGCTCGCCTTTGCGCATCTATGCTGATACACAAATTGCCATCAACCTGCAGCGTTTAGATAAAAGCCAGGATGCTATCGCGCGTTTGAATGATGTGATTAAACGCGAACCAGCAAATCTGGATGCGTGGATTTCGCTCGGCAATATCTACCGCGTGAGCGATGATTTCAACAATGCCATCACCGCCTACACCAAAGCCATTGCACTTTTGCCACAGGTTGAAACCAACAATTGGCAGCTCTATTACAATCGTGGCATTGCCTTTGATCGCCAGAAAATCTGGGATAAATCCGAAACCGATTTTCGCAAAGCACTGGCCATTTCAAAAGATGAACCATCAGTTCTCAATTATCTGGGCTATTCCCTAATTGATCGCGGCGTGAAGCTGGATGAGGCTATTGCCATGGTCAAAAGGGCAGTCGATCTGCGCCCCAATGATGGTTATATTGTAGATAGTTTAGGCTGGGCTTATTTCACATTGCGTGATTTTGAGCAGGCCGTGAATTATCTTGAACGCGCCGTTGAACTCAATCCGGCAGACCCCACAATTGCCGACCATTTGGGTGATGCTTATTGGCATGCTGGCCGCAAAACTGAGGCCTATTTTCAGTGGCAACACGCTAAAGACAATGGCCCAGAAGCGGTTGATCTGCCAAAGATTGAAGCCAAGTTGAAAAATGGTTTTGCGGACACCAAAGCCGCCGTGACACCTTAATTGTCAGCCTGGTTTTCTGAAAAGGGGTTCGCCAAAATAAATTTGGCTTTGCATGTGTTGGGCCGTGGAGTGGACGGTTATCATCAGCTCGATTCAGTGGTGGCCTTTGCGGACATTGCAGATGAAATTAAAATGCGTGCAGCAGAAACCACCAGCCTTACAATAACCGGCCCCTTCGCCGCTTTGGTTCCAACGGATGAAAGCAATATTATTTTTAAAGCTCTGCACCTTGCGCAGAAAATTAGCCGAGCTGGTGGTGTTGAGCTTCCACAACTTGAAATTCAGATCGAGAAAAACTTGCCCGTGGCAGCGGGAATTGGCGGTGGCTCTGCTGATGCAGCGGCATTCTTACGCGCGGCTTTCCGAATGCTAAACGTCACCGTCACGGCTAAGAAAATCCAATCCTTTGCCACAAGTTTAGGCGCAGATGTGCCCGTGTGTTTTCACCAAAAACCAGCCCGCATGCAAGGTATCGGTGAAATCATCAGCACACTGACAATAAATCTACCTGCTGCCGTTGTGTTGATAAATCCGCGCCTGCCCTCATCCACCCAATGCGTGTTTCAACAGCTTGCGCTGGCAAAGGGTCAAAATTTTCGAGGTGCAATGGATATTGAAAATGCACCCGCATGGCGCAATGATTTAACCGAAGCAGCGATTGCAGTTGAACCTGCAATAAGAAATGTTTTGGCAGCCTTGCAAGCCGAACCCTGTTTTTCTGCTGTTCGTATGTCGGGTTCAGGGGCAACTTGCTTTGGTCTAACGTCAAGTCACGCTGGAGCCAGTGCCGCTGCCGCAAGGCTATCCGTCAGAAATCCAAATTGGTGGGTGAAAGCGGCCAGTCTGCTCTAATGTGCGCGTGAAATGCAAAACGCCACGGATTCAAGCAAAGCAGCCTTCCATTCATTGTTAGGGAAAATCGCCAAGGCATCGCAAGCCATTGCCCCATAGTGCCGGGCCCGTTCAATGGTGTCGGCAATTGCGCCATGTCGTTCCATCAACTTTGTTGCATAAATCAAATCATCATCAGTCTGTTCGCCCTGTTCCAAAGTGCGCTTCCAAAAATTGCGTTCTTCAGTTGAGCCACGCCGGAACGAAAGAACCACAGGCAGCGTAATTTTGCGTTCTCGGAAATCATCCCCCACGGCTTTGCCAAGCAAGGCTTGCTTGCCGGAATAATCCAAAGCGTCATCTACCAGTTGAAAGGCAATGCCCAAGTTGCGCCCGAATGATTCAAGCGCTTCTTGCTCATTGCGCGGTTTGCCTGCAATCACACCGCCAACTTTGGCCGCAGCCGAAAACAATGCCGCAGTTTTGGCCCCTACAACTTTCAAATAAGAATCTTCGGTGGTCGATGTATCTTGTGAAACAGAAAGCTGCAGCACTTCACCTTCAGCTATGGTGCAGGCGGCTTCTGATAAAATGCGAAGGCAATCAAGCGACCCGGTTTCCACCATCATCTTAAAGGCTTGGCCCAACAAATAATCACCCACCAGAACTGAAGCTTGGTTGCCCCAAATCACGCGTGCTGCCTGTTTTCCACGCCGCATGTCGCTTTCATCAACAACATCATCATGCAGCAAAGTGGCGGTGTGCATAAACTCTACCGACATGGCCAGTTTCAAGTGCTGTGAACCCGTATAGCCGCATAACCGCGCCGCAGCCAAAGTGAGCATCGGCCTGATGCGCTTTCCGCCAGAGTTGATCAGATGGCCTGCAAGTTCTGGTATAAGCTCCACATGACTTTGGGCCTTTTCCAGAATAAATTCATTCACCAAAGTCATGTCTGGTGCGGTTAACGAAACCAATGTGTCAAGACCTGCAACTGGCTTTTCAGCCACACCATCAAATGCTAAAACAACACCCATAATGAACCTTTTTAGATTTTCCTAATTAGGAACCGATTTTATCAACGATCAAAGGTGACGCATTGCCGCTGCTGAACTCACTGCGCCGCACGCCTAATAACCTCGTCAACAAATTTTTGTGTGTCCTGATGTAAATGATTGAAATTGTTCAGAATTACCCCAGAAATTTCAGTCGCCGCCACTGGCACACCAAGTAAAAACCCTTGCATATCATCGCAACGCAATTCGCGTAAAACTTCCGCCTGAGACTCAACTTCCACACCTTCCGCCGTCACTTTCATATTCATCGTGTGGCCCAAAGTTATGATGGTTTCTACCATGGTTCGCGCCATGTCATTATTGCCACTAAGTGCTGTAACGAACGCGCGATCAATCTTGATAATATCAAATGGATACTTCAGCATATAACTCAAACTGGAATAACCCGTGCCAAAATCATCCATTGCAATTGAAAGCCCAAGTTTTTTCAGATCGCGAATTTGCATCATAATAAATTCAGCATCTGACAACAGCAAACTCTCCGTTACCTCCAAAATAACCCGCACTGGATCGAGCTTACTCTTGCGCAATGCAGCACCCACACTTGAGCAAATGCTTTGGTTGCGAAACTGTGAAACCGAAAGGTTCACTGAGATTTTCAATTGGCTTGGCCAGGTTACGGCTGCTGAACAAGCTTCGCTCAACACCCAAGCGCCAATATCGTCGATCAACCCGATACTTTCCGCAACTGGAACAAAATCTGCAGGTGAAATAAATTGGCCATTTTCATTCCGCAATCGCAACAGAGCTTCAAAACCTTTGAGTTCTTTTGTCGCCGTTTTAAAAATGGGTTGATAATAAATTTCGAAACTTTTGCTCTCAACGGCCTCGCGCACCAAACGTTCAAGATGCTGGCGTTTTTTTTGCGCATCATCAAAATGCGGTTCAAATTGGCAGTGGCCATTGCGGCCTTTGGCTTTCACCACATAAACGGCAGTATCGGCATTCTTAATAAGTTGCTCTGCTCCGATGCCGTCCTGCGGGCTCACTGCAGTGCCCATACTCATGGATGCACTAATTTCTTGGCCCATGATGTGGAAAGGTTTTTGAAAGCTATCGACAATTCGATAAGTGGCGGCTGAAATTCCAACCTCATCCTCCAGACCAAATTGCGCAATCAAAAATTCATCACCGCCAATGCGCGATACCATATCGCCAGCGCGCAAAGCCCCTTTCAAGCGCCCTGCCACAGCACATAACATGTCATCGCCAAAGACATGGCCATGACGGTCATTGAGTTCTTTAAAATAATCAAGGTCAACGAAATGCAACAGTGTGTTGGTGTTTGATAGTGAAGCTTCGTGCAATTTTTTGTTGAGCTGCGCTAAAAAAAAGCGGCGATTTGGCAGCTTTGTCAAACTATCATGATCGGCCAGAAATTGAATGCTGTCATCAGCCTGCAGTTTTTGTCGGGTGCGCCAATGAAAGCCAAACGCCGGAACCACGAAGCCCATTGCCGCAACAAGGGCAGCCAAAATTGAAGATAGACCAAACCCACGCCGCAACATCTGCGCACGCAATGTTTGGTTCATATAAACTTCGGTGGCACCTATTGTAACACCGTCCTGCATCAAGGGCATGAACGTCTGCGCAACAAGTTCTGTGCCAGCTATGCGTTCCTCGGTAAGCAAATTGACAGTTGGCTCTGCCTGCAACATTGTTGAAAAAGTTTTAGTGTCATATTCTCGGAATTGCCAATTACTTTGTGCAACAAATTGCAAGTTTGTCGAATCGAGCACTCTCTCTCCCGCCATATTTAAAAGCAGGAACTTTTCAACATTCGCATTTTTCATCGTGTTGCGAACGAAGCTTTTGGTTGCTTCAGTTGGGCTGGCACCATTCAAAATAGCATCAATATCGAGCAAGTTCGATTCGAAAAGTTTTGCAGTGGCAAGTGATGTTGCTTTGGAATCTTCGCGCAACATCAACCCAACGGCCCGCTCGTTCACGAAGAAAACGCCGCCCACAATGCCTAAGCCAAATATTAAACTTGCTGTTGTGACGAGAACATTTTTCAGCTTTAACCAAGCAAACATAATGCAAATCCAAATCTATTTCAGTTCGGTTTTGCCAAATTCAGGTTAATGTATTACTCAACTTCATAGTAATTTTAGTTGAAACGAGTTGAAAATTTCATGATTCTTGCAAGCTTGGTAACCTCTCGCTAACCATCAGGTGATTAGTCTGGGCAAAATGCATATGGCAACTGAAACACTGGCAAGCACCACCCCGCGCCCGCAATCGGCGGGCATGGCCATGCCAAGTTCCCTCTCGGAAGATGCGTTTCTGGGTGGCAAGCTTAACATTTTGCAGCCGGAAAAGGGCTATCGCGCCGGAATTGATGCGGTTTTTCTGGCCGCCACCATTCCAGTCGCTGATGGCGAAACCGTTTTTGAAGCAGGCATAGGGGCAGGCGTTGTGTCGCTCTGTCTCCTCGCGCGCAATCCACTTCTGCATGTCACAGGCATTGAAATTGCCACACGTTATGCTGTGCTGTGTGAACAAAACGCCAAGCGCAACAATTTTAGCGATCATATGCATGTGATCACCGCAGACGTGAAAGACGCGATGCGCCGTGAATTGGTGCACATGCCAGAGCATGGCTCTTTCGCGCATGCCTTCGCCAACCCGCCTTATTTTGAAGATGGCAAAGTAACCCCGTCTCCCAGCATATTAAAAGCCACCGCTCACGCCTTTGGCCCTGATGATCTCGATCTCTGGATCAAGGTGATGCACGCCATGGTCATGCTGCGCGGCACGGTCACTCTCATCCACCGCGCCGAAACTTTGGGTAAAATTTTGGGTGCCATGGAAGGCAAATTCGGCGACATCCGCGTGGCCCCGCTCTACGCCAGAGTTGGCACCGCCGCCTCACGCGTCATTGTTCAAGGCATCAAAGGCTCAAGAGCGCCGATGCAACTCTTGCCCGGCCTAATCCTGCACGAAGACAATTCCACCTTCACACCCGATGCTGAAGCCGTGCTGCGTGATGGCGCTGCGTGGCGCTTAAGGTAAAAGATATCGCTTGTGTTAAACAAGCGACCTCATCAGTCGCTTTGCGACAGCTTCTCCAAAGGAGAAGCGTGAAATAATTTAAGGTGATACTAAACTTCTCCCTTCTCCTTTGGAGAAGGTGGCCGAAGGCCGGATGAGGTCCCTTGCTGGCTAAAAGCGATCCACCTTCCCCGCGCTGCGGAGAAGGAGAAGTGCCTACCCCTCAATCTTAGAAAAATCCGCCACTTCCGCCGTGGCTTCACGAATGCGGTTGAGCAGTCGTAAGCGGTTTTCACGGAAGGTTGGATCAGGGTCGTTCACGGTCACTTGCTCGAAGAACGCGTCCACCGGCCCGCGCAATTTGGCAATGGCGCGCATGGCAGCTTCGAAATCTTCCGCCTCAACGGCTTTGCGCGCAAGTGCCGAGGCTGATGAAATTGCCTGATGCAAAGCCTTTTCTTCGCCCTTGATCAGTTGTGCAGAATTCACATCACCAGAATATCTGCGATTATCTTTCTTTTCTTCGATGCGCAGAATATTCGCCGCCCGCTTCACACCAGAAAGCAAGTTCTTGCCATCATCAGAGTCGAGAAATTTAGACAGCGCTTCCACGCGGCGAACTATCATCAGTAGATCGTCTTGCTTGCCTAGCGAAAACACCGCGTCGATTAAATCAAAGGCTGCTCCGCGTTCTTTCAAATGAACTTTTAGACGGTCCCCGAAGAATAACAGCAAATCTACAAATTTCTTCAATACCAATTGTGCGTCCGCACCGTCACGATTCTCCAAAAGCCTCTGCACTTCAAGTGACGCCGCAGGTAAAATTATTTTTTGAACTATTGGAGTTGTTTCCAATGCACGATGCGCGGCAATTGCATTCTTTGCTACTGGCTCTAAGATTTCCTTTGCGCGCCATTCACTAAGTAGATGGACAACTGGCGGTGCCAATGGCAGGCGAAGCTTTGCTTCAAAAATCATTCTAATCACACCTAACGCAGCCCGGCGTAACGCATAAGGATCCTTTGATCCTGTTGGCTTCTCATCAATTGCCCAGAAGCCCACAAGTGTATCCAACTTATCCGCCAACGCCACAGCTTGACCAATCTTAGATGCTGGAATTGAATCGCTCGGTCCTTGTGGTTTGTAGTGATCACGAATGGCATCGGCCACTTCAGCGTCAATGCCTTGATCCAAAGCATAATAGCGCCCCATCAAGCCTTGCAATTCAGGGAACTCGCCCACCATGGCCGATACGCGGTCAGCCTTGGAAAGCCGTGCCGCCAGTTTTGATTTCTCAACATCGGCACCAATCGTTTTAGCAATCTCAGCGGCCAATGCTTCGATGCGCTTAATGCGCTCACCTTCCATGCCCAGTTTGGCGTGAAACGTAATGCCATCCAGCTTTGGCAATAAATCTTCGAGCTTGGTTTTGCGGTCCTGATCCCAGAAGAATTTTGCATCGGAGAGCCGCGCCGCAATCACCTTATTATTGCCAGCAATAATGGTCTTGCCGCCATCTGCCGCCACTGTGTTGGCCACCAATAGATAATGGTTTGAAAGCTTTCCATCAGCACCACGCAAACAGAAACACTTCTGATTATTCTTAATCGTGGTGATGATCACTTCGGGCGGCACGCTGAGGAAGTTTTTATCAAACTCGCCCATCAGCACCACCGGCCATTCAACCAAGCCTGCCACTTCCTTCAGCAGCGCTTCATCTTCGATCATCTCAAGCCCACGCGCGAAGGCCAAATTTTTGGCTTCGGTGCGAATAGTCTCAAGACGCGCATTCGCATCCACAATCACATGGGCCTTGTGCAAAGCCAGCGCGTAATCCTCAAAGCGCCGCGCTTCAATTTTGCCGCTCGATAAAAAGCGATGGCCCAGCGTGGTGTTGCCACTCACCAAGCCTTCAATTTCAAACGGCACCACTTCCCCATCAAAAGTGCAGAGAATGCTTTGCAGCGGCCTCACCCATTTAAGTTGCCCTGAACCCCAACGCATAGATTTTGGCCATGGGAAATTGCGAATAACAGTGGGCACCAATTCAGCAATCACATCCGTGGTGGCCCGGCCTGATTTTTTGATCACGGCAATATAGGCTTTGCCTTTTTTATCTTCCTGAACAGTAAGCTGACCCAGCCTCAGGCCGGTAGATTTCAAAAACCCATCAATGGCGGCTTGAGTCGCATCAACACGCGGGCCTTTGCGTTCTTCCACAGTGTCGGCGGCTTTGGCATTCAAACCCTCAACGGAGAGCACCAAACGGCGCGGTGTTGCATGAGCTTGTGCACCTTCATAAGTCAGACCAGCATCCACCAAGGCGCTCGTCACCATAGCCCGCAAATCTTCAGCGGCTTTGGCCTGCATGCGGGCAGGGATTTCTTCAGAGAATAATTCAAGTAATAATTCGGGCATGGTTCAATTCCAACAATCAGCGCGGGATTACCAGCCGCCAGCTGAAATGTCACCTCGAAATGAACTTAACCTAAAGCCATGCGCTTGGCGCGGTTCCAAACCTTATTGACCATCGCTTTATCCACAATGGCAGCATTCAGCCATTTGCGCCGCGCGCGTGAGGTTTCTTTCAAATTCACCCACGAGGCTTTGAGACCAGAGGTGCTCATGCCGCCCAATTGCATATCAGCCAAAATATGCGGAATGTGCTGGCTGGGATATTCGTGAATTTCAAACACGCGGATCATCCAATCGTAATCACCGCTGATTTTATAAGCCGTATCAAACCCGCCAACCTTGTCATAAACGTCGCGCAGCGCGTAAGTGGTGGGGTGAGGCGCCATCCAACCTTTTTTGAATGCGCCTGCTTTGAAAGGCCGTGGCTGCCATTGCCGCTGCACTTGGCGCTTTAAATGGCTATCGACAAAATCAATATTGCCAAACACCACGGGGGCTTTTTTTAGCCCTTCGGCAATGAGGCTCAACGTTTTAGGTGAGTGGTAAATATCATCGGCATTGAGAAACCCAACGGCATCGCCAGAATAAAGCCGCAAGCCCTTGTTCATCGCATCATAAATGCCTTTGTCTTTGCCGCTGTGCAATGTGATCAAAGGTGAATTGAACGAGCGCACAATATCCAAAGTGCCATCGGTGGAAACGCCATCCACAATCACCAATTCTTTATTGGTGTAATCTTGTGCCAGAAAAGATTCAATGGTGCTGCGAATGGTTTTCGCCGCATTCCAGCACACGCAAATGGCAGAAATCTTCATGGGTCATAAATAAAACTCAAGCCTTACCCAATCGTTAAAACTTTAGGCAGCTGCGCGCCCGCCAGCTGTTTTGCTCCATGCCACGCAGCAAGCTTTGGCCAATTCGCGCACGCGGCCAATATAGGCTTGGCGTTCGGTAACAGAAATCACCCCGCGCGCATCCATCAGATTAAATGCGTGTGAAGCTTTAATGCACTGATCATAAGCGGGCAAGGCGAGCTCATGCTTATCATCGCGTTCGCCAGCAGCGAGCAATGCGTTGCATTCTTTTTCCGCATCAATAAAATGCTGGTGCAAAATTGCCGTGTCGGCATGTTCAAAATTAAACCGCGAATATTCGTGCTCAGCCTGCAGGAACACGTCGCCG
>JAYUPT010000184.1:0-8469 GCA_043759965.1 Aestuariivirga sp. | reverse complement strand
TCAAATCAAATCGACCCATGATATGCTCCTTGTTCAGAGCATCTGAATCTGATTTGCTAAAGTAATTCAAGAATTTGAATTGGGTTCACACCCTAGTTGGAGGACTCTATATTTTAGCGCCTGTGCTGGGGTGGATATTAATTTTGCGGGTCGGCTATAAAGCCTATATTCAAAATGATCTAACACCACCGCGTGAACGTGTTAGGTTTACACTGCAAGCATTGGTGTGGTCGGTGGCAATGTTAGTGATGTTGCTTACGCTAATTCTCGGTCACATCAATTTTGATCTCGGCATTCCTGCTTTAATAAAATCAAGTGTTGGTTGGGCCAAGGGCTGGGCGCTTTTGGCAGTATTTGTTGTTATCGGAGCAGGAACAGATATTCGCACCAGTGTTATGGCTCGCGCCGCCAATCGACTGGCCCTACAAACTTTATGCCTCATGCCAATTTTTTTACTTGCACCAATCCTGCATCTGCCCGACCGGCTCTATGTTTCCCCACTGTTTGCACTCGGCGGCCCAGGGCCTGAGTTTTTTGAAGTGCAACTTTTTGGACTTGGTGCCGACAATGCTGGGGCGCGCTGGCAGTTCTTTTCACCGTGGGCGCCTGCTGCCGGATTGGTTGCAAATGTCTATTTGATATTTGCACTGCAAGACAAGAGCAGATTCTGGAAAATCATTGGCATTATTGCTGCCGTGATGATGTGCCTTATGTCTCAATCCCGATTAGCGCTCATCGCGCTGTTGCTTGTTCCACTATTGACCAAAGGCTTATCGCTGCTCACGCGCCCAAAAACGGTTTTTGTTTTAGCCGCGGGTTCATCAGCCATTGGCCTCATGATGGTGCAAGTTTTTGAATTTATGGATGCAGCAAATGCGAGGTTTGTTGCAGCTAGGGCGGCATCAAGCCGCGTTCGGGCCGCGCTCGGTCGTATTGCTGTTCAAAGATGGAGTTCAGAGGCACCCATTTTTGGCCATGGCACAGTTGAACGTGGACCACACATAGTTGAATACATGCCGATAGGATCACATCACACTTGGTATGGATTATTATATGTCAAAGGTGCCGTTGGTTTTGCAGCACTTGCAATCCCAATGATCTTTAGCACTTTTGAACTTTTGCTAAAGGCTCAAACAAGCCGCACAGCCCAAGCCGCGCTTTCAATGGTGATTACAATTTTTCTTTATACTTTTGGTGAAAACCTTGAAATTCTTGTCTATCAGTTTTGGCCGGGGATAATTTTGATTGGTGCTGCCTCACGCCAACGGTTCCATAACCCCTTTCGAAAACCACTCGCTAGAAAATGACGATGTTCTATCAGCTCCGCGTTAGAACCAATCCTTCGATCTTGCGATAAACCGGGGAAGGCAAAACCCACGAAAGCAGAGCAGCCGCTGCTGTTACGATTGTTTTTCGTGGCTCCTCCAAAAGGATCATTGGGGAAGCGCGCAATGCACGCATTATATGGAAAACCGCAGCCTTGCCCTGCCCTTCTCTAACTGCACGCCTTGCATAATAGCGAAGTTGATAGGCACGCGCTTTTTCTCCAAACTCAGCAACAAGTTCAGGAGCGTAACCATTTACATTCTTATGCATGCGTTGCCAGAATTCATACATTTTTTCGGTGTTTGCTGAAAGCCCGCCAGAAACGATGCGGTAAAGCGTAAGGTCGCCTTCAATGCCTTCAAAAAGCCAGTTGCTATTGCATGCAATGCGCATCCAGCATTCAATGTCTTCGCCGAAGCGGAAGCTTTCGTTGAAATAAGCAGTTTCAATCTCACCATTGCGGGAAAGTGGATAGCCGATATCAACAAAAACCTGCTTGCGAAAAACTGGCGTTGAACCATTGCCCACAGGATTTCGACAAAAAACATGCGCCGCCGTAATATCGTAGAGTTTGGGTCGCATAGAAACACCCACCAACTCATCATTGTCATCGATAAAGGCGCTGCCGCTATAACTCACACCAACCGCAGGATTACGCTCAAGATGATGAATATGACGCTCTAACTTCTGCTCATGCCACAGGTCATCTGAATCAAGCAAAGCAATATACTTGCCTTTTGCTTCTCTAATCCCGGTGTTGCGCGCACCCGCTAGACCTCGGTTTTCTTGTTGTACAATCCGAATGCGCGGATCTTTAAATGACTCACAAATAGATAGACTTCCATCTTTGGAGCCATCAATAACCAGAATAAGTTCGAAGTCTTTGTAAGTCTGCGCCAATGCAGATTGAATTGACCGTGCAACGTATTTTTCGACGTTGTAAACTGGCATAATAATCGAAGCGGAAACCATTGTTAAACCTCTTAGATACGCGATTGAATTGCGTGAAACACAGCACTTGGCAATGTCGGCCAATGCACAGTCAGTGATTGTTTCAAATAGGAAAATGCCGCACTCACACCTTTGCCCGTGCGCCATGCTCTTTTTGAAAGATAAAGAAGATTGCGCGCACGCGCCGGACCTATTGACGCTTCAAGCGCGTCAGGAAATTTCTGTTGAAGGTCAGCGACCATTGTGTCCCAACCGCGACGCATTGCTTCCAAATCAGATGAAAGACCTGAGTTATTGGTCCGGTAGTCAACCAGAACCCGGTCTAATCCTTCAATCAATGCCCCTGATAAGTGCATTTGCAATAACCAGAGTTGATCTTCCGCATAATTCAAGCCTTTTTTGAATCCACCAGATTTTAAGAAAGCCTCACGCCGAACAACCAAGTTTGAACATGTTGTGGTCGGATTCCCGGCCATAAGATCAGCAACTGTGAGATCTTTTAGTTTGGACCAGCTGAAGGCACCTGTCGGAACTGCATGTTCATCAATAAACCGCACGCGCGCAAAACCGACATCGCGCTCAGGTTTTTCAGACATGAATTTGAGAATCTCTTCGAGATATTCAGGATGCCAAATATCATCAGCGTCCATAAAAGCCACATAGTGTGCACGCGCATTTTCAACGCCACGATTGCGCGTTTGCGATACACCCCAGTTAGATTGATAAAGCAGTTTGATGCGTGGATCGGTTTGCGTAGCAGACCAAGCGATATCTGCAGAATTATCCTCCGAGCCATCATCAATAATAATAGCCTCCCAATTTGTCAGGCTTTGAGCACGCAAAGAAGCCAGAGTTGAAGGCAAAAAATTGCGCGCATTGTGACATGGAATGACCACTGAAATGAGTGGAGAATAATTGGCAACCTTTTGCATAAAGCTATTCCTTTGAAAGATGTTTGAGGGTGAACACGGTAAAAATCGGGGTGGATATTGCGAGAACAATAAGTTGTGACCAAGCTATCGCTTCAAGGCCAAAACGTGCTGAAACTAAAAGACCATAGATGCTGAACAAGGTGAGCAAAATTGTGAACTTAAATTCAAATCCAGCTTGCTGTTTGGCTCGCAACAATAATGATGTTGCGCGCCACAAGACAAACGGAACTCCGCTCAAGCACAAAATTATGACAATATGAATTGCTGGAATCCATTTATGTCCAAAAACAATTGGAACATAAAACGGAGCCAAACCAATCTGCAATGCAAAAATCGGCACCATAATGCCGTAAAGCATCGCCACAGCCTTGGCGAAACTTAACTTTAAATTCGGACCATTTGGCAACTTAGCAAAATATGGAAACAATGCAGTGCCGCAAGCGGTAATCAACGCAGTGGTAATTCCAAGGCCCGCATTGAAAGCAAAAAAATAAGTTCCTAATAAAGCCAGACCAAGCATTTGCCCAATGAGCAGTTTGTCACCTTGCAAACGGAAGGTGGCTAAAAGTTCTGTAAGCAAAACTGTGCGCCCAAACCGCAAAGTTTCAATCATCACTTTTTTCTCAACTTTGCCATGTGGACGCCAAGACTCAATTCGCCGGTAAAGAACCACCCAAGCTATTGCGACAATAATTTTCGGAAATGCCACTGACCAAAGTCCAAAACCTAACAGTGCCAATAAGCACGTCATCAAATTGTCCCCAGAAATAAGAACAATAGACATCAATGCAGTTGTGTTCATGTCTTGCCTGCGTTGAACGCGGAACACTTGCACCGAAGACAAAGGGTACAATAGAAATGGCACCGCCAGAACAATCATCAAATATGCAATTGAGGTGTTGCCATAAGCCTGTGCAATTGGCCAAGCCAACACCACTTGCAAACAAAAGACACCAAGATAGAGGATCCAGTTTAAACGATGTGCAGCAACGCACGTTGCTTCAAGTTCGTGGTTAGTGCTGCTGATAATGCGGGCACCAATACCTGTTTGCGTTAGAACTCTAAAAAACTCGGATGATGTTAAGGCAACCGCCGCAATGCCGAACTCAATCGGCCCCAACACGCGCGCAAGTGCCACTGCCGTAGCCAAGCGGGTAAGACGATTGAAAACCTCTGCGGCACCCATTGTTCCAAGCGATTTTAGCAATCGCGTGGATTGGGTTACAGGTTTTCCGGTGATCGCTTCTGCGGTTGACATGGTGTTCACCGCATACCGACAGAAGACATGGCGTGTTGAAAGCTTTCACGCACATGTTTAGCGATTGGTGCCACATCAAATTCCATTCGCGCAGAATTCTCTATTGAGCGAATGAGATCAGAAGCAGATTCCACACCAAGCTCACTGCCCTCCATTGCAAGGCGTTTGCACAGGTCATTACCCTTGTTGGAATAATGAAGTACATAAGCGCGTCGGCCCGAAATCAAGCGCAGCACCGCTGCATGATAGCGAACGGCAACAACGATATTAGCAACCGACAAAAACCCAATAAAGATTTTCCAAGGGTCAATTAGCGTTTTGTGCAAGAACGGATCTACAATTACCGCACGCGGGCAAGCCTTTTTGATGCGCAAGGCCATTTGCCTATCAGAATCTGCCGCGTCACCATCAGCCTGCACCAACAAACCAACAGAATGACCCCGCTCCAATAGTTTTTGCGAAATTTCAATTAACTGTTTTTCGCCATTATTTTTGGCATACATGCTGCTCTCATTGCGCAAACTAATGAGGGCCGTTTTGGATGGGTCAAGGCCAATCATTGAAAGTTGCTTTGCCGCCAAAGCATTGGCTGCAGCATCAGGTGTAAGAACAAAGGCCGTATCGTATGAAAGTTGCGTATGCACCGCTGCTGCTTGCAAGCGAGCATAACTTTCTTCATCACGAATGGTGACTGATGAAAGTTGTTTCAAAGTATGAGCAAGTATTCTGAACGAAAGGCCACGGCAGGAACGCGGAATAGACTGACCAAAAAGAATCGTTTGTTTCGGATTGCGTTTCAACTCTGCGATATTGGAAAGAAACCGTCGCGTGATCAGTAATGGCCGCGCGTTGTTGAAAATATCTCCACCAACACTCACAAAGGTGTTGCAGTTCTTGATATCTTTTGAAGTGCTATAGCCCTCAATCGCCGTGGGCTGGTCTTCTTCGAGAGAGCCTATGGCCCTGGAATCTTGGCTCATCTGAGCAAGCGAAGCATAAATTGCAGCATCACCAAGGTTGCGGGTTGAATAGAGGTTGAGAAGACCAATTGGCATAGTGCACCTAACTTACTTGCTAAAAACGTTTGCAGGTTCCTTCGCAAAAAGACGGCCAACCTTCTAAACTCACTGGAAATTTAATTTAATGATTTAAAAACAATGAATTAGCATGATAAGCACAGGTTTGAACAACGCAGCCGTGGGAAGTTTACTCTCATTTTGAGAGTCAAGGTGAGAGCCGCTTCGGAAGTGCAAGTTAGCCGCAAAAGTGCACGCTAAAAAATATCCAATTAAATCAACACTATAATAATTTTCGAGCTGCGGCACAAAGTTTGCGAAGGAGGGTCAAGACAAAAAAATAAATCAGGGATCCGTCTATGACAAACATTGAATTGCATTCCGTGCCTAAAAACACGTCTAATGCGCTACTTTTGAAACGGGCTAGTTCTTCAAGCTCTTTCGAGACGCCAGAAAAATTCAGCATGCTTGGCGTTCAGATCGATAACTGCACCCTCACTGATGCAATTGATAAAATTGTTGATTCAGCTCAAACGAAGAGCAGACATGCATACGCATTTGTGAATGCTGATTGTCTCAATCAAGCCAGCAGAAACTCATCCTATGCACGTGTGCTTTCGCACCAGCAGAAAGTTTTTGCGGATGGTAGCGGCATACGCTTAGCGGCAAAAATACGCGGAATAAATGTGCGTGGCAATGTGAATGGAACCGACCTTTTTCCGCTCCTGTGTGCAGAAATGGAAAAACAAGGCCTATCGCTCTTTTTGCTCGGGGCAGCCCCAGGCATTGCGGATGCTGTGGTAAAAAATATCCTAGAGAAATTTCCAAATCTAAAAATTGCCGGTACTCAGGATGGATTCTTCAAAAGCGCCGACACGCCATCCGTTATCGAGAAAATTAACAACACCAAAGCTGATATTCTTTTGGTTGCCATGGGTGTGCCGTGTCAGGAGTTATGGATCGAGAGCAACTTCAGCCATCTGAATTGCCAAGTTGCAATCGGTGTTGGTGGGCTTTTCGATTTTTTCAGTGGCCGCATTTCGCGTGCGCCTGTTTGGATGCGACAAACTGGTTTGGAATGGATTTGGCGATTTTTACAAGAACCGCGCAGAATGTGGCGCAGGTATATTCTCGGCAACCCTCTCTTTCTCTTTCGCTGTTGGCGCGAGAAACAGGCAAATGCAAATGTAGATGAACTTGGCTGGTCATCACCATTTGCCAATCTGCGGGGAAAAATAAAACAGATGCACTGGAAGTTCCGGCGCAAAAGCTATGGGTTTTATAAACGCACCCTTGATGTTGCACTTGCCAGTGTTGGCGTAGCCGTTCTCACTCCATTTTTTCTGTTGATCGCACTCGCCATCAAATTTGAATCACCCGGCCCTATATTTTTCTCGCAAACCCGCGTTGGGCAAGGGGGTGCCAGATTTCGGATGTGGAAATTCCGGTCCATGTTTATCGATGCTGAAGTGCGCCGTGCTGCTCTGCTTGCTCAAAGTGATCGCAATGGCTCGCATTTTAAAATGAAATCTGATCCGCGTGTAACCCGAATTGGCCGCATAATCAGGCGTGCTTCTATTGACGAGCTTCCACAGCTTTTAAATGTGCTGAAGGGGCAAATGTCAATTGTTGGGCCAAGACCAAACTTAGAAGGCGAAGTTGCAAAATATAAGATCGATGAATTTGGTCGCCTCGATACCAAGCCAGGCATCACCTGTATTTGGCAAGTTTCTGGGCGAGCAGAAATCCCGTGGGACAGACAAGTGGAAATGGATCTCGACTATGTTTACCAGCCCTCCATCGTTTCCGATATCGGGCTCATCCTCCGAACGCTGCCCGCAATCCTATCCGGCAAAGGCGCTTATTAATCATAAAAAAAGACAGGGAAATATCATGCACGCCATCATCTTAGCAGACCGACCAAGTGGGGAATTACATCCTCTAGTATCAACATGTTCAATTGCCATGTTGCCCATCGGCAATAGGCCACTCATATCAATTACACTGGAAGAACTGCACGGCGTCGGCATTCGTTCAGCAACCATTCTTGCCAACAAAAATCAAACCAATGTTAAAAAATATATTGGCAATGGCAGCCGCTGGGGCATGAATGTTGATTATGCCGAAAATGAGAACCCTATTCAGCTTCTCGAAAGATTTTCTGCAAATTGCCCACAGTTGTTAACTGATTGTGTTGTGGTGCGAGGTGATATCTTGCGTCCTTTTGGTTTACTTGAGGAAGCTTTATTGCGTCGTGAAAGCCAAGATACAGCTGATATCTACACAGCACTCGGCATTTCGCTGGTCTCGGCAAAACAGCCAGATTTTTCTGCAATTTCATGGGAGGTCGTACAAAAAACCTGCCGCTTGCATCCGTGCCTAGTTGAAAGCCTAGCCGCTTACCATGATGCCAACATGATGTCTCTTAACGGGTTGGTTCCAGGTGTTCGCATGGCAGGAAGACCTACTCCAGACCAAATGGTGGTGGGCTATGGCTCGGTCATTAGGTCAACTCGCGCACCATCCAAACGGGTGGTGATTGGCAATAATTGTCTCGTGGAGGGTGGGGTTGAACTTGGTGCAAACACCGTAATTGGCAATGATTCAATCATCGATAAAGGCACATCAATTGTTAACAGCGTGGTTTTGCCCGGGTGCTACATTGGCCGAGGTATTGTTATTGCCGATGCCATTGTGAAGGGCAACTTGATCTATTCGGTCAAGAGTGGAGTGACCGTGCAAATCGACGATTCGAGAATACTGGCATCAATCGAACAAGAAACATGGCGTCGAGCGGTGTAACTATGTGAGTATTCCAATGAATTTGCCGAGAAATCGTAATCAGGTTCACTAAACTTGATGCCGTTTTAAACGTTTAAGTAGTAGATATTAGGGTGTGAACCCAATTCAAATTCTTGAATTACTTTAGCAAATCAGATTCAGATGCTCTGAACAAGGAGCATATCATGGGTCGATTTGATTTGAG
>JAYUPT010000183.1:0-3273 GCA_043759965.1 Aestuariivirga sp. | reverse complement strand
GCTCAAATCAAATCGACCCATGATATGCTCCTTGTTCAGAGCATCTGAATCTGATTTGCTAAAGTAATTCAAGAATTTGAATTGGGTTCACACCCTAGCTGTTCACCATCATAACCTTCAACAATGGCGGCGTCCATTTCGCTTCTGCCTTTGCGTTTTTCTATGGCCGCAGCATATTCCGGCGAACTGTAGCAGGCGAGCGCTGTTGCATAGTCTTTGAACTCAATAATGACATGGCGTGATCGCAGTTTGCCCTCTGGTTGTTCTGAGGTGCCGCCGCGTACCAAGAATCGCGCTCCATATTTGCGGAATGCGACGGCGTTGGCCGCTTGATACGCTTTGTATCCTTCAGGGTCGCTCACATCGACGTGGGCAATCCAATAACCTTTGGCCATGGTTTTGATCCTCCATTTAGGTGGTAACTTACCCCGCCTTTGCCAAGTTCCGCAGAACGAACTGCAAAATCCCGCCGTTGTTATAGTAGTCGATTTCATCGAGCGTATCGATGCGGCAGAGGGCCGTGAAGGATGATGTTGTGCCATCGGCTCTGGTGACTTCGACTTTCATGGTTTCGCGTGGTTTTAGACCATCGGCCAATCCTTTGATGGCGATGGTTTCATCACCCTTCAGGCCGAGCGATTCCCAGCTTTGGCCTTCCATGAATTGCAGCGGAACCACGCCCATGCCGACCAAGTTTGAACGGTGAATGCGCTCGAAGCTTTGCGCGATGACGGCGCGCACGCCGAGCAAATTGGTGCCTTTGGCTGCCCAATCGCGCGATGAGCCGTTGCCATATTCAATTCCGGCGAACACTACCAGTGGCACTTTCTCAGTGGCATAGAGCATGGCGGCATCATAGATGGCCATTTCAACACCTGATGGCTGATAGAGTGTAAAGCCGCCCTCTTTCACGTTGCCATCAGGGCCTTTGACCATGTGGTTCTTGATGCGAATGTTTGCGAAGGTTCCGCGCATCATCACTTCATGGTTGCCACGGCGCGTGCCATATTGATTGAAGTCAATCGGGCGAACGCCATTGTCAGTCAGGTATTTTCCAGCAGGCGATGCGGCCTTGATCGAACCCGCAGGCGAAATATGATCGGTGGTGATCTTATCGCCGAACAGGCCAAGGATGCGCGCACCTTTAATATCGGTGATGGGCTTTGGTGTCTTTTGCATGCCTTCAAAATAGGGTGGGTTTTGCACATAGGTTGAGGTGTTATCCCACGCATAGGTTTCGCCTTTGCTGGTGGTTACACCTCGCCAATTTTTATCGCCCTTGAACACATCGGCATAACGCGTCTTGAACATTTTCGCGGTGATGTTCTTCCTCACGAAGGTTTCAATTTCTTTATTGGTGGGCCAAATGTCTTTCAGGAAAACTGGCTTGCCCTTTTTATCATTGCCCAAAGGCTCTGTGGTGAGGTCAATCTGGGTGGAGCCTGCAAGCGCGTAAGCCACCACTAAGGGAGGCGAGGCCAGATAAGCCGCTTGCACATCTGGCGAGACGCGGCCTTCAAAATTGCGGTTGCCGGAAATCACCGCTGCTGCAACCATGCCATTGTCATTGATTGCTTTGGAAATGGCCGGGTCGAGCGGGCCGGAATTGCCGATGCAAGTGGTGCAGCCATAGCCCACCAGATAGAAACCGATTTTATTCAGCTCCTTCTGCAGGCCAGATTTGTTCATATATTCGCTCACCACTTGGCTGCCGGGCGCGAATGAAGTTTTCACCCAGGGCTTCGATTGCAAGCCGCGGGCTGCTGCCTTTTTGGCCAGCAAGCCAGCGCCGATGAGCACTGATGGGTTTGAAGTGTTGGTGCAGGACGTGATGGCGGCGATCACCACATCACCATGGCTGATTTCGAAGTTCTTGCCTTCAACTTTCACACGCTTGTCTTGCTCACCAGTTTTGGCAAAGCCAGCTTTATCTTTTGGTGCATCCAAGGCTGAGCGGAAGCCTGCTTTAATATCTTGCAAGGGCACAAATTTTTCAGGTCGGTTGGGGCCAGCCATGGCGGGCACAACGGAGGCCAGATCAAGTTCAACAGTATCGGTGAAAACTGGGTCTTCACTTTTTGCAGTGAGAAACATTCCTTGCGCCTTGGCATATTTTTCAACGAGCGCAATGCGATCATTTTTACGACCGGAGAATTTGAGGTAGCTCAAGGTTACGCTATCAACTGGGAAGAAGCCGCAAGTTGCGCCATACTCCGGTGCCATGTTGGCAATGGTGGCACGATCCGCCAATGTGAGGGCGGGCAAACCCGGGCCAAAGAATTCAACGAATTTTCCAACCACGCCTTTTTTGCGCAGCATTTGCGTGACGAGTAGAACCAAGTCCGTCGCGGTTACACCTTCTTTGAGTTTGCCAGTCAATTTGAAGCCAATCACTTCGGGCAACAACATGGATTGTGGTTGGCCCAACATTGCAGCTTCGGCCTCAATGCCACCCACACCCCAACCGAGAACGCCGAGGCCGTTCACCATCGTTGTGTGCGAGTCAGTGCCCACAAGTGAATCGGGATAGGCCATGGTGACCTTTTTGCCCTTCACTTTTTCTTCGCGGGTCCACACAGTTTGCGAAAGATATTCGAGATTCACCTGATGGCAAATGCCAGTGCCGGGCGGCACCACGCGGAAGTTTTCAAATGCGCCTTGGCCCCATTTCAGAAATTTGTAGCGCTCCATATTCTGCTCATATTCGCGCTGCACATTGGCGGCGAGAGATTTGCTGCTGCCAAAACTATCAACCACCACCGAATGGTCGATCACCAGATCAACGGGAACCAGCGGGTTGATTTTCTGAGCATCGCCTTTGAGTGCGCTCATTCCATCGCGCATTGCTGCCAAATCGACCACCGCTGGAACGCCGGTGAAATCCTGCATCAAAACCCGGGCCGGGCGAAAGCCCACTTCCTTGTCTTCCTTGCCCTTGTTGGTAAGCCACGCCACGAAGCCTTGAATATCGGCCTTGGTTACGGTGCGATTATCTTCATTGCGGAGCAGGTTTTCCAACAACACTTTCATCGAAGCCGGAAGTGCGGAAATACCTTTCAGCCCATTCTTCTCAGCTGCTTTTAAGCTGAAGTAAGTGTAGGTTTTTGCTCCCACCTTGAGTGTCTTGCGGGATTTGAAGGAATCAAGCGACATGGGTGCACCTCTGTGTGAGCGGGATTTGCCGAAGCTATAGCGAATGTTGCGATGCAAAACAAATAGAGACTGCTATTTTGCGCTCAAAACTTTTTCTTCATAGGCGATGGTTTCGGCAAT
>JAYUPT010000182.1:0-27235 GCA_043759965.1 Aestuariivirga sp. | reverse complement strand
ACGCGGCCCATTCCCAGTGGTGCAATTCTGCCCGGCGAAGCACTGGGCTTTGGCCTTACGCTGGCGGTTGCTTCAGTTCTCATGCTTGGCCTTCTGGTCAATTGGCAATCAGCGGCATTACTGGCCTTCACTATTTTCTTTTACATTGTGGTTTATACCATTGGCCTCAAACGCTTCACGCCGCAAAACATTGTGATCGGCGGTGCCGCGGGAGCATTTCCACCCATGGTGGCTTGGGTTGCGGTTACCCAAAGCGTTGACCTTGGTTCTATTGCGCTTTTCCTGCTGATTTTCATGTGGACACCGCCGCATTTCTGGGCGCTGGCCCTGTTCCGCGAGGGCGATTACGACAAAGCAGGTATTCCCATGTTGCCAAATGTTGCTGGCCGCCCTGAAACCCGCAAACAAATTTTAATATACTCTGCCCTGCTTGTGCCCACAGTGGCCCTGCCCATTCTCACAGGCACTGCTGGAATGCTCTATGCGGCGGGCGCAGGTTTTCTAACGCTGGTGTTCTTGAAAGACGCACTTGATGTTTACCGCGCACAAGAAGGCGAAGCATCCGATGCTGCCTGCAAACATCTTTTCTTCTTTTCCATTTATTGGCTCTTTGCCGTGTTCGCTTTAATTTTAGTTGAGCGCTTGCTCAGTCTTCCGGTGCTGATGTGACCGAACAAAAACCAATTCCCGCTTTCTCTGCTGAAGATTTGAAACGCCGCAAGAAACGCAGTGTTGTTATGGCGTGGTGCCTTGCTGCTTTGCTTGTGATCATATTCATTACAACTTTGGTGAAAATGGGTGCCCATATCACGGACCGGGTTATCTAATGGCGCGTCTGAGCAAAAATAGTAAAGTCGCTTTCAGTGCTGCTGCTCTGGTTTGCACCATGCTTGGTTTGTCTTATGCTGCGGTGCCGTTCTACAAAGCCTTTTGCAAAGCAACAGGTTTTGGCGGCACCACGCAACGCGCCGATGCAGCGCCAGCCCAAGCGACTGATCAAATAATTTCAATTCGGTTCGACGCCAACACTTCGGGCGCGTTGAACTGGGATTTTCAACCGCGCCAAACTGAAATGAAAATTAAAATTGGCGAACAAGCATTGGCTTTTTTTGATGCAAAAAACATTGGCACCACAACACTAACAGGCTCAGCTGTTTTTAACGTAACCCCGCCTTCAGCCGGCGCTTACTTTAACAAGATTCAGTGTTTCTGTTTCACCAAACAATCTCTCAATGCAGGTGAGAGCAAAGAATTTCCTGTATCTTATTTTGTGGATCCCGCAATTCTTGATGATGCCGATGCCAAAGGCATTGATGAAATTACGTTATCCTACACTTTCTACCCAGCAGTTGCTGAAACTGCCGACATAAAAACGAACTGAGGAGCAAACTATAATGGCCGATGCACATGCCAAAAATCACGATTATCATTTGGTCAATCCAAGTCCTTGGCCAGCCATTGGCGCAGTGTCGGCCTTCATCTTAGCGGTTGGTGCTGTTACTTGGATGCATGGTGGAACTTCCATCGGCCTTTATGTGGGCTTTGCTCTCGTGCTTTACACAATGTTCATGTGGTGGCGTGATATCATTAATGAAGCCAAGGCTGGTGATCACACACCCGTTGTGGCGTTGCACTTGCGCTATGGCATGTTGATGTTCATTGCTTCTGAAGTGATGTTCTTCGTTGCTTGGTTCTGGGCCTTCTTTGATGCCAGCCTATTTGCCAATGAAACCAAAATGGTGGCTCGCATTGCAGCAACTGGCGGCATTTGGCCCCCCGCTGGCACAACGGTTTTTGACCCCTTCCATCTGCCTTTGCTCAACACACTCATTTTGCTCACATCGGGCACCACTGTCACTTGGGCCCATCATGCTTTGCTCAACAATGACCGCAAAGGACTGATCAATGGCTTAATTCTCACCATCGTTTTGGGCGTGGTGTTCTCGTTTGTTCAAGCTTGGGAATATGGCCATGCGCTGTTTGCGTTTAGCCGTGAAAATGGCGGCAACATTTATGGTTCCACCTTCTTCATGGCCACTGGCTTCCATGGCTTCCACGTTATCGTTGGCACCATTTTCCTCATCGTGTGCTTGTTCCGCGCCATGAAGGGAGACTTCACACCAAAGCAACATTTTGGCTTTGAAGCCGCCGCTTGGTATTGGCACTTTGTGGACGTGGTTTGGCTGTTCCTGTTTGCCGCAATATACATTTGGGGTTCACATGGCGGCGTGATGCATATTGAATAATGACTGAAAATTATTATCCGCCGATCTCAGCTTTCAAAACCGGGGTTGGCGGAAAATGCCCGCGTTGTGGGCGCGGCAAATTATTCAATGGCTATTTGGCGGTTGCCAAATCCTGCTCCTCCTGCGGCCTGTCTTATGAGTTTGCTGATAGTGGTGACGGTGCAGCATGGTTCGTCATGCTCTTTGCTTGCGTATTTGGTGTGGGCTCCATACTCGGTGTTGAAATCGCCTATAGCCCAGCTTGGTATGTGCATGTGCTGATCGCCATTCCCGTTCTCATCATTCTGCCCATGATCATGTTGCGCCCCGCCAAAGGTTTTTTTCTCTGCCAGCAATGGAAACATAACGCCCACGAAGGCAGGCAACAGTGAGAAGACTTTGGCCATTGGCGCTTGCCACCACAGTGGGCCTGATTATCCTTTGCGGCCTCGGCACTTGGCAAATTTTCCGCCTCGCTGAAAAGCGCCAGCTTATTGCCAAACTTGAAGCCCGCTTAGCAGCACCCTCCATCAGTTTAAGCGAAGCTTTAGAGCGTAAGGCCAAAGGCGAAGACATTGAATATCTTAAAGTTGAATTTGCTGGCAAAGTTGATTGGCCACATGCCCTTAACAAAATCACCTCGCTCAATGGCAAACCCGGCTGGGAAATCATTGTTCCAATAACCAGTATTGATGGCATCGCGGTGCTTGTTGATGCGGGCGCATCGCCCGAAAAAATCTCAAGCACTGCCCAAGTACAAAATGCAACCGTTCAAGGTGTCATCCGCCTTCACAGCAAAGGGCGCGGGTTCTTTGATAACGACAATGATGAAATCTCAAATACTTGGTTTTGGTGGGACGTGCCAGAAATGCTAGCCGCAGCAGGAACTCCAGCAGACGCGAAAGTGGCAACCTTTATTCTTCAAAAAACAGCAAGCACTGGCACCGAACCTTATGCATCGCCGCAAAAACCGAAAGTGGAATTAAAAAACAATCACCTTGGTTATGCCATCACCTGGTTTGGACTGGCAGCTGCATTGTTGGGAGTATCAGGATTCTTTGCTCGCTCTTTGGTGAAGAAGACTGATGCTTGATGCGTTAACTTCATCGCGCTAGAGCATGTCGCCAGAAAAGAGGGTTTAAAACCGTGAAATACATATCCACCCGTGGTGAAGCACCTGTCCTTGATTTTGAAGGCGCTATGCTGTCTGGTTTAGCGCGCGATGGTGGATTGTATTTGCCAAAAACTTTCCCGCAAATCTCTGCCGATGAACAATTGGCCTTGCGTGGGCGACCTTATGCGGATGTGGCCTTTGCCATCTGCTCAAAATTCACGGCAGGCTCAGTGCCCGACGCTGACCTTCGCCAAATGATCGACGCAGCCTATGCCACCTTCCATCATCCAGCAACCACACCGCTCAAGCAAATGGCCCCTAATCAATATCTCCTTGAATTGTTCCATGGCCCTACCATTGCCTTCAAGGATGTGGCCATGCAGCTTTTGGCCCGCCTTATGGATTGGTCCCTAGCTAAACAAAAGCGCCGCGCGGTGATAGTGGGGGCAACCTCTGGCGATACGGGTGGGGCTGCTATTGATGCCTTCCAGCACAATCAAAACGCTTCACTTTTCATTCTTCATCCCCATGGCAAAGTGTCGGATGTGCAGCGCCGCCAAATGACCACGGTGAAAAGTCCCTCCATCCACAACATCGCTATCGAAGGCAATTTTGACGATTGTCAGGCCATTGTAAAATCCTTGTTCAATGATTTGAAATTTCGGGATGAGGTTGGCCTTGCTGGTGTGAACTCAATCAACTGGGGCCGCATCATGGCCCAGATTGTTTATTATTTTTATGCCGCCCTGCAATTGGGCGCGCCCGATCGCAGCGTAAGCTTCACAGTTCCAACCGGAAATTTTGGCAATGTGTTTGCTGGCCTTGCCGCCAAGCGCATGGGGCTTAACATTGATCGCTTGGTGATTGCCACCAACGAAAATGACATTATGGACCGCACGTTGAAAACCGGCAGCTACACCATAACAGGTGTTCATGCCACACAAAGCCCGTCTATGGATATTCAAGTGTCGAGCAATTTTGAACGGCTGGTTTATTTGGCCACCAAGGGCGATGCGAGCGCCGTGCGCGCCCACATGGAAAACCTCAAACAATCTGGCAATTTCACTTTGCAAGCTGAGGCTTTGAAATCCATTCACAGCGAATTTGATTCCGGCGCAACTACCGAAGCCGAAACTGCTGCAACAATTGCAAATGTGCTGAAAGACACTGGCGAGCTTCTCGATCCGCACACCGCTGTGGGATTTGCGGTGGCCTTAAAAACCAAAACAAATTCACCCATGGTTACGTTAGCCACAGCTCATCCAGCAAAATTCCCCGATGCGGTTGAAAAAGCCAGCGGCATAAGACCAAATTTACCACATCGACTATCCCACTTGATGAATGCGCTGGAAAGTTTCACAATACTTCCAAACAGCGCAAGCGACGTGAAGGCTTTCATCCTTTCCGGCGGAAGACGCTGACGGGAGAGGTAATGTCAGTAGAAATAACCAGGCTTCAAAATGGCCTGCATGTGATCACCCATAATATGCCGCATCTTGAATCGGTGGCATTGGGAATATGGGTGAAAGCCGGAGCCAGAGATGAGCGGCCAGAAGAAAATGGCGTAGCGCATTTCTTAGAACATATGGCCTTCAAAGGCACCAAGCGCCGCACCGCCCAAGGCATAGCTGAGGAAATTGAAAGTGCCGGCGGCGAAATTAATGCTGCAACCGGCATGGAAACCACCACCTATTATGCCCGAACTTTAAAAGCTGATTGGCCACTGGCCATGGATATTCTGGCCGATATTTTCACCGAGTCCACATTGGATGCTGATGAAATGGAGCGTGAGCGCGATGTGATCTTGCAAGAAATTGCTGCTTCCAAAGATCAGCCCGATGATTTGGTTTTTGATTTGGCGCAATCAGCAAGTTATGGGGATCATCCCTTGGGGCGCTCCATTCTGGGCACCACTGCGCTTGTTGAAACCATGACCCGCGAACAAATGCTTGGCTGGCGCACCCGAAATTATTGGGCTTCGCGCATGGTGGTGTGTGCCACAGGCAATGTGAACCATGCTGATTTTGCGAGAGAAGCTGAAAAGCATTTCGGCAAAATTCCACAAGGCCATGCGCCCCAACGCCACCCGCCAACATTTGCAGGCACCGCCCACACCGAGCAAAAACCTTTGGATCAAACCCACATTGTGTTTTCGTTTCCTGCACCCAATTACCGCGACCCCCGGGTTTATCAATTGCAGGTGTTGGCCAGCATTTTAGGCGGCGGCATGTCGTCCAGATTGTTTCAAGAAGTGCGCGAAAAACGCGGGCTTTGTTACAGTGTGTTTGCCTTCGGCACCATGTATGAAGATGCAGGCCAACTTGGTGTCTATGCTGCAACCTCGCCAGATCACACACCAAACTTAATGGAAGTCACATCCACCGTTATGATGTCGATGGCCGATGAAATTTTTGACAAAGAAATTGACCGTGCCAAAGCCCAGCTTAAAACCAGCATTGTGATGAACCTTGAAAGTGCATCGTCGCGAGCCGATCAAATTGCAAGGCAGTTTCTGGCCTTTGGCGAAGTGCCAGAAATGGCAACCTTGATCAAGAAAATCGAAGCTGTAACAGCCGATCAAGTGCGCGAACTGGCTAAGGATATTTTCCGCTCGGCAACGCCATCTCTCAGTGCTGTGGGTCAACTTTCAGCCTTGGAAAGCCATGCCACATTGGCTGCACGCTTTGCTAGCCATTGAGTTTCCGTCTGCCATTTAGAAAATTGGGAGCGGGGCCAATTCTCCGCTCCGATAAGATTTTGCTGCGCCCACCCACTATTGATGATTTCCAAACCTGGGTGGATTTGAGAAAAACCAGCCGAAATTTTTTGCAGCCTTGGGAGCCGGAATGGCAAGATGATGAGTTTACCAGAACGTCATTCCGCTACCGTTTGCATATCTATAATAAAATGGCGCTCGAAGAGCGCAGCCTTGCTCTGTTCATTTTTGAACCCAGTGGCAAGAAATTATTAGGCGCCATTAACTTGAATAATATCCGCAAAGGTATCTCTCAATCGGCAAGCCTAGGCTATTGGATCGGTGAGGCCCATGCCCGCCATGGTTACATGACGGCAGCGGCACGGCTGCTGCTTGATCATGCTTTTCACGATATGAACTTGCACCGGGTAGAAGCCGCGTGTTTGCCAACCAACACCGCCTCAATTGCCCTATTGAAGAAAATTGAGTTTGAACAGGAAGGATATGCTAAATCTTATTTAAAAATTGCAGGGCTGTGGCATGATCATCTTTTGTTTGCACGTCTCAAATCCTACAAGTCATCATCGCCATAACGAGGCATTGCCCCTAAATACAAGTCATGATTCGAATGAAAATTGATAGATTTAGATTATTAAACTTGTTGCGAGCAATTTTTGCCTTGTGCGCGCTTGGCCTTGTCTTAAGCGCTTCGCCCAGTTTTGCCGCGCCAACAGTGGTGAGTGTAGATTCAAACACCACCAGAATTGATTTAACCGATTTGGGCAAATCTATAAACGGGCCGAACAATTCAATTGGGGTGCAAGGCCCAGGCGATGTTGCCAAAGTCACTATTCCAGCCAAGGGTTCTGGTCCGACATATTTTTGGTCGCTCTATTCCATTCACAACACCAGCAATGTTGATCTTGATTTTGTTCTCGCTGTTGAGCCTCAGCGCTTTGCCGGTTCCGGCCTTTTACAATTGCTACCTTTTGGCAATTCAGTTTTAGGGGCCGCAAGCACTAAAGGTGCTGACACACTTAAACCTTTTGATGCTGTCGATCAAAAGGCGTTTTCTTTTCATTTGGCCGCAGGTCAAACTCTAAATATCGTTGTTGAAACCAATGGCACAAAATTGCGGCCAAATCTTTGGCAGCGCAATGTTCTTGCCGATCATCTTGGCAATCTCTCATTCTTCCGTGGTCTTGTCTTGGGCGTTTCTTTGCTAGTCACGCTGGGCATTTTGGCGCTTTATGGTTTTAGGCCTCACAGCGCGCTTCTGTCGGGATGGTTTTTTTGTATCGCCAGCCTCATCTTTCTAATCTTTGAGATGGGCTATATATCAAGTGCAATCCAGCAGCTTTCACGCTCCAGCATTTCTCCATCAGTATTACGGGCAATTGTTGAAACACTTTTGTCAGTTGCTTTGCTCAGTTGTGCGCTAAATTTTACTGGCATCAGAAAGCGCCAACCTGTGATTGGCATATTACTTTTGTTGCTGCAGGCAGGCCTGCTTGCCAATATGATTTATGCCTTCGTTAACCCCAATGAAGCTGCAACAGCCGCCCGCATTAGCTTTGCTTTTATTATATTGTTGGGGTTTAGCATTACCGCGCTCAGCCGCAACGCCAATAGCGGAATCGTTGACACTGGCTTGGCATTTTGGCTCTCGGTTTCAGCTTGGGCAATTTTTGCGGGCGTTATCACTCAGTCAGTGCAGCGCACCGCCAGCCTCTCTCCAGTGCTCATTGGTTTATTGGCTGCTTTGCTCATTGTTTTGGCCATGGTGCTCATGCGATTTATCTTCACCCAAGGCCTCTCAATTAAACCCTTCATTACTGATGCCAGCCGCCGCAGTTTAGCCCTAAGCAGTGGTCGTCATGTGCTGTGGGATTGGCAAATCCAAGATCAGTATTTGGATATTGGCAGCGAGCTTCCCAAAGCATTAGGCTATGATCCGCAACTCTGGCCCTTAAATAGCCAACGCAACTTTATCGATATTATGCACCCAGTTGATGCAGCCGCATATCAAAACGAACTTCAAGCCGATAATCTGCAATTGGGCCACCACATTGATCTTGATCTGCGGTTGCGCAATGCCGAAGGCAACTATCGGTGGTTTGAGCTGCGCTCACGCGTGGTGCCCGGCCCCAATCAATTGCCAGATCGGTGCATTGGAACTTTAACTGATGTGACGAAGGTGAAGGAAACCGAAGAGCGTTTGATTACGGATGCTGTGCATGATCCAGTAACAGGTCTTCCCAGCCGCGCCATTTTTATGGACCGTTTAGAACGCGAATTGGGCAAGCCTATTGGTTTTCAACTTCGCATGATGTTGATTGATCTCGATCGACTTAAAACTTTGAATGAAGCCTTAGGCCACGATCATGGAGATCGTTTATTGCAATTGGCGGGTGCTCGAATTCAAGATTGCCTGATGGAAGATGAGCAGGTTTCACGCATCTCCGGCAGCCAGTTTGCAGTTATGGCGGTTGAGTCGATAACCCAGCGCAACGCCCATGAGCTTGCTGAAATTATCAGCGATGCCTTGGCCAAGCCTGCCGCCATGGGCCAACATGAAATTACATTAGCGGCCAGCATTGGCATTTCCAACGCCAGTGAACGCGGCCACTCGGCGAGCGATCTGCAACAACAAGCAGCCAGTGCCTTGTTGGAAGCCCGCCGGTTAGGTGGTGCACAAATAGTTATGTTTGACACCGATTTGAAAGATGAGCGCGCCACGCATTTGGCCCTCGAAACTGATTTGCGCCGGGCCATTTCCGCCAATGAAATTGAAGTGCAATTCCAACCCATTTCCAATTTGAACACATTGGAGATTGCTGGATTTGAAGCCTTGGCCCGCTGGCGTCACCCTAAAAAAGGCATGTTGCCGCCGGCTGATTTTATCGACATGGCCGAAAATGCCGGAATGATCAGCGAGATTGGCCAAATTGTTCTGGCCAATGCCGCACGGCAATTGGGTGTGTGGCAACGCGTGCTGCGCCGCGATGAAAACTTTTTTGTATCGGTAAATATCTCGCCCACGCATTTGCTGGAAAATAATTTCCTCGAGCAAGTGCAAGCCATTATTGAGCGCGAAAGTTTAAAGTCGAACAGCTTGAAAATTGAAGTCACTGAATCAGTGATCATGCGCCACCCCGAACGTGCCATGAAATTGTTTGAGCGCTTGCGCAGCTTGGGTGTTGGCCTGGCCTGCGATGATTTTGGAACGGGCTTCTCAAACCTCTCCAGCTTGCGTGATTTGCCTTTTGATACATTGAAGATTGACCGGTCATTTTTAACGCCAGAAAGTTTTGATACGCGCAGCGGCATGATCATCACCACCATCACTGAACTCGCCCATGGCCTTGGTATGGTTGTGGTGGCAGAGGGCATAGAAACCCAAAGCCAGATTGATCGCTTGTCTGAATTAGGGTGTGATTTGGGGCAAGGTTATTTTATTGGTGAACCAAAAACCGCCAATGAAGTTTCAGAGTTGCTGGCCATCCTGCCGCGCATGGCGGCAACACCTTCGCCACCGCCTCCGCCTTTGGCAGAAACACTTCTGCCAGTTGTGTTTTATAAGCCACCAGCGCCACAGCCCCATGCCGCGCATTTATGGCCAGCTGCGGCACCAGCAACACCAAAAGTGGGCCGTGCGCCAATGGCTCCGCGCGCTAAAGTGGAAGTTGAACCGGAACTTGAAGTATTGCCTTCAATATTTGCAATTTCCGGAAAGACGCCAAAATCCGCACCGAAGGCAAAACCTAAAAAGCCAGCCAAGCGCACCAAGAAAGATTAAAGTCCGGCCAATTTTTTCATCATATCAATAAGCCGTGGCACAAAGCGCTCGCCATAACCCATAGTGTCAGCCAGCACATAGGTCTGGTGTACTTGCTCACCCATGAAGGAAGCAACGGGCAGCGTCTCGGTCATGTTAGTGTAATAGCGCAAATCTTTACGGGCATTGCGAATGGTAAATTTCGCATGAGTGTCATCATCATGCAGGGGCACATTGATCAGCCGCCCAAACATAACCGAAGCAGCACCCCCGCCCATAATCACGCTGCGAAGCGCTTCCATATCAACATTGGCTTTGGCCGCCACAGTAATGGCCTCCGCCGCAATGGCGGCATGGCCAAGTGAGAGAAAATTATTGATCAGTTTCACTTGATGGCCGGTGCCCACAGCGCCAGTGTGCACAATCAAATCCGCAAAACAACTAAGCACGGGACGAATTTTTTCGAGTGTTGCCGCGTCAGCCCCCACCATCAAGCCAAGCTTGCCTGCCTCAGCTTCATTTGGCGTGCGTGTCATCGGTGTATCAACAAAACTCATACCATTATCGGCTGCAACTTTTGCAAGTCGCATGGTGGAATCTGGTTCAGCAGTGGAACAATCAGCGATGATCAAGCCTTTTTTGCCATTGGCTAAGAGGCCCCTTTCACCCAACACAATCTCTTCCACTTGCGGTGTGCCAGTGACCACCAAAATCACCATGTCCGAATTCGCGGCAATCTCCGCAACACTTTTACATTCATTGGCACCCTTGCTCACCAAACTTTCAATGGGAGTGCGGTTTTTGTGGGCCAACACATTAAGCTTAAAGCCCTTGGCCAAAATGTTTTTGCCAATACCATGCCCCATCAAGCCAACGCCAATGAGGCCAACAGTTCTTATGGTCATTTTTCAATCCTTGTGCTCAAATGTTCAAAGCTTTGTGGCTCCAGAATAAAGATGCGATCATCAGCATTATGGATGAAACCCAATTTCTTGTAAAAGCGCGCGGCAGCTTCATTCGCCATTTCAACTTCCATTTTCACAAAACCTGCTCCCATTTTTTGTGAAAAGCGAATGGTGCCTTGCAACAGCCGCTCGCCAATTTTGCGACCACGAGCATGTGGCAAAACATAAAGGTCACTGATGTAAATTCCAGAACAGCCGCGCCATGAAGAATAAGTCATGGTCCATAAGCACACACCCAAAATAAGCCCGGCATCGTCCGCCACCGTCACCTGCGCCAGCCCCTTGGCAGCGCGCAAATTTTGGCCGGTCATTTTTGGAACGGTGCTCAAGCCTAAATCCTTAGGCAATTGCCGGATCAAAACCGCAACAGCTTCTTCCTCACCATCGCGCATCGGGCGAATGCCAACACTCATGCAAGGTGCCCCTGCAAAGCTGGGCGTTGCGTATCAGCATAATCTGGTTTCATATGCCATGATTGCACGATGACACACGAGGCCGCAAGATGAGTTCACTCCCAAAATCCATCCACTCAACCGAAACCATGCCCAAAATTTCCTGGGGCAAAGGTTCTTACTTATATGATGCGGATGGCAAGCAATATATTGATGGCTCTGGCGGCCCCGCAGTCTATTGCATTGGCCATGGCAACGCCGAGGTAAATGATGCGATCAAATCGCAATTAGACCGCATCGCCCATGGCTATCGCTATAATTTCTCATCCGATGCGCTTGAAGAATTAACCGATATAATCCGTGCCCGCTGCGGCGGAACCCTTAATCACATGGTCTATGTAACGGGTGGTTCCGAAGCTGTTGAAAGCTGCATGAAGCTGGCCCTGCAATATCATGCAAGCCGTGGCGATATGAGCAGAAGGCGCTTCATTGCCCGTGAGCGCAGCTGGCATGGCAACACACTGGGCGCACTTTCTATTTCAGGATTTCTGGAACGCAAAGCGGCCTTTGCAGGTTCACTCTTAGATGTGTCAAGATTATCGGCGGCAAATGATTATCGCCCCATTGGTCAGAACAATGGCTTGGCTTGCGCACAGGAACTGGAAGATGAAATTTTAAAACAAGGCCCCGATAAAATCGCAGCCTTCATATTTGAACCCGTGGTGGGTGCCGCCGGGGGCTGTGTGCCAGCACCAGAAGGTTATGCAACACGCATCCGCGAAATTTGCAATCAATACGGCGTGTTGATGATTTCCGATGAAGTGATGTGCGGAGCCGGGCGCACCGGCACATGGCGCGCCTTGGAAAAAGATGGCGTGATGCCAGATATCATGTCCATCGCTAAAGGTTTGGCTGCTGGTTATCTGCCACTGGGGGCTGCAATTTATTCCGATAAAGTGAGCGAAGCGATCAACCACATTCCCCAAACCGGCCATACCTTTACGGGCCACACTGCCTGCTGTGCCGCTGGTGTTGCCGTGCAAAAAATTGTAGCGCGTGAAAAATTAGTGGAACGCGTTGCCGCTAATGAGCAGAAATTAAAATCAATGCTGGCTGAGGCATTTGCTGGCGTTGAAGCCGTGGGCGATATTCGGGGCCGGGGCTATTTTCAAGCTTTGGAGTTTGTGGCGAATCGTAAAACCAAAACCCCATTTTCAGCTGAGCACAAGCTCTTCATGCACATCCGCCAGCAAGCTTTCGCTAATGGTTTGATTTGCTATCCGGTGGGCGGCAATGTTGATGGCGTGAATGGCGATGTGGTCATTCTCGCTCCACCCTATAATGCAACAGATGAAGAACTTTCAGAAATTGTCGAGAAGCTGGCTAAAAGTGTGAAGCAAGTCTTGGGCAGACTGGGCTTGGGTTAAGCCTAAGTGCCGCAAAACGTGGCATGAACTTCTTCATCGGCCAGTGGTGGATTGGAAAATTCAGAATCATGCTTTTCAAAGGGCCGCGCGAGAATATCTGCCAATTTAGCCACCAAACTCATATCGCCATTGCGCGCCGCTTCTAAAGCCTGCTCCACGCGGTGGTTGCGCGCGATATAGCGTGGGTTGCTTGCTTGCATTGCAGCGTGATCAGGCGCTGGCACATGGGCGCGCCATTGTTCCATCCACGCCACATGTGACGCACCATCTTTGAAAAAACTTTGCAAAGGTGCAGCATCCGTCAGCGCCACAAAGAAATTTGTAAAATCGGCACGCCCATCCGTCATGGCCATTAAAGTGGCAGCAATAAATTCGCCATCATTTGTCTGTGGCACAGTGCTTCCAAGCTTTCGCATTATGACCGCCTCAAAAGCAAATTCAAATGCAGGCAAAAATTTTCGCAATGCCTCTTCAGCCTGAGCAACAGCCACTTCACGATCCGCATCAAACAATGGTAACAGTGCTTCAGCTAGCCGGGTTAGATTCCACAGCGCTATAGTTGGCTGCTTATCCCACGCATAACGGCCATGTTCATCAATCGAACTGAAAACCTTTTGCGGGTGAAACGCATCGATAAATGCACAAGGTCCATAATCAATCGTCTCGCCACACACACTCATATTATCGGTGTTCATCACGCCATGAATGAATCCCACACACATCCACTGTGCAATGAGTGTTGCTTGCCGTGCGATAACTTCGCTCAAGAACCACAAAAACCGTGTCGGCCCTTGTGGGGAGCCTGGAAAATTTCGCGCCACTTCATAATCAACCAGAGCCTCAAGCGCAGCAACTTCCCTACGCGCAGCCAGATATTGAAATGTGCCAACGCGCACATGGCTTCTAGCCACCCGCGTGAGAACGGCACCAGGCTCCAAGCGTTCACGCGGCACATCTTCACCTATAGCCACCACAGCAAGGGCGCGCGTGGTAGGGATGCCAAGCCCGGCCATGGCCTCACTGATAATATATTCGCGCAGCATGGCCTTAAGCGTGGCCTTGCCATCGCCACCGCGTGAGTAAGCGGTGCGGCCAGAACCTTTCAAATGCAGATCACGGCGAACTCCGTCTGGCCCTACAATCTCGCCCAAAAGTGCCGCCCGCCCATCACCAAGGGACGGCACAAAATGGCCAAATTGATGGCCAGCATAGGCCATAGCTACAGCGGGTTGATGCGAACTTCCTACAAGCATTTGCAAGGTTTCAGGCTCAGAAAACCAATCAAATGGGAGTCCAATAGATTTTAACAGCGCATCATTGGCCACAACAAAATTTGGCGCACTTACTGCATGCGCTATGGCAGGCTGATGCATAATATCAGGCAATTGGGCATAGGTATTTTCAAAGTGAAACATCAGTTCACACTTATTGCCAAAGCTTCGAGTTGAGGAAATTTTAATGCTGGATTTTTAACTCGTGACCATGACATAAAATCACGCACCCGCCGCTCAATTTTTGCCGCGTGGTTTTGCGCAATGTCACTAATACGGTGGTTTAAAAACGGGTTCTCAAACCGCTCAACAGTGGTGGTCACATAAGCGATTGCTTGATCTTGCATAATATAACCTGCAAACCCCGGGATGACTTCATCGCGATAAAGATTCATCAATCGATTTTTAATCACAACACCGCTCAAAATCTCTCTCACTGTTTCGTCAGCGCGTCGCTTCTCATCTATCCAAATTTGCGTCAGGTATGTATGACCCAGATTTAGAATATGAAGTTTGAGCCTAAGGTAAGGTTCAAGGTCATTGGTGTAAGTGATGCAAGGGTGATGCAAGGGCAGCACAAACCCGGGTTCACGCTTGATGGCCCATAATCCATAAGGCTCACCTATGGCACCAATGGGTTCAATCGCTTCAGACACAATGCGGTCCACCAATGTATCGCAAATCATAACACAGTTTTGCAACCACGCGCGGAACGGTGAACTTACATCCCAGTGGTCTCCGATCTTTGCCAAAATTCCACGCAGCACCTGTCCATTTTTGCTCACAAGTTCGCAAGGCAGAATGAGCAATGGGGCTGCACCATTTTCAAATCGATGAATAAGCAGAGCATGTAATTTCGCCGGAAAGCTGAGGGGCGGGATCTCGGATGAGTAAACTTCAGTTTCAAACTCGTAGCCACGCTCGCCAACATTTGAAACCACAATCTCGGTCTCAAATGCGAAAATGCGCTTTACCTCTTGCCATTCGAAATTGGCATCCAAAGCCCGCGTAACACTGGTAACCTGAGTAATAACATCAACAGTTTTTCCGGCTTGGAACCCACGCAAATGCACGGGAAATCCTTTTGCATTTTGGAACTCCGTCACGCGGTTCTCGCGCGGGCCACCGCGAGTCGTTTTAACCACCGTGATTGGTCCAATATCTTGGCCAGCAATTTGTGCCTCATGCACAAACCAATCCACATGGGCCTGCAAAAATCGACTGGTGCCAAACTGAAGAATACGCTTGCTCATCAATCCAGTTTGCAGCGACGGAAGCCCAAGATCAAGCAAGTAAAAGATTGGCGCGCCCGAAAGGATTCGCATTCGGACTATAGAGTTCAGGGGGTTAGGTTGTCCAACCGACTAAGTCCCCTTATTGAATACATTGAGGGAATTCACAGGCAGTCCACCTAAAACGCTCTGGCTAGCATGTGTTCTCTGCAAAGCATTTCCTGCGCGTCATTCTAATCAATAGGCACCTTAAACCTACCGATTAGCTATAAAGACTTTTTACGAGTTGCTTGATATTTAAAATTCAGTATTGCTTAAGTGTTTTTTCTGTCTTTCTACAACACGCCGCAACCATGGCACGTCGGGTGCATCCCAGTTTGGTTCTTGGCCACAGACCAAATCAAAAAAGGCAATCGCGATTGGGGGTGTTTCCAAAGTGTTTTCTTTGAATGAATCCCAGAAACTCGGATCATCAGTTTTCTGTGATGAATCGGGTTCAGCATCACCCATTTCTTTCAAGACCGCTGCCGCAACCGATAGGCAGAAACTGGTGTAGGCGTAGCCTTCAGGCCAGCGCTTAAGTCGTTGATCAACATCCACTGAATCGTTTGCAACGTCTTCGCGCGCACTCAATGGGGCAGCTACGATCAACTCTTTCAACATGAGTCCGGCAGCATAAATGACAAAGTCTCGCCGATCCACATTTGCCATATGCTTTGAAAGATCAAAAGCTTTGCGCCAACGTGAAAACGCGTCCGCCAAAGCTTCATGGTTGACCACGGCGACCAGACCCGAGTTCTTAAAGAGCAAATCCATATTACGTTCAAATGACCATAACACTGTCCGAAAGCGCCGCACTTCATGCGACAAATCATCAACTATTAGAATTTCCGATTTAAGCGGTGTCAGCATTTCAAGTTCGCCTCAAAAGCAACTCACGAGCAGTGGCCTCATTGGTAATAAGCACGTTGCAATTCACAAGCTTAATCCCACCTAAAATAGATTCAACTTTTTCATGTCCACCTGATGCGATGACGCGAACGGGAACATTGCGCAATTGTTCCAAAGGAATCGACATGATGCGTTGGTTAAGCGGATGATCAACCACGGTGCCCGTGTTGTCATAAAAATTATAGAGTAGATCGCCGATTGCTCCGAGCTTGATTAATTCTGATCGTTCGTTTTCCGAGCTGAAACCAAATCGAAACGCGGTTGAATCGGGTGACATGGTGCCAACACTGAGCAAGGCCATGTCAATGCGTTGGGCGCGGCGCAGCACTTCATGCAAGCCGCAGCGCTCGATCAAAGCTTCCTTGGTTTCAGGTGAATCAACAACGGCTGGTGCTGCAAGCAAATAACAATCGGCACCAATAGTGCGTGCAAATTGCCAAGCAAATTCAGATGGGTTATTGCGCCTAGCCTGTACGATGCCGCCAAGCAGCGAGATAACCTGAACATTTTCGAGTTCTCTTGGTGCAAGTGTTTGCAAAGATTCATGTAAGGTTGCACCCCAACCTACACCGATGGACATGTCATCAGTAAGTCTGTCTGTTATGTACATGCCAGCCGCAACGCCGATTGATTTTGTAACGTGCAAGGGGTTTGAAGGTTCAGGAACCACCACCGCATCGCGCAGCCCAAAAACGGTTTTGAGCTGTTCCTCTAATTGGAAACATTCGGCGATTTCGCCTTCAATCCAAATTTTAACTTCGCGCTGTTTTAAAGCCTCGTTGATATTGCGCACCACTGTGACGCGGCCAATACCCAATTTTTCGGCAATTTCGTTTTGGGTAAGACCTTCGACATAATACATCCACGCAATGCGTAAGCGATTGCGCGCCACGCGCCCGGCACCGCGTTCACCTTCGTTTCCTGATTTCGTTTTTCGCGCTGTGGGTCGATCCATAACCAATAACTCTAGTTCCTTGCTGCTTTCGCTTCCCGTCTACCAGCAACAGCGTCCGAAAGCGAGCAAGCCAGATATAAGCACGATACTCATAAAGATACAAAGATATAGCATGAATTATTTATGTACAACTTCAAATTTGGCCATTTTTCCAAGAATATGTTGCGAGTGCGAAGAAAACATCCAAAAAATATCAGTTTTCGATCCATTTCCACAGCTTAAAACGAAACATTTGCATTGTAAAAGTACGAAATGTATTGTATTTGAATTTTTCAAATGAACCCGGATGGCGCTTCAGACCATATAACACCGGACATGGGAGACGCATACGTTGACTGAAAAAACAACATTTTCCCACCGAACTCGCGCTGCCAAGTCTGGCGGCATTCACCTTTTATGGAATTTGCGTGCACGTTGGCCTGATGGCGCGCAATACTGAATGACGGGCCGATCAAATGGAGGAACTACAATATGCTGACGAAAAAATCAGGACTTGTGACGCGCCGTTCACTGCTGAAAACCACTGCTGCGACGGGTGCGGCGCTAGCTACTGGCATTGGTGGCGTTTCAATGTTCAATGTGGGCGGTGCATTTGCTGCAATGGCAAACCCTGCTGATGTGCTCAAGTCTATCAATGTGGGCAAATATGTTAAAAAGGAATATCGCGAACAATTTAAGCTCGGCGATAACGATGAATTGTGGGATTCATCCAAAGATTGGATCCGAACAGCGGATTGGGAAGGCATTCGCAAGGAACATGCTGGCAAAACCGTGCGTTTTGCCATTGGTGCCGCTGATCGTGATTCAGCCGCAGATGGTTTAAAGCCTTTCTTCGAACTCTCCGGCATCAATGTTGAACTTGTGCCAATTCCAGATGACAGCATGTATGATAAGGTTGTTGCTGAATTTGTATCCGGCAAAGCCAGCTTCGACGCGATGCAATTCTTTTCACCTTGGCTTGGCGACTTTGCCGCTCAAGGCTTCTTGAAACCAATGGATGAATTTGCAGCAAAGTGGAAATTGCCACTTGATGACTTCTACGAAACTTACCTTCAGAACTATGGCTATTGGGGTGATAAGGGCTTGCTCGGCATTCCATTCGATTGCGATATTCAGCAAGTTCATGTGCGCAAATCGATCATCAAGAAAGTTACTGGCGCTGATGCTGATCGCGTAAACAGCATTCCAACCTATGACGAAATGATCCGTTTGGCGCCCGAGCTGAACAAGGCCGAAAAAGGTGTGAGCGGCATTGGCATGATGTGCGGTCGTGGCTTCTGGGCAACTTATACTTGGCAGCACATTGCAGCCCAGTATGGCTTGGAACTGTTCAACGATAAGTGGGAACCAACATTCAACAGTGACGCTGGTGTGAAGGGTCTTGAAACAATCGTTGCTCTTTCCAAGCATGCCATCGAAGGCGTTGCAGCCGCTGATTGGCCAACCAACCGAGCTGCAGTTTTGGGCGGACAAATTGCCTGCAATATTTCTTGGCAAGATACAGGCACTCAGGCCACACGTCCAGATCAATCAAAATTGGGGGATGACATTCTCACCATCTACGAACCACGCGTAGAAGGTGGTCGCTTTGCACCACCAAATATTGCTGGCTCAACATCATGCATCGCCGTATCGTCGCCAGAACCAGAAGCAGCATTCTTAATGCTCGCCTTCCTGACATCAGCATCGATCATGGCCATGAATGAAGCAAATGCCAACGGTGTGGCTCCTGGCTACAAATCAGTCCTCAAAAATGAAAAGTTGCGTTCAGTTTCGCAGCCAGCCAAAGTTTGGTCTGAAGAATTGGATTACGCTTGGTGTGCTCCGCGCTTGCCTAACGGCTTCCAAATGGACCAAGAAATTGGCTTCCTGATCAACAAGGTTGTTGTGGGTGAATTGAAGCCAAAGGAAGCTTTGGATCAAGCAGCAGAAAAAGTGAAAGCCATTATGGCCAAGAGCGGATTCTACGCTGGCAAAGATCCAGTGACCTATGCCGAAATGAACAAAGCCACTTGGCTTGGCAAAGACAAGAAACTGCCATTCTAAGTTGCCATAAATGTGAAATGGCCGGGGTGACCCGGCTATTTTTTCTTGACCTAGAAACTTAAGTGTAGTATAAAATTCCTATGGCTGACGTAGCTTTAAGCAGTACGATCGCAAAACGCCCTCTGGTTCGGCGCAGCCTTTTTATGCGCAAGGCCTTCCCTTATTTACTTTTGGCACCTGCTGTCATTTATCTTTTGGGCATTACGCTTTACCCCGGAATTTATGCAATTTACCGCAGCTTAATGACGGGTAAATTCAAGCTGTCATATGTTGGTTTTGATAATTACCGCGAACTTTTTGTTGATGCTGCCTTTTGGGCGAGTGTGAGCAACACCATAATTCTTGGTGTCATAACATTAGCGATTCAGTTTGTAATCGCACTTGGCCTAGCTGCCCTAGTTTACCGCGATTCATGGGTAAAGGCGTGGCGCATTGTGTTTTTATTGCCAATGTTGTTCATGCCATCTGCTGTTTCATATTTGTGGAAATTGATTTTCAACGATGGTCGCGTGATCAGCGATCTCCTGCGCCGTTTTGGTTTTGATTTTGGTGTGATTGACTTTATGTCATCAACCGCCTTGGCACGGGTTGTTTTGATTGTGACTGATGTCTGGCAATGGACACCTTTTCTTTTCATTATTTTTGTAGCCGCATTGCAGGGCATGGATAAAGAAGTTGAAGAGGCAGCACGGCTGGATGGTGCTTCTTGGCGCAGCATTTTCTTTAATATCTCGCTGCCAATGATGAAGCCTGTAATTGCAATTGGTTTGGTTTTGCGCGGTATTGATATCATCACAATGTTCACACCGGTTCACATCATCACGCAAGGCTCACCCGGTGGCAATACTGAAACTTTGAGTTATTTTATTTATCGCACAGCATTCAGAAGTTTTGAGCAAGGTTATGCATCAGCTGCCTCCGTGCTCATGCTCATTGTAACAGTTATTTTGTCGCAAACTTTGGTGCGCCGCTTCTTTAAGTCGGGAGTAGAATAATGGCCAAAAAACCAGAACAAGGTAATGGGTTGCGTAAAATTGTTCTCACGCTCTGGGCCCTCATTTGCCTCATGCCGATTGTATTTTTTGCCACCATTGCATTGCGTCCACGCAATGAAATTATTGCACCTGAACCAATCTATTTTCCAACGCTTACCATTGAGACTTGGGCTAAGATTTTTGCAGACTGGCCATTGTTGAATTATTTCAAGAACTCGCTTTTTGCCATAACGGGGAGTGTCGCTATTTGCCTCCTGCTTGGAATTCCAGCAGCCTACGCTTTAGCTCGCTATAGATTTAAAGGCAGAGAGGATATTGGTTTTTACATTCTCTCAACCAAAATGATGGCTCCAGCTGCCGTTGCTATTCCGATTTTTGTATTGTTTGGCAAGTTGCAACTTTTGGATACAGTATGGGCGTTAATGCTGGTTTATGCTGCGATGAATCTTTCCATCGTGGTATGGATTATTCGCTCTTACATGATCGACATTCCGCATGAAATAGAAGATGCAGCACGCACCGATGGGGCCTCCGATTTTCGCATTATGTGGAGTATCATTGTGCCTATGTGTACACCGGGCATCATAACCGCCGCCGTAATTGCCGCAATTTTTGCGATGAACGAATATTTGTTCACCCTCATAATTGCTTCGCAAAATGCTTATCCGCTATCGGTGGCACTCGCCAATTTTTCAGGTGGATCCGACGGGATTATTTACAATGCGATAGCGTTAGTATCGTTCATGGCGTTTTTCCCAATTTTGCTTTTGGTCATTTCCATTCAAAATCATCTCTCGCGTGGCTTGACGATGGGCGCAGTAAAGGGTTGAATTAACCAATGACCAATCTTGTGCCCACCACCAATCAATTTGCCTCTCATGCTGTATGCATGGCAGCTAGTCTGCGTGATGTGATGCGCACCGCGCAGTTTTACGCGCACGATATGTCAAATGTAGATGGGTCCAATCGGAATGATCGGGCCGCACCCACATTACTTTCGAGCCTCGTTGCAAAACTGGCACGGCTGGCAGATCGCTTTATGAGTTGGAGCAGTGCGACCGCTATTCGCTTTGTGTTGCCAAGCTGGCGCAATTTGCCGTCACCTTTTGAGCCGGGCATGTTGACCGAAGTTGCCAATGCGATTGCCAAGAATAGCTTGGTGCATAATCCGCTTTTTAACAGTTATTTTTTTCGTGCGGCAAAACACATCGCCAAACGTTATTCTGCGCCGCCCTATTTGATATTGGAGCACCGTATTGATGCCGCGCGGCGGCAATTAGCAGCAACTTCTGGACCAGATTTTCTCGCGCGCGCATTGATTTGCCTAGTCGAAAATGGCGCCATTGCCCGTGTCGGTGAAGCGGCCAATGCCCTGCGCGGCTTTAATAAGACTGAGCCCAATGTTGTCGTGTTTTCAATTGCGTGTGTGGCCTTGCTGTTTGCAGAAGAGGGCAAACCCAGCAGCATTCAAAATGAAGACGAATTTTTTGCTATCGTTGGTGCTTTGATTATGCCGCGCCTTGAAAAAATATCCGCTCTTATTTCGACACAAGATGTTGAAGCCTTAACGTCAGAGTTGAATGACATAAATACAATCTATTGAATTAGCGAGTAGGCGTCGTATTCATAAAATTGAGCGTATGTTCGAAGGAACGAACCCCCGCCTGTGATCCGAGCCCTGTCGCATTTAAAGCCGATGTTGCTTGAGCAAACCGCACTGTGGTTTCAGGATCAAATCCTTTAATCAGCCCCACTGCAAATCCCGAATTAAAAGCATCGCCACACCCGCATGTGCATTTCACATCGATGACAAATGCCGGAACTCTAAATTTTGTTCCATCGAGATGATGATAGTATGCTCCATCACCCCCCAAGGTGAACACACACGCTTTGACACCCAGATTGAAAAAAACTTTTGCCATTTCGGCTAAGTCTGAAAGACCGGTAAGAGCCTGAGCTTCCTCGACAGAAGGCATGAAATAATCCGTATACGCAAGAACAAGCCCTACCGCGCGCATATCATCTTTTGAGCCTGCAAAAATATCGACCGTTGTAATGCAACCATTTTGCTTGGCGCGTTTCATCACCTCTACACTGCGGCCCTGATCCATATTTCGCATGAGGCCCACGCCACCCACATGCACAACCGTTGAATCAATCACTTGATTGATCATCACATCATCAACAAAAAAATCAGCCGTGGCGCCGCGCATATGCAGGGCCGGGCGCGAACCGTCGCGCCGCGTAGTGACGATGGAGGATGAGGTTTTCCAGCCTGGTTGCTGCTGCATACAAGAAGTATCAACGCCGAAGTGCTTGAGCCGTTGTAACACCCAATCCCCCATGAGATCAGCGCCCACACCCCCCACGGCCAGCGTTTTCAATCCCATTTTGGCGGCTGCAATTGAAGCCGTGCCTGCAGCGCCCGAAACAGCAAGTGTTATCTCGTCAATGAAATTGGTGCCGCCGCCTTCAGGCACAGCGGTGAAAGGCCATCCCAAACAATCAAAGGTGTAAAACCCCATCGACATATAATCATAACGCATGAATAACACTCCGTTCCATGCTCAACTCTAGTGCAGTTTTTACGCCAACATCAAGGCGGGTTCTTCGATGTACGCACGAAATGTCGACAGCAGTTGAGCACCCACTGCTCCATCAACAGCACGGTGATCAACTGAAAGTGTGCAGATCATTTGCGTGCGCAAAGCGGGCTGGCCATTCACAGGCACAAACTTTTCAATGCCAGCACCCACCGCTAAAATGGAAGCGTGGGGAGGATTAATGATGGCGGTGAATTGCTCAGTGCCAAACATGCCGAGATTAGAAATTGCAGTGGTTCCACCTTGATATTCGGCAGGCTGTAATTTCCGGGCCCGTGCACGGGCAGCCAGATCTTTCATTTCTTTGGAAATCACCGAGAGTGATTTGGTTTCTGCCGACCGCACAACAGGTGTAAACAAGCCACCTTCAACTGAGACAGCCACCCCAACATCGCTTGTATGATGTTGGATGATATTGGTTTCATTCCACGTGACGTTAGCCGAAGGCACTTGTTTGAGCGCCATGGCCATAGCTTTGATCACGAAATCATTGATCGACAGCTTCCACAACGGTGCCTTGTTTTCCGCAAGTGGCGCGCGCGCATTTAGACTTGCCCGCGTTGCCATGAGATTGGTGAGGTCACAGGTGGCGGTAAGATAAAAATGGGGAATGGTTTGTTTGGATTGGGTGAGGCGCTGCGCAATTGTGCGGCGCATTCCGTCAATCGGAATGATGGTCTGCTCTGCGGCGTTGGCCAGTGCAGGCGCCGCTGTTGCAACTGCAACGGGGCGGCAAGCTTGCACGTCAGCTGCAACAATTCGTCCGCGCGGGCCAGAGCCTGAAACCAATTTAAGATCAATACTATTTTGCCGCGCAATGCGTTTGGCCAAAGGTGTAGCAAGAAGATGTCCAGATGCAGCTGGTGCCGGGAGCACAGGGAGCAAAGCTGCATCTGGACTAGTTTCCATCACGACAGGGAGCACTGAAGGCAGTGAAGCGATGGTGGACGATTGGGTTTCGCCAGCTTGGTAAATGTGGGCTACTGCTTGCCCCACTGGAACCACTGCACCCTTTTGCGCGGTGATATTACCAATGATGCCATCTGCCGGGCATTCCACTTCCATCGCGGCTTTGTCGGTTTCGATATCAAACAGTGGCATACCTTTCTTGACAGTATCGCCCTCTTTAACATGCCAAACGGCAATGATGCCGGTGGCCATATCCATATCGACTTTGGGGAGAATGACTTCGATCGCCATGGCTCAGGTTCTGCCTTTTACCAGACTGCGCAAATGATCAGCAATCATCGCTGCCTGCGGAACGGACGCCTTTTCCAGCACAGGATTATAAGGAACAGGCGATTCAGCCGCACCAAGCCGCATGATCGGCGCATCCAGATAATCAAAGGCCTCGCTTTCAGCAATCATCGCGCTGATTTCCGCGCCAATGCCAAGCGTCTTTACACCCTCGTAAATGCAAGCAAGTCTTGTGGTCTTTTTCACACTTTCAATAATTGTTGCGGTATCGATTGGGCGCAAACAACGCAAATCGATGACTTCAATTTCAATTCCTTCCTGGGCCAACACCTCTGCCGCTTCGATGGCACGGTGCACCATGATGGCGGTTGCAACAACTGTCGCATGGGAGCCTTGGCGGCGCACAATGGCCTTGCCAATGGGAACCCTATAAGCCTCCTCCGGCACCTCACCTTTCATTTTGTAGAGCAGCTTATGCTCAAACACCATGACCGGATCAGGATCGTCAATGGCGGAAAGTAGAAGGCCTTTTGCATCATAGGGCGTGGAAGGCTGCACCACCTTCAAACCCGGCACATGGGCAAGCCATGCTTCTAATGATTGGCTGTGTTGAGCAGCAGCGCCTGTGCCTGAACCAGAGGGCATACGCATAACGAGAGGAACCGAAACTTTGCCGCCCAACATGAAGCGCATTTTTGCCGCTTGATTGACAATCTGCTCCATAGCCAGTGTGGCAAAATCTGAAAATTGAAATTCTAATATAGGCCTGCTGCCAGCCAGCGCTGCACCAACGGCCACACCTGCGGCACCCAATTCCGAAATCGGCGTATCCATAATGCGGTCTTCACCAAAGCGATGAACAAGATCGCCCGTCACTTGAAACGCTCCGCCATAAACGCCCACATCTTCACCCATGAGGAATACGCGTTCATCGGCTTCCATGGCTTGTGCTAAGGCTTCTTGCACGGCTTGGGCATAACTTAATTCACGGCTCATGCGGCAACTCCGGGTGTATAAACATCGCGCGTCACTTCATCGGGTGACGGGTCAGTGCCATTCTTGGCAAACTCAATACCGGCGGCAATTTCTGCATCGACACTGGCATTGATGGCGGTGATTTCGTCAGCTGTGGCGATGCCATGGGCCACAAGTTCGGTTTCAAAATGCCCAATGGGATCGCGCAGCTTCCAATCTTCAATTTCTTCTTTGGTGCGGTAACGATTACGATCGCTTTTGGAGTGGCCCCGAATGCGGTAAGTCTTGCATTCAACCAGCGTTGGGCCGCCGCCGTTACGAGCCTTAGTGATGGCCGCTTGCACAGCTTCCGCCACATCTTCAATGCGGTTACCATCAACGATAACACCTTCCATATTGTAACCCACCGCGCGGGTGGCAACGTCGGCAACAGCCATCGAACGCTCGGTTGAAACTGACATGCCATATTTGTTGTTTTCGCACAGGAATATGACAGGCAGCTTCCAGATTGCCGCCATGTTCAATGCTTCATGGAAAGCTCCTTCATTGGTGGCACCATCGCCAAAAAAACAGATTGCCACATCGTCGCGTTTTTGTTTCTTGATGGCAAGTGCTGCACCAACGGCGATTGGAATACCACCCGCCACAATGCCATTGGCACCAAGATTTCCACTTTCGGCATCGGCAATATGCATAGAGCCACCGCGCCCACGGCAATAGCCTTCTTCTTTGCCAAAAAATTCTGCGAACATCAGTTTGGGATCGGCACCCTTGCCGATGCAATGTCCATGGCCGCGATGCGTGGAAGTAATGTAATCAGTCTTGCGCAGCATCATAGTGGAACCAACGGCGCTGGCCTCTTGGCCAATAGATAAATGCATTGTCCCATGAATGAGGCCGCGCGTGTAAGACTCTTCGGCACCTTCTTCAAAGCGACGAATGAGGATCATCTTGCGCAAGGCTTCTTTCAATTCGTCGGACGTAAATTGTTTATAAAATGCGCGCTGATTGTTGATAGGTTTTTTTGTCATGATGCGAGAAGCTCGTCTTGAAGTTGACGCAATTTCACGATGCCGGAATTTTTGTCGACGCCGGTGTTTGCGTAAGTGATGAGCTGGCCTTTTTTGATGGCCTTGGTCACAGTCGCTTTTTCCAGAAGGCCACATGGGATTGCGTCGGCAGTTTTAGCGCCTTGATAAGTCATGATCCATGCACGGTAAGTATATTCACCAATGGCATCCAAGGTGTCGCCAATTTTCAAATCTTTTTTGGCGACTGCGCACACTTCAGATGATGGTGTTGGCAGCGGCACCATATCAGCTGTCTTGTAAAGCACAGCGCGCGCACAAGAAAGCGGCACTTCCAAACTGGTGAGATGATAGGGCCGATAGAACGTGTAATACGGCCCTTTGCCCAGTTTCAAATCATGCATACGCTCACGAAGGCGCGGATGTGCCAATTCGACCACCACAAACACGCCAGGGGCCACACCCTCGCCAATCGAATAATCCACCACACCTTTGCGGGAAAGCAAACCACCATCAGCAATGGGGCACAGCGCTTTTTCGAGTTGATCTAATGTTGCAGCAGGACCATGCATTCCATCACAATCTGGAACCAGTCCCGTCGCGTTAGAAATCGCTGCCATTTCCACCATGGTCTTGGAACCATCAACAAATTCCACCAACATCCGCGGGTTCATGTTGCGGCGCTTGGCTTCGTCCATATATTGTGCGGGTGTTGCATCAATGTTGAGCGGGTTGTTTTTGCCTTTGCCGGCCGCCACAATCGGGTAGCCAAGGCCGTTCACGAAGTTGATCAACTCCATGCAGCTTGAGGGCTCATCGCCAGCACCCAATGTGTAAACCACGCCGAGGCGTTTAGCTTCATGCGCCAAATAAGCCCCGATGGTGACATCAGCTTCGACATTCATCATCACCAGATGCTTGCCGTGTTCCATGGCAGTCAGCCCGATGGCGGCACCTACGGCAGGGCGGCCAGTTGCATCGATGATCACATCAATCTGGTCGTTGGTGCAGATGGCTTGCGCATCTTGGGTAATCGCGATCTGGCCGGATTTCAGAGTGGTATTCAAGGTAGATTGAGTTTCAGCGATTGCAAAACTTTCCGGTGCGCGACCGGCAATGCGCAATGCTTTTTTGGCAGCATCAATGTTAATCTCGGCAATAGCGGCAACGGTGATGCCCGGCATATGGTCACATTGGGTGACAATATCGGTGCCCATTTCACCAGACCCAATGAGGCCTACACGAATGGGCCGCCTCTCATGCTCCATGCGCTTTACAAGATCTATGGCGAGACCCGTTGCTGGTCCGTGAATTTTTTGTGCGGTGCTCACGATGGCTTCCACTTCCCCAATTATTTTCTGATTTCTTATATAGATACTTTTATGC
>JAYUPT010000181.1:0-3296 GCA_043759965.1 Aestuariivirga sp. | reverse complement strand
GCCGGGGCCACCGCCAGTCAGAACTACGGCTTCAGTATAAATCATAAAACTATCCATAAAGCGCAGCAGCACGGCAATGGTGAGCACATGCTTTAGCTTGGGCAGCTGAATATAACGGAATATGGCGAAGCGTTTTGCGCCATCCACTTTTGCGGCCTGATAATAAGCATCCGGAATTGAAACCAGACCAGCATAGCAAAGCAGCACCACCAATGATGTCCAATGCCAAATATCCATGAGCACAATGGTGAACCACGCGGCAACAGGCTGCCTTGTATAATTATAATTGATGCCCAGCGAATTGATAGCTTTGCCGAGCAGACCAATATCTGGCAGCGCCATGATGTTCCACATTGAGCCCACTACGTTCCACGGAATCAAAAGTGGCAGAGACATGAGCACAAGGCACACTGAAACCCATGGGCCTTTGCGCGGCATTGTTAATGCAATGGCCAAGCCCAATGGAATTTCAATGGCGAGAACAATGGCGGAGAAGAGAATTTGACGGCCAAGCGCTGCGTGGAACCTTTCAGAATGCAACACGTTCTGGAACCATTGTACACCGGCCCAAGTGAACACATTATCGCCAAAAGTTTCCTGCACCGAGTAATTGACCACAGTCATCAACGGAATAAGCGCGTTAAAGGCCACCACGAGAAAAACAGGTGCGACCAGAAACCAAGCTTTTTGATTTACGGTTTTGCTGCTCATCGCGCTTGCCCCACTAGCCAATCATTCGCATAGATTTGGGTGTGACTTTTATCAAAGGCCAGTTTCACTTTTCCAGTTGGAACCGATTCATCTTCAGGCACCAGCAATTTAATGCTGCTGCCGCTTGCACGGGTTTCAACAATGCGGAAGCGGCCCGCATCAGATACTTTTACAATTTCTGCTGAAATTCCAGACTTAGCAAAGCTCACAAATTCCGGCCGCACGCCAATTTCTAGTTTGCCACCGGCTGTGGCTTGCTTGGCATTTTCTGCTTCAATCGCTTGGCCGGCGAAGAAGGCTTTGCCGCCTTTCACTTCGCAAGGCAAAATATTCATGCCGGGTGAACCAATAAAATGCCCCACAAATGTGTGGTGCGGCTTTTCAAATAGCTCCACAGGTGTTCCTTGCTGAACGATTTCACCGTTGTTCATCAACACCACTTGATCAGCAAAAGTGAGCGCTTCAGTTTGATCGTGCGTTACATAAATCATGGTGCGCTTGGTGCGCTGATGAAGTTCTTTGAGTTTTGAACGCAATTGCCATTTTAAATGCGGGTCAATCACCGTGAGGGGTTCATCAAACATAATGGCACTCACATCAGAGCGCACTAGACCACGGCCCAAAGAAATTTTCTGCTTGCCATCTGCGGTGAGGCCCGATGCACGGTTGCGAAGAGTTGTTGTGAGATCCAGCATTTCGGCAATTTCTTTCACACGCGGATCAATTTCAGATTCTGGCACGCCACGATTACGCAAAGGAAAGGCCAGATTATCGTAAACTGTCATTGTATCGTAAATCACCGGGAACTGAAAAACTTGCGCAATGTTGCGATCTTCAGGTGAAGCACGCGTCACATCGCGGCCATCAAAAGTCATTCTGCCTTCAGTTGGAAAGAGCAAACCAGAAATTAAATTGAGCAATGTGGTTTTGCCGCAGCCAGATGGTCCAAGCAATGCGTAAGCGCCACCGTCTTGCCAATCGATCGAAAGTTTTTTCAGCACATAATCTTCATCACGATCTGGATTTGGAAACGGAAAATAAGAGTGGCGCAGATTTTCAATTGAGATTTTGGCCATTATGACACCAGCCTCCCCTTATCATCAAAGAATAGGCTTTGATCCAGATCAACGAAGAGTTCGACCTTTGAACCAATTGGCATGGCGTGGATACCGTGCGACTGAGATATCCAAGTTTGATCACCGATTTTGGCGTGGACCACACTTTCTGAACCAGAAATTTCCGTGACGATAACGTTAGCTTGGAAATTGCCAATTGTCTTCCCGTGCTTAAACGGAGCAACGTTATGAGGGCGGACACCGATGGTATATTTTCCATCAGCAAGGTTTTTTCCGGCACTGCCTATGGGCCACTTTTGATTGTCAAAAATAGAAATGCTGGACCCATTTTTTTCAATCTTCGCCGTGTTCATTGGAGGCTCTGAAAAAACTTGCGCGGTCACTAAATCTTGTGGGCGGCGATAGCTTGATGATGTCGGACCAAACTGGGTGATGCGCCCTTCATGCATGGTTGCGGTGTTGCCGCCGAACAAAAGTGCTTCGCTAGGTTCTGTGGTTGCATAAACAACAATGGCATCACGATCGCTAAATAATTTCGGCAGTTCATCGCGAAGTTCTTCGCGCAGCTTATAATCTAAATTCGCAAGAGGTTCATCTAAGAATATAATATCACTATCTTTTACAAGAGCGCGGGCGATGGCCGTGCGCTGCTGTTGGCCGCCCGAAAGTTCAGATGGTTTGCGCTTCAGCATTGGTCCAAGCCGCAAAAGTTCAGCCGCTTTTTGCACGCGACGATCAATTTCGGTTGCGTCCATTTTGGCAACACGCAGTGGCGAAGCAATGTTGTCATAGACATTGAAATTCGGGTAATTGATAAATTGTTGATAGACCATCGACACATTGCGCTTTTGCACAGAGTGGCCGGTTACGTCTTCACCGCGAAAAAATATTTTTCCTGATGTTGGTTTTTGAATGCCCGCCATGAGCTGCATGAGCGTTGTTTTGCCAGCGAGCGTTGTGCCCAACAGCACATTAAAACTGCGTGGCTCAAAAACCAGCGAAGTCTCGTGGATATGCGTGTGTGCGCCAACGCGCTTGGCTATATTTTTAAGTTCCAACGACATGCCGCTGTGCCTAGACTTTCACTCTATGAGATCAAAATCCCGGGGCATGCAATTTGCACACCCCGGGCTCTACTTTGGGAGGGATAGATTATTACTTTGCCCAGCGCTTTACGAGTTCTTCGTATGCGATGGTTTCGCCGGGTGGCTTTTCATTATCAAGTTTGGCATGTGGTCCGCCTTCCTTGCCAAGCCACTCTGCAGCATCCTTTGGTTCGTTGAGGCGTGGGCCACAACCACCATAAGTTTTGTTGGCTTCGTCTGCCGCTTGCATGCGCGACATCACTAAATCCATTTCGCTAGCAAGACGGTCCATGGCTTCTTGTGCAGTGAATGCACCAGAGTTCACGTCACCAATTTGCTGCCACCAAAGTTGGGCAAGCTTTGGATAATCAGGAACGTTAATGCCTGTTGGCGACCAATTCACACGGTCGGGTGAGCGATAGAA
>JAYUPT010000180.1:0-8542 GCA_043759965.1 Aestuariivirga sp. | reverse complement strand
CAGTTATGCCGATGATTGATGAGAAAAATGTAAGGATTAAACCAAAGGCAATTGAAACACGGTAGCCATAGATGAGGCGCGCAAAAACATCGCGGCCTTGATCATCGGTGCCCAGCCAATTCATGTTGCCAGAGCTGCATTGCGTGTCAGCTGTTTTGAGTGGATATTTTGCGCAAGCCACATCTGCTGAAAGAGTTGAAGCGGGAGGCGAAGGGGCTGGCAGTGGCAATTCGGTGTTGGTGGTGTTGTAAGAATAATGAATAGGTGGCCACAGCATCCAGCCATTGGCAGATATTTCATCAAGATTAACCGGATCACGGTAATTGGTTTTGGCGAGGAAGCCACCGAATTTTGCTTCGGGATAATCTATGAAAGTGGGGAACAGCAACTCGCCTTTATAAGACGCTAAGATGGGCCGATCATTGGCGATAATTGGCGCCAGAAGCGACACGATAAACAGCAGCGCAAAAATCCAGAACGACCAGAAACCTCGGCGGTTGGCTTTGAACAGGGCCCAGCGGCGTTGATTGAGCGCGTTCCACTTAAACATCACAAATCTCGCGCCTCAAAATCAATGCGCGGATCGATCCAAGTGTAAGTGAGATCGCTGACGAGGGCCACCACGAGGCCAATTAAAGTGAAGATATAGAGGCTGGCAAAGACCACGGCATAATCACGGTCTAAAACGGATTTATAGGTGAGGAAGCCTAAACCATCGAGTGAGAACACTTGTTCAATCAACAGTGAGCCTGCAAAAAATGCGCTCAAGAATGCACCTGGGAAGCCAGAGATCACCAACAGCATGGCATTGCGAAACACGTGGCCATAAAGCACTTTGTTTTCACTGAGGCCTTTGGCACGGGCGGTGGTGACATATTGTTTTTTGATTTCATCAAGAAAGGAATTTTTGGTGAGCAAGGTCATTGTAGCAAAACTGCCAACGCCCAAAGCAATGAGTGGCAGCGTCATATGCCAAGCATAGTCTTTGATTTTTCCCCACAAGCTGAGGTCGGAAAAATTATCGGATGTGAGAAGCCGAAGCGGGAACCAATTATAATAGCTGCCGCCTGCAAAAACGATGATCAGAAAAATCGCCAAAATGAAGGATGGAATTGCATAACCAATGCTGATGACGGCAGATGTCCAGATATCAAACGAACTGCCATCGCGCACGGCTTTTCTAATACCGAGCGGAATTGATACAGCATAGGTGATGATCATTATCCATAGACCCAATGAAATTGAAACAGGGAGTTTTTCTGCGATCAGAGACAGCGCCGATTTTGAGCGGAAATAGCTTTCGCCAAAATTGAAGGTGGCGTAGTTTTTGATCATCAGCAAAAAGCGTTCGGTGGGCGGCTTATCAAAGCCGAATTGTATTTCTAGCTTTTTGATAAATTCTGGATCTAGCCCTCTGGCACCGCGATAGGTGCTATTGTTATCATCATTGCTCGCTTGAACTTCGCCGCCACCGCCGTTTAATCTGGCATCAGCATCGCCAGCTTCGCCTTCCATTTGCGCGATGATGCGTTCAATGGGGCCGCCCGGCACAAATTGGATGACAGCGAAGGTGAGCAGCATTACCCCCAGCAAAGTGGGGATCATCAATAGCAGGCGCTTGAGAATGTAGGATCCCATTAACCGCCGGAAACCTTTTTGGCTTTTGCTTCATCCCACCACCAGATGGTTGGGAAACCTAAATCAAAGTCTGGAGTTTTTTCGGGTTTGCCGAAGCGGTTCCAATAGGCCACACGCTCATAGGCAATGAACCAATTGGGCACCATGTGATAGCCCCAGATCAAAACGCGGTCCAAAGCGCGGCAGGCGGTGATCAGGCTCTGGCGATCTTTGGCGAAAATAATTTTATCGATCAGCGCATCAATCGCAGGGTCTTTAATGCCGTTGTAATTCTGCGAGCCGTTTTTATCTGCCTCAGCAGAGCTCCAGAAATAACGTTGCTCATTGCCGGGAGAAAGGCTTTGGCCATAGGAATTCACGATGATATCAAAATCATAAGTCTCTTTGGCTTTTTCATATTGCGCCGAATCTACCGTGCGAACGGTGACTGAAATGCCGAGCAATTCGAGTTGTTCTTTATAGGGCAAGGCCACGCGTTCAAAGGCTGGCGAGTCCAGCATGATATCGGCTTTGAGCGCTTCGCCCTTGGCATTCTTCAAGATATTTCTGCCGCCGTCTTTGGTGATAGTCCAGCCTGCTTCTTGCAATAGGGTTGACGCCTCACGCAGGTTTTTTCGCCGCGCAGTGGCATCTGGATTGGTGGGGTTCATATATTCGGTGGTGAACACTTCAGGCGGCAGTTTATCGCGCAAGGGTTCCAACAAAACCAGTTCTTCGGGCGAGGGCAGGCCCTTTGCTTCTAATTCTGAATTGTTGAAAAAGCTGCGCGACCTTGCGTATTGGCCATAAAATAAATTGGCGTTGGACCATTCAAAATCAAAAGCCAGATTGAAGGCTTTGCGCACTCTTATATCTTGAAACTGAGGGCGGCGCTGGTTGAGCACCCAACCTTGCATACCGTTTACGCGTTTCAAGGTGATTTGATCTTTGATCACACGGCCGTCTTTCACCGCCGGAAATTCATAGCCTGTGGCCCAAGCTTTTGAACTGGACTCGCGGTTATAATCATATTGATCGCCTTTAAAACCTTCAAAGGCCACAACCGGATTGGCAAAATAAATATAGCTTATCTCATCAAAATTATTTTGACCAATGTTAGCTGGTAAATCTTTGCCCCAATAATCCGCCACGCGTTCCATCACAATGGACGAACCTGCTGTAACTGTTTTGAACTTATAGGGGCCTGAGCCCAATGGAATTTCTAAAGTGGAAGCGGCAATATCGCGGGGCTTGCCATCAGCGCCGTTGCTTTGCCACCAATGCTTTGGCAGCACGGCAAGCTGGCTTACGATCAGTGGCAATTCACGGTTGTTCTTTTCGTCGAATGTGAAAGTCACGTCACGCTCGCCAGTTTTCTCAACTTTGGAAACATTTTTATAATAAGCAGCAGTGGTGGTGAGGTTTTTTGTTTGAACCTCAAAACTCCAAATCACATCCTCAGGCGTTACGGGCATGCCATCATGGAAGCGGGCCTCAGCGCGCAATCTGAATGTGGCTGAAGAAAAATCTTGCGGAAATGAAACTCCTTCGGCCAACAAGCCATATTCGGTGGTAGGCTCATCGAGTGAGCGCGTGAACAAAGTTTCATTCACGGTAGCAACGCGGGCTTCGCCTTTTAATGAATAAGGATTGAGTGAATCAAAACTGCCATAAGCCACTTGGCGCAGTTTGCCGCCCTTGGGAGCAGCAGGATTTACATAATCAAAATGTTTAAAGTCGGCGGCATATTTCACGTCTTTAAAAAGCGTGATGGCGTGGGAGAAGACACGATCTTCGGCCCAAGCTGCGGGCACCCGCAAAAGTGGAGAAAGGCTTGCCATTTTAAGAAGCGTGCGGCGGCTGGTCATTTTAGCATCCTCCTGATTCGGTTTAGTTCTTTTATCTCAGTTGCACTCACAAAAGAAAACACCGGAAGCTTTCACCTCCGGTGCTGAAACTTGGGCCTAATCTTGCTCAAATTATGGTGCAGGAAATGGCTTTGGCGCATCTGACAGGGATGCCAGATAAGCAATCAGATCGGCGCGGGTTTGATCTTTCTTCAAACCAGCATAGCTCATCTTGGTGCCCTTGACGAATTCCTTGGGAGACTTCAGCCATGCGTCCATATCTGCATAGGTCCAGTTTTTTCCAGCCATAGCTTTCATGCCTTCGGAATAAGCAAACCCTGCAATCCCGCCAATTGGTTTTTCAATAATGTCCCACAGGTTTGGACCAACCTTGTTTGGGCCACCCTTGGTGAAATCATGGCAAGCACCACAGGCTTTGGCTGCATCAGCACCTTTGGCTGCATCGGCCGTGGCCAATAATGCACCAATTGAAAGTGCAACTGCTGGTGTGCCACCATCAGTTGGTGTTGCAGCATCAGCCACTTCAATAATCATGCCGGGCTTTTCTGGCGCTTCAGTGTGGAACAATTCGCCTCCAAAATTCTTGAGGCCCAGTACGAGAAGCGCTGTGCCTAAAACTGCACCAGCGATTTTGTTTAATTCAAAGCTATCCATACGTTTAAGCAGCCTCTTGCCAGAAATATTGATCGGGGCGGAAACTAATCGTTTCGTGTTCACGTCGCAACACCTATAAGAGTTCAAGCGCAATTTGCCGCGCCCCTGGTTAAACGCATGATTGAACAACACAATACCATCATTATAATTCCGGCTCGCATGGCGTCTAGCAGACTGCCCGGCAAACCACTTGCCGATATCAATGGGGTTCCAATGATTGTTGAGGTGTGGAAAAGAGCCGTTTCAGCCAATATCGGCCATGTTTTGGTGGCGGCTGCTGAAAACGCAATTGCTGATGCTATTCGTGAAGCCGGCGGTGATGCGATGATGACGGAACCCCGTTTGCCTTCAGGATCAGACCGAATTGCGGCGGCGCTGGCATTGCGTGATTCGGCCAAGCGCTTTGATTATGTGGTGAATTTGCAAGGCGACCTGCCAACGATTGACCCCTTGGCGGTGCAACGCTGCCTTGCTGGGCTGACCAATGACAGTGTGGATATTGCGACCATTGCAGCGAAAATTCATGATGATGCGGATATAGCCAACCCCAACATTGTAAAGGCCATTGCGCCTTTAGACGGGGAACGCGAAGTGGCTTATGCGCGCGATTTTGTGCGGGTGGTGGATGCCGACATGCAAGCCCCATTTTGGCATCATATTGGGGTTTATGCCTATCGGCGTTCAGCCTTGGAGCGCTTTGTTAAACTGCCTGTTAGTGCCCGCGAGAAGGAGCGTTCGCTTGAACAAATGCGGGCGCTCGATAATGGCATGAAGATTGCCGTTGTGAAGGTTGACACTGTGCCCTTGGGCGTGGATACGCCAGCGGACTTGGAAATTGCACGGCGGATGCTGAAATGAAAAAAACTAAAATTGCCTTTCAAGGTGAATTGGGTGCCAATTCGCATATTGCTTGCTTAGAGGCATGCCCTGACTTTGAGCCTTTGCCAGCCCGCACCTTTGAAGATGTGTTTCAAGCCGTGAATGATGGGGCGGCCAAACTTGCCATGATCCCTATTGATAATTCGGTGGCGGGCCGCGTGGCCGACATTCATCACCTGATGCCTGCTTCTAACTTGCATATTATCGGCGAGCATTTTTTGCCGATCCATCATCAATTGGTGGTTGGGCGCGGAACTGCTTTGAGCGATTTGAAATCAGTTCACAGCCATGTGCATGCGCTTGGGCAGTGCCGCAAAGTTTTGCGCGCGCATAAATTTACGGCGGTCGTGGCGGTTGATACGGCAGGGGCTGCGCGTGAGCTTTCAGAACATCCTGATAAAACCCGGGCTGCCATAGCATCCGGGTTGGCTGCTGAAATTTATGGCTTGGATATTCTGCTTAAAGATATTGAAGATGAAGACCACAACACCACGCGCTTCATTATTCTTTCAAGCGAACAAAAAGATGCGCCCGCTAATAATGGCCCGGTGATGACCAGCTTTGTGTTCCGCGTGCGCAATGTGCCTGCGGCCCTTTATAAAGCGATGGGTGGCTTTGCCACCAATGGTGTGAACATGACCAAGTTAGAGTCATATCAAATTGAAGGGCAGTTCAACGCCACGCAATTTTATGCCGATATTGAAGGGCACCCATCGGACAGGCCCGTTAAACTGGCATTGGAAGAACTTGGGTTCTTCACGTCTTATATGAAAGTGCTGGGCACTTATCCGGCCAGCCCATATCGCGCGGAGATTGCCAAGCGGTTGCCGGCGGAGTGAATTTACAACTGCGCCAAAATCGTCTCAGCGCCGGAAACATTCACACCTGATTTTTCTTCCACATTCAGTGCTGTGATGACACCATTATCAACGATCATCGAATAGCGCTTGGAGCGCAGGCCCATGCCTGTTGCATCTAAATCTTTTTCGAGACCGCAGGCTTTGGCAAAAGTGCCATTGCCATCGGCCAGCATCATAATTTTGCCTTCGGCGCCAGAATGCTTGGCCCAAGCGGTTATTACATGCACATCATTCACCGATGTGCAGGCAATCGTGTCCACACCCTTGGCTTTGAGGGCATCATAGTGATCGAGATAGCCTGGCAAGTGACTTGCCGAGCAGGTGGGGGTGAAAGCGCCGGGCACAGCGAACAGCACCACTTTGCGGCCAGCAAACACCACTTCAGTTGCAAGTTTTTGTTGGCCATCAGAAGTCATTACATTGAATTCCATGCTTGGAATTTTATCGCCAATTATGATGGTCATTGCGGGTCCCTTGATTTAGGCACTGCACTTAGGCGAGGGTTATCGCTTGTTCAAGCCCCGGCCCCCTATCATCGGCGGTTAAGCGTAATTTTACGGCCTTCAAATCTGTTGGGTCTTTCAAACCTTTAATGCCAATCCACGCTTTGCCTTGCTCGCGGTTAAAATCTGGTTTGGTGAAATAATACCTGTCAGGGCCTTCCACAAAAATATCGGTGAAGGGCTTTGCTAATTCGAGAACCAAGAACTTTTCAGAAAGCGTGAAGCGTTTAGCGATAACCCCAAGTTTCGGCACGCGCGCTTGCCAAGTGGTGATAAGCGCTTGATCTCGCTGAGGAGCACTGCTGGGGGTAAATTCCATCTCGTTCTCAATTTTGGCTGGTGTGCACACTTGCTGGCAAACACCGAAAAAGGCTTCGAGCTTAATTTGAATTGGTTTTGAAAAATCCTGCGGTTTGAGCCACACGGGAAACAGCACTTCATCATGGTAACCAATGGTCTCGCCACTGTCGTCGCTGTAGCGCTTTGGCAATGGAAAACTAAAGGTTAGGCTCTCAAGGTTTGAAGAGGTTAGCGCTGAAATTTGCGGCGGAATTCCAGTTTCACCAGGGTTGCGCCAATAGGTTTTCCAATCTGGATCTAATTTGATTAAAAGCCCAGCTTGATAGGCCGCACCATCAAAACCACTTTGCACAAAGAGTGCTGACCACGGCAATGCAGTGGCGAAAGACTTTGTGCACAAGGGCAGCGCCAGTAAACTTGATAAAAAAATTCTACGATCCATATTTGAACACTAATAAATGTGAAAAGCAAAAGCCAGTCACCTTCCCGTCAACTGAATTTGAGATTAACAAGAGACTATGGCCAAATTTCTATCTTTAAAGGGCAAGCTTCTGATTGCGATGCCGAGCATTGAAGGCGATGATTTTTATCGCTCGGTGGTTTATGTGTGTTCACATAATGCCGACGGAGCCATGGGGCTGGTGATCAACAAGCCCGCAACCGATATGATTTTTGCCGATCTGGTTGAAAAGCTTGAGGTGCAATCCAAGGGCAAGTTGGTTGACGAAAGCATTTTGCAAATGCTCATTTTCAAAGGTGGGCCAGTGAAGAAATTTCAGGGCTTTGTGCTGCACAGTGGCGATTACTTTTCAACTGGAGAAAGCCTGAAGATCAACAAGGATATTGCACTCACAGCGACAGTTGATGTTTTGAAGGACATCGCCAAGGGCCAAGGGCCGCAACTTTATCGCATAGCACTTGGTTATGCCGGATGGTCACCCGGGCAATTGGAAAATGAAATAATGCGCAATGGCTGGCTGCATTGTGAAGCTTCGTCAGATTTGGTGTTTGGCCATAATTATGATGGCTTGCATGGGGCGGCCCTGCATTCGCTGGGTGTTGATCCGCGTATGCTTTCGTCCGATGCAGGCCATGCTTAGGGGCAGCCAAAATTAAATCATTGCATCTTCAAATATGTTATATTATAACATTACATAAATGGAGAATATGCGATGAGAAAACATCTGTTTGCCCTGCTGCTTTCAGCAAGTTCGATTGCGGCAGTTGCTGCGCCAAAAGTGGTGGTTTCAATTGTTCCTCTGCACAGTTTGGTGGCCGGCGTGATGGAAGGTGTGGGCAGCCCTGAACTTTTACTCGAAGGTGTGAATTCCGAACATCAAGGCAGCTATTCACCGCAACAAATTTCTCATCTCAACCACGCCGATCTCGTCTTTATCATCGGTGATAATTTGGAGGTGAAGCTGGGCGAAATTAGCGGCACTGAAACAGTGGGTGGCAAGCAGTTTAATAAGCTTAATGCGTTAACAGGATTGGTTACACATCAAATTCGCGAAGGGGGCTCGTGGGAGGCGGATGAACATGAGGGCGAGCACGAAGAGGAACATACCGGCGAAAACCACAATGATCCGCATATTTGGCTAGACACTCAAAATGCTATTATAATGACCAAGGAAATCGCCGCTGCACTTACTGAAATTGATGGTGTGAATGCTGCAACTTACAACAGCAATGCGGGCAAACAAATAGCTGCCATAGAAAAACTGGAACTTGAGATTCAACGTGAGTTGAAACCTGTTGCTGGCAAACCATTCATCGTGTTCCATGATGCCTACCAGTATTTTGAAAAGCGCTTTGGGCTCTCGGCAGTTGGAAGCATTACGGATTATTCAGCGGCCGCTGC
>JAYUPT010000179.1:0-27342 GCA_043759965.1 Aestuariivirga sp. | reverse complement strand
ACAAGGCATGAGCGGTCAACCTGAACTGGAAATTGATCTCAGCTCCCTGGCAACGAAGGCAATAGTCGCAGATATCGTTTATGTTCCCCTCAAAACCCAACTGCTGAAAAATGCGGAAGCCCGTGGCAACCGCATTGTCCCGGGTCTTGGCATGTTGCTGCACCAAGCTGTTCTTGGCTTCGAGCTGTGGTTTGGTGTTAAGCCTGAGGTTACACCAGAACTCTATACGCTCATTGCGAGAGATATTGATCCGGATTTTGAGCCATGATTATTGGCCTCACAGGTTCCATCGCCATGGGTAAGTCCGAGGTTGCTAAAGTCCTTCGCACACTGAATATTCCGGTTTTTGATGCCGATGCCACCGTGCATCAAATTTATGAAGATGGCACTGCGGCGAAAGCTTTGGCCGAAATCTGCCCGGAAGCCATTGAAGGTAAAACCGTAAACCGTAAAATTCTGAGCGCTCTCATCGCTAAAAATCCTGCGCTTTTAAAATCAATCACCAACATTATTCACCCCATCGTAAATGCGGCCGAACAGACATTTCGCGCTGAAAATGAAGGCTATCTGGCTGTGATAGACTCGCCCTTGATCTTAGAAAGTGGCCGCGCGCGCGACATGGACCTTCTGATTGTTGTTTCCACTTTCCCAGAACTGCAAAAGTCCAGAGCCTTAGCCCGCCCGGGCATGACGTTCGAAAAATTTGAACTCATCACGTCAAAACAAATGCCTGATGATGAAAAGCGCAACTGGGCAGATTATGTGATTGAAAACAATGGCTCCCTTGAAGAATTAGCCGTGACCACCAAAGCCCTCATTGACCACATCAAACAAGCGGCCACCCCAGATGCGTGAGATAATTCTTGATACTGAAACCACGGGCCTCTCTCCCACTGCTGGAGACCGTATTGTTGAAATTGGCGCAGTGGAATTATTTAACCACATCCCAACGGGCAAAACCTATCATGTCTATCTAAACCCAGAACGCGACATGCCAAAGGAGGCTGAAGCGGTGCATGGTCTCAGTGCGGCTTTTCTCAAAGACAAACCGCTGTTCAAAACCATCGCCAAAGAATTTCTTGAATTTGTGAGCGATGATCCGCTGATCATTCACAATGCCAGTTTTGATATGGGCTTCATCAATGCCGAGCTTGGCTTCATTGGCGGCACTGCAATTCCGCCATCACAAGTGATTGACACTTTGCAAATGGCCAGACGCTCGCACCCTATGGGCCCGAACAGTCTGGATGCTCTGTGTAAACGTTACGGTATAGATAATTCTAAACGCACTAAGCATGGGGCTTTGTTAGATGCCGAACTCTTGGCCGATGTCTATTTAGAATTGATTGGCGGCAGACAAACTGCGCTCATACTGCAAGCAGAAACCAAAAGCCGTGTAACTGAAATAGAGGTTGTGCGCCTCACGGCACACCAGCGCCCAACCCCTCTACCATCCCGACTAACCGAAGCAGAGCAACAAGCCCACCAAGCCAGCATCGCTGGATTTGGCTCTGAGACTCTTTGGAATTAGGCCTTAGCTACAGTTTGCTGCTGCATGCGCTGCTGATACATGCCGGCAAAATCAATTGGATCCAACATCAGTGGTGGAAATCCACCATTCCGCGTGGCGTCAGCTAGAATTTGCCGCGCAAACGGAAATAACATGCGTGGGCATTCAATCAAAACCGCCGGGTGCAATAAGTTTTCCGGAAAATTTTCCAAGCGGAACATGCCAGCATAAAGCGCATCAGCAGCAAAAATCACCTTCCCGTCCGAAGTAGCCTTGGCATCCAAATGCAATTCAACTTCAAAATCAGAAGGTCCCAAATTGCGCGCATTTACATTTACTGAAATGTTGATGTCGGGTTGTTTTTGTTGGGGTGCCAAAGACATTGGGGCGTTTGGATTTTCAAAGCTAAAATCTTTCAAATACTGTCCAAGAATTTTAAGTGAAGGTTGTTGACCAGGTTGCGGAGCTGGCGCAGATAAACGAGCCGACACAGCTTCAGCGACACTGACAACGGCTGGCTTAGACTGCGCAACTGGCACAGGCTTTCGCCCAGCTCCATTTGCAGGTTTTGCTGGTGCCTTGCGCGCCGGAGCTTTGGGAGCAGGTTTGATTGTCTTTGCCATTTTCGCCTCGTCTGATATGTCTTCCCGCTACAGCGGAACTTCAGATTCCCAGCTAACATGAAGACCACTGAGCCGCAAGTGACCTGTATTCCTAACCCACCCTTGGGAACGTTCAACTTTGTGCCTATATTGAGTACTATTGCGTTTGAAAAGGATGATGAGTTTGAATTTTGATCCCACCAATCTCGTATTAATTGTTGCAGCCATCATGGTGTTCTGGAAATTAAAATCAGTCCTTGGCCAACGCACAGGATTTGAACGCCCTCCAACTATGCCAGTCGTTAATCCGGAGCCCAATTCCAATGTGATTAACCTCAAACCAAATCCAAACAAATCTCAACCCATTTGGACAAATTATGCAGATGAAGGTTCCGCACTTGCAAAAGGCTTAGATGCGATTTCCGAAGTCCAAAAAGATTTCGATATTGCCGAGTTTTTAGCAGGTGCCAAATCAGCCTATGAGATGATTTTGACAGATTTTGCTAAAGGCAACAAACAAGGGTTAAGGCCATTGGTCAGCGCTCCAGTTTATGAAAGTTTTGCAGCGGCTATTGATCAAAACAAGCAGAATAGCGAAACTAAAATATTCCAATTTGTTGGCTTTAAATCTGCAAAATTGCAAAGTGCCGTTATTGAGGCAAAGCGTGTTACCATTGAAGTTCACTTTAACAGCGAGATGATTACAGCAACCCAAGACAATTCAGGCAAGACAATTTCAGGCGATAACAATGCTATTATTGAAGTTGCTGAAACGTGGACCTTTGAACGGGAAGTATCTTCGCGCGATCCCAATTGGAAATTAGTTGCAACCAGCGATGTGGTTGAATGAGGGTCTGGCTTTGCATTTTCTTTTTTATTTTCAGCACAAACCAAATTCTTGCAGAAACCACTATGTTTAAACCAATAGAAATAGCAAGCTTGCCCGGATGGCAACTAGACAATCATACCAGTGCACTCGCTGCTTTCCAGCTTTCTTGCCAAGAAATTCTCACAACTGCGCACGGTTTCAAACGCCTTGCAAAATTTAGTGGTGAACTGCAAGACTGGCAACCGCTTTGCCAAGCAGCACTAAAAACCCAAAATGCCAAGTCCTTTTTTGAACAAAACTTTACGGCCTTCAAAATTCATGATCCTGATCGCCCACAAGGGTTGTTCACCGGTTACTACGAGCCAGAGGCTGAAGGCAGCTTAACGAAAACCAGCGAATTTCAGGTGCCAGTCTATCAAAGGCCAGCTGATCTTGTCGCCTTAAGTGAAACTGACCAAAATAAAACTGGCTTTGTATATGGCAGACTGATTAACGGCAAAGCCGAACCCTATTATTCCCGTAAAGACATAGATCTTGGTGCTTTAGAAAATCGAGGGCTAGAAATCGTTTGGCTTAAAAATTGGGTTGATGCTTTTTTTATTCACATCCAAGGTTCGGGCCGTTTACGGCTGCCAGATGGCAAGATCTTTCGTCTCGCCTATGCTGCAAAAAATGGGCAACCCTATATTGGGATTGGTAGTGTTTTATTGGCCAAAGGTGTGGGCACCAAAGATACAATGTCCATGGAGCTTTTGCGCAATTGGATGAAAACCCACCCAGCTGATGCCCGAGAATTGATGTGGAACAATAAGTCATACATCTTCTTTCGCCAAATCGAGGTGCCATCAGTTGATCTAGGTGCCTTAGGTGCTCAGCAGGTCAATCTCACGCCGTTGCGCAGCTTGGCTATTGATCGTTCAATTTGGATGTTTGGAACGCCCATCTGGATTGATACGAGAACTCCACCAGAAGCAGGGGCAAAACCCTTTCAGCATTTGATGGTGGCTCAGGATACAGGCACAGCCATTAAAGGATATGTGCGTGGTGATGTCTATTGGGGCTGGGGCGAAGTCGCGAGCTTTAACGCAGGCCACATGAAGAGTGCAGGATCGATGGTGGTGCTTTTGCCAAAACTGGTGGCAGCGCGTTTAAAACTATGAGCCGCAAAAATTTTGAAGTGCCCGATCATGGATTATGGGATGACGTGAAGCGCGCCATTCAACCATTGTCATTGCGCCGGCAGTTAAAAGCCAAACCCAAAATCGCCGGCATTATTTTGCAGCGTCATGCAATGGCAGAACCTACCATCATTCGAAAACAGCTTCACTCCGAACCCCCAGCAATCTCCAGCTTTGACCGCCGCACTACTCAAAAACTAGGGAGAGGCAATGCTGAGCCCGAAGCCCGCATTGATCTTCATGGCGAAAATTTGGAAACAGCGCGGCTGCAGCTCATGCATTTCGTATCCAGTCAGCGCCTGCGCGGCGTGCGCTTAGTACTGGTGATAACTGGTAAAGGCGCATCCCCCTTTGCGCGCCACACGCTGCACGGCCACACCCATTTCCACACACCAGAGCGCGAAGGCAAACTGCGCCGCGAAGTGCCCATGTGGTTCCATGAGGCAGTTTTCAGAGCTCATATTGTGGGCTTTCAACCCGCCCACCCAAAACACGGTGGTGGTGGCGCATTTTATGTGAAACTTAGAAAACGAGAAGGTGACTAGATGACACCTTTCGGCGCTAAACTGCGTGAACTCCGCGCCGACCGAGGCATCACCTTGGCAGATATGGCCAAAGCCATACATGTCTCAAGCGCTTATCTCTCAGCGTTGGAACATGGCAAACGCGGGCGACCAAGTTGGCATCTCGTACAAAGCACCATCGCCTATTTTAACATCATCTGGGATGAGGCTGAGGAACTGGTCAAACTCTCAAGGCTCTCTCACCCCCGCATCACGATTGACACCGCAGGTCTAGATCCTGAGGCCACAGAGCTGGCTAACCGACTGTCAAAAACAATTTCAAAACTCGACAAAGCCACGGTGAATGATTTGTTGGGAAGATTGAAAAGCAAATAACCTCATCCAAATCACATAAAGATATCTTTATATAGATATTGCAAGGTCACCGGCTCCATGCTATCCGACCCCTAACTTTTTCAGGAGCAGAGCCCATGTCCGAATTCACCGATTATTACGTTGCCGATATCAACTTGGCCTCTTGGGGCCGCAAAGAATTGGATATGGCCGAAATTGAAATGCCAGGCCTCATGTCAACACGCGCAGAATATGAGAGCGCCCAGCCTTTGAAGGGTGCGCGCATTTCAGGCTCGTTGCACATGACTATTCAGACAGCTGTGTTGATTGAAACTTTGAAAGCTTTGGGTGCTGATATCAGGTGGGCTTCTTGCAACATCTATTCAACCCAAGACCACGCCGCCGCTGCCATCGCCGCTGCTGGCATTCCTGTGTTTGCCTTTAAGGGTGAAAACCTAAAAGAATACTGGGCCTTCACCGCCAAGATTTTTGAATGGGACAACGACCAAGTGACCAACATGATCTTGGATGATGGTGGCGATGCCACACTTTACATTCTGCTTGGTGCCCGCGCTGAGAAAGATCCGTCATTGATCGCGCATCCAAAGAGCGAAGAAGAAGAATGCCTCTATGCTGAAATTGCCAAACGCATCAAACAAAGCCCAGGTTGGTTTGATAAGGTGAAGGCTTCGATCATCGGCGTGTCCGAGGAAACTACAACTGGCGTTCACCGCTTGTATGAAATGCAGAAGAAGGGTGAATTGCCATTCCCCGCAATCAATGTGAATGACTCGGTAACGAAGTCAAAATTCGACAATAAATATGGTTGCCGTGAATCATTGGTGGACGCAATCCGCCGTGGTACTGACGTGATGATGGCCGGTAAAGTGGCAGTGGTTCTGGGTTATGGCGATGTAGGCAAAGGCTCAGCCCTTTCCTTGCGTGGCGCAGGGGCTCGCGTTGTGGTCACTGAAGTTGATCCAATCTGCGCTCTGCAAGCTGCCATGGATGGGTATTCCGTTCAAACATTGCAAGACGTTGTGGACACTGCTGATATTTTTGTAACAGCCACTGGTAACAAAGATGTGATCACCATTGATGACATGAAGCAAATGAAAGATATGGCAATTGTCTGCAACATCGGCCACTTCGATAATGAAATCCAAGTTGCTGAACTGAAGAATTTCAAATGGACCAACATCAAGCCACAAGTTGATTTGGTTAATTTTCCAAAAGGCAATCGCATCATACTTTTGTCGGAAGGCCGTTTGGTCAATTTGGGCAACGCTACAGGCCACCCAAGCTTTGTAATGTCCGCTTCTTTCACCAATCAAACACTGGCGCAGATTGAACTTTATACCAATGCCAAAACCGGCAAATATAAAAACGAAGTTTATGTGTTGCCAAAGCACTTGGATGAAAAAGTAGCATTTCTGCATCTTGAAAAATTGGGCGTGAAGCTGACAACACTCAGCAATGAGCAAGCAGCCTATATTGGTGTTCCAGAAAAAGGCCCGTTCAAACCCGACTATTATCGCTACTAGAACCAGAAGCCTCATTCCCGAAGCAGAGGTTTTGAGTCTATATCTGCAGCTGAGAGTGCCAACTGATTCGTGGCATGATGGGCGATGGGCGGAGAAGCAAACGTGAAGGCGAAGGGCAGGGCATTCAGTCAGGCAGTTTGGAACTCTATTCCAAAATCCTTGCCCATAGCTGCAGTGTTTGCATGGTCTGGTAATTCTGCACATGCAGCTTCGATAGCTGCTGAGGCAACAAGTCTTTTAAGTTCAGTCAGTTTGCTTTTTGTTGGTGCAGGGCTAGCTGCCGCACTGCACCGCATCCGCAAACTGCACCGCTCAGAATATGCAGCCCGCAAGCGGTTGGGTGAAATTGAACACCAGTTGAATGAGGCTGAGGCTGCCATTCAATCTGAAGCCCAAATTTTGCTAACGTGGCGGGGCCGCGAAGTTTTGCCAGATCGCCTTTTTGGCAGCATGCACGGCCTGATAAAAATGCCATCAACTCTTGTTGAAGTGATGGAATTTTCAAAATGGCTTGAACCTGATTCAGCCTCCCTTCTACGCGATGGCTTGATAACTTTACGAGAGGCAGGCCACCCTTTTAATCTTAGCGTCAAAAACACGCGCGGCGACTTGCTGGAGGCTGATGGTCGTGCCGCCGGCGGCTTGGCGACACTGCGTTTCAGACCACTGGCAGGGGACCGCCGCCAAGCCAGCGAAACCCTCTATGATGCTCAGAAGCTTGCCAAACAGGTTGAGAGGCTCAGCGCCTTACTCGATGCCGCACCTTACCCGATTTGGATCAACGCCAAAGAGGGTGCCTTAAGCTGGGCCAATGAGGCCTATATCAAATCAACGGAAGCAGCAGATATCGACACTGTTCTCAAAAGCAATATTGCCCTCGTGCGCCCAGAGAATATTGATACCAATAAACCTGATGCCAAAACTGGTTTGATCGGCCGCGCCCGCGCCATTCAACAAGGAGCAATGCGCGCCTTTAACATCCACGAAATTGAGCTTAATATTGGTCGTGCCGGCTTTGCCATTGATGTGACACCGCTTGAGTCTGCTGAAAAAGAATTAGACCGCCACATTAAAGCCCACGCCTCAACACTTGATAAGCTCAACACAGCTATCGCAATTTTTGGGCCAGATCAACGATTGCGCTTTTTCAATCATGCCTATGTTTTACTTTGGAATCTTGATGAAAACTGGTTGCAAACCCAACCCAGTGACGGCCAGATTTTAGATCGCTTGCGAGCAAATCGAAATTTACCTGAAGAAGCAAATTACCGCGAATGGCGCTCAAAACAATTGGCCGCTTATACCAACCTCGAAATCCGCGAAACCTATTGGTATCTTCCCGATGGTCGGTCTTTGCGTGTCATCTGTGAGCAACATCCATTTGGTGGGGTGACTTATCTTTATGAAAATCTCACCAAGGAATATCAGCTAGAGAGCCGCTATAATGAACTTTTTGAAGTTCAACGCGAAACCTTGGACAATCTCGCCGAAGCCGTTGCACTCTCTGGGTCTGATGGAAGGTTGAAACTATTCAACCCAGCATTCTCACAGTTTTGGTCGCTTGATGTGGGCTTCCTCAACCAAAAACCACACATGGATCAATTGGCGCAATTACCCAGCTTGAGTGTTGATTCAAGAACAGCCTGGCAAGATATCAAATTCAGCGTTACCGGGATTGAAGCCAACCGCAAAGCCCATGAAGGTCAAATGAGTCAAGATGGTCGCATCTTGCATTATCGCGCGGTGCCCTTGCCCGATGGCAATGCCTTGCTTACTTTCACAGATGTCTCCGATACAGCAAAGGCCGAACAAGCACTGCGCGATCGCACCGAGGCATTGGAAGCAGCAGACCGCTTAAAAAACAGCATTCTCGCTAACGTCTCATATGAAGTGCGAACGCCGCTCACCAGCATTGTCGGCTTTGCTGAAACTTTGGAATTGGGTTTCGCTGGCGCGCTCACAGAGAAACAACGTGAATATGTGATCGACATTCGCAAATCGTCAGAAGAGCTGAAAGCAATTATTGATGCCATCATTGATCTTTCAGCAATTGATGCTGGTCAGATGGAATTGAAGCTCAGCAAAATTGATGTCGCCCAATTGCTCACGGTTATAGCGGAGAAATTCAATGAGACTTTGCAACGTCGCAGGCTTAATATTGAAATTGAAATGGCTTCCGATGTTGATTTCATTGTCGCCGATGAAGGACGTCTTGAACAAATACTGGCGCAACTGCTTTCAAACGCGGCAGGCTTCTCTCAACCCGGCAGCACCATAAGAATGGGTACTCGCAAACAAGCAGAAAATTTACAGTTCTGGGTGGCTGATAAAGGCCAGGGCATTGATCCAGAATTCCAAAACAAAGTCTTTGAACGCTTTCAGTCCAAGCCCCGCCCCGGCAGTCACCGTGGCGCTGGTCTTGGCCTTGCACTGGTAAAAAGCTTCACAGAACTACACGGTGGCAAAGTATCCTTGGTCTCAAAAATTGATCAAGGCACTACGGTTGTTTGCAATCTACCGTTAGCCGGCCCCCGAAAACCAGAGCGAGCTGTTACAGCAGGCAAAGGCCGAAACGCTGCGGCATGACCAACAGCCTTGAACGCCACTATGAATTTAGGAGCCCAGCAGAAACAGAAAAATTTGCGGAGACACTTTCGCTTTGGGCAAGACCCGGCCAATTGATTTTGTTGAATGGCGATCTTGGAGCTGGAAAATCTACTTTCGCGCGCGCCTTCATCAAATCCATGGCAGTGGATGGCGATGAATTTGATGTTCCAAGCCCCAGTTTTTCATTGGTGCAAACTTACGACAACACCAGGCTTTCTGTCGCTCACATCGATCTCTATCGTTTGAATTCAAAAGCTGAAGCGGAAGAACTTGGTATTGGTGAATTACTATCTTCGCATGTGGTCTTGGTTGAATGGCCAGACCGATTGCCAGAACTTGATGCCCAAATCTTGCACCTGCACTTTTCAGGGGCTGGAAACACCCGGCACGTTAAACTGGTGGGCGAAGGCTCTTGGATTGAAGCCCTGTTGCGCAACGAAGCGATTGAAAAATTTCTTGAGCCATCGAAGTGGAAAGACAGCCCCCGTAAATTTTTAGAAGGTGATGCCTCGTCACGGCGTTATGAAACGATCACGCGAAAAGGCAACACCAATATCCTGATGGATATGCCGCAAAAGCCCGATGGTCCGCCGGTTAAAAATGGAAAATCTTATAGTGCCATTGCCCATCTAGCTGAGGGAGTTGCCTCTGTAGTGAGGGCCAATGAAGTCTTGCTGGCCCAAGGCTATAGCGCGCCGCTTATTACATCTGCCGACATTGGTAATGGCTTAGCCATCATTGAAGATCTGGGCCCTTCCGTTTTTGGCAACATGATGCGCAGTGGCATCGATATGCACGAGCCCATGCAAACAGCCATTGCCCTTCTCGCAGGCATGGCAACGAAAGAGTGGCCTACGACAATTCCGAGCTATGATGTGGAAGCACAGTTGATTGAAACCGATCTTCTCATTTCATGGTTTTGGAAATTCCTACACGGCAGCGAGCCGGAAAAAAGCCTTCACGAGTCTTTTGAAAAAATCTGGCGGCAAATTCTTCCACTGACTCAACCTGAGAAACCACATTGGGTTCTCCGCGATTTTCATTCTCCAAATCTCATTTGGATTTCTAAACGGAAGGGCCTGCAGCGTGTGGGACTGATTGATACGCAAGATGCTGTTCTGGGACATCCAGCTTATGATCTTGCATCGCTTCTGCAAGATGCCCGCGTTGATATTGATTTTGCCTGGGCGGATGAACTTTATAGCCATTATGAAAACCTGCGCGCACTGCAAGGCCCGTTTGATAAATCAAAATTTTCAGCGGCTTATGCCGTGTTAGGCGCGCAGCGGGCCACCAAGATTTTAGGAATTTTTGCAAGGCTTGCCAAGCGCGATGGCAAGCCCGCCTATCTCAAACACATGCCGCGCGTTTCGCGTTATTTAAAGCGCAATCTCGAACACCCTGCCTTGGCACCTTTGAAGATGTGGTTTCTTGAACATATGCCAGAAGCCTTAGATGTAAAATCCACATGAAGATTGGCCACACAGCAATGGTTCTCGCAGCCGGGTTTGGCACCCGCATGCAGCCACTCACCAACACCAAGCCAAAGCCCTTGGTTGAAGTCGCAGGCAAACCGCTGATTGCTTATGGATTTGAAAAATTAGTCGAAGCTGGTGTTGCCACAGCCATCGTCAATACGCATTATTTACCCCGGCAAATTTTTGAGTGGTGTAAACTTCAATCCGCTTTAAAAACCATTATTTCAGATGAGACCGATGCTATTCTAGATACGGGAGGTGGCATTGCACGCGCTTTACCCTTGCTTGGAAGCGACCCATTTTTTGTTTTGAACAGCGATAGTTTTTGGATAGACAAGGGCCAACCAGCGCTAACCCGATTGCGCCAAGCGTGGACAGATCAAATGGATTGCCTTCTCCTCCTGTGTGACACTTCAAACACAACGGGCTATGATGGTCATGGCGATTTTATCCGAGGCCGCGATGGGCGGTTGACGCGGAAGCGAAATAGCCCAAATGTGGGGCTAGCTTATATTGGAGGCTATTTGGTTCACCCGCGTTTATTTGCAGATGCGCCTGAGGGAAAATTTTCGATGAATCTGTTGTGGGATAGGGCCATTGCTGCACGGCGTCTTTATGGCTTGGAACACCATGGTCATTGGCTGCATGTAGGCACACCAGAAGCAATCATCGAAGCTGAACAGTTTCTCAAATTGGAATAAGCGATGAACGCCTCAGGTTGCCGCGTTTATAACATTGCACCAGGCGGAGATTTTTTGCATGTGCTGGCGCGTGAAATTCTGTTGGGGTTTCCATTCGCACAACCCCAGCGCGAAAAATCACCATTGCCAAACTGGACAATTCTGCTTCCAACCCGAAGGGCAGCCCGTATATTGGGGTCAATTCTTGCAGAAAACTGCGGCCGAAATTCGCTCTTGTTGCCGAACATAAAACCAATTGGCGATATTGATGATGGCAGGTTGCAAGATGCCGGGGCAGCAGCAGATATTCCTGCCGCCATTTCAAGAACAGGCCAGCTTTTTGTCATGCTGGATATTCTTAAAAACTGGGCCATACAAAATCCGCAAGCTAAAATCACAGCAGAAATACAAGCCTCCCACATTCAAAGCCTTGGTCTGGCGGGTAGCCTTCTGCAACTGGTTGATCAAATGGAAACTGGTGAGACCAATCTTGATCTGCTGACAGAAGCCTATCAAGTGGAACTGTCTGATCATCGAACGGCCCTGCTCAATCTTCTTGGTCTATTGAAAATAGAACTTCCAAAAAGACTGATGCAAGAAAATCTTATGGGGCCTGCAGCAAGACGCAGCCAGTTAATCAGGCTAGAGGCCAATCGCATTTCACAATCCAAGCTCAGTGGACCAATTATTGCAGCAGGCTCCACTGGCACCATTCCAGCCACAAGGGCTTTGTTAAAGGCAATTGCCAACCTTCAAAATGGTGCCGTAGTTTTGCCGGGTCTTGATCTTGAAATGCGAAATGAAGATTGGACCTCAATTGGCCCTGACCACCCGCAATTTTCATTGAAAACTCTAATCGAAGAAATGGAAGTAGAGCGCCGAGACATAATTGCACTTAGCACAGGAAATCCAAATCGCAACTTCATGAGCAGCGAGCTCATGCGCCCTTCAAGCAGTGCTGAAAAATGGCATGAGGTTTTGAAGAAGCGCACCTCTGAAATGAGCACAGCGATTGAAAAGCTGCACTTCGTTAATGCTCCTGATCGCCATATTGAAGCGCGGGCAATAGCACTCATTCTGCGCCATGCGTTAGAAACACCAACCCAAACAGCAGCCCTTGTAACACCCGACCGTGATTTGGCTCAACGTGTTAAAACTGAATTGGTGCGGTGGGGTATAGTGATCGACGATTCAGCAGGCGAACCCCTGCATCACCACGGCATGGCAGCTCTTGCAACTCTGGTTTTGCAGGGTCTTGAAAACGGATTGACCTCAGTTGATTTATTGGCGCTGCTCTCTCATGCTGATTGCACACTTGGCATGGAGCGCGAAGATTTCAGAAAAAATCTGCGCCTTTTAGAAATTGCAGTCTTGCGTGGCTATAGCAGTGGCAATGGGCTTGACGCGCTTAAACAATCTTTCACTCGTGCAATAGAGGCCAAGCGAAAAAATTCGCATGCGCATGTATTGGTTTCAAACATGTCAGATGATGATTGGATTAGCCTCCAGAAATTTATCGAAAATATCAAAGCCACGCTCATGCCTTTGCTGCAAACAAACCACCATTCTGGCGAAGAGCATCTTCTGAATTTTGAAACTATCCTTAAAAAACTTGCTCCAGAAGCGGATTGGACGAAGCCGGAAAATCAGAGTTTTTATGCCGCTTTAGAAGAACTCCACGATCAAGCTTTTCGCTTACAGCGGAGTGATTTTTCGTCAGTGTCACCAATCATACTTCATGTGCTGCGTGAAAAAACATTTCAATTTGCAAGGCTCACCCACCCACGGCTTGCCATTTATGGAGTCTTGGAGGCACGTTTAGTGCCATGTGATATTCTCGTTATGGGAGGTCTCAATGAGGGGCGCTGGCCAGCAACGCCAGATCCTGGGCCATGGCTTAACCGCCCAATGCGAACTCTCTTTGGCATGCAATTGCCGGAGCGTGAAATTGGCGTATCGGCCCATGATTTCACGCAAGGGCTGGGCTATGCAAACGTCTATCTTACATGTTCCAAACGATTGGATGGAGCACCGCAAATGCCTTCGCGGTGGCTGTTACGGTTGCAAACAATTATACAGGCGGCGGGCCTTGCTGCTGAAGTGCTGGATACAAATTCATGGATTGATTTGGCGCTGGCCTTGGATGCAAGCCCATCTCAAGCGCCACATGAAAAACCAAAGCCCCATCCAGCCCTTGCCGCGAGACCAACAAGTTTCAGTGTCACAGAAGTTGAAAAACTTATTCGAGATCCTTATTCAATTTACGCCAAAAAAATATTGAAAATTGAGCCCCTGCAAGAACTGGAACGCACCGCAGATGCTGCTTTGCGGGGCACCCTTTATCATGAAGCTTTAAAAATTTGGAATCAGCAACAAACTGGTTCACTTTCAGAAGATCCGCACAATCTGCTTTTACAGATTGGCAAAAAGGTGTTTGAACCCTTGCGCGGCGACCCTGAAATTTCGGCTTTCTGGTGGTCGAGATTCACACGCATTGCAGCTTGGGTTGCAGCAGTGGAACCAAACTTTCGCCAAACCTTAACCAAAGTACATGCCGAAATAAGCGGGCACATTGAATTCAATATTTCAAGCATCACTTATAGATTGAATGCAAAAGCAGACCGCATCGATATTCTTAAAGATGGATCAGCGCGTATCATTGATTACAAATCTGGCACTCCCCCAACTGAAAAAACTGTTCGCAGTGGCATCAGCCCGCAATTGCCATTGGAAGCTGCAATCTTGTTGGCAAAGGGCTTCCCGCCCATCGCCTGCAAATCAATTTCCGAAATGCTTTACATGCACATCAATGGCTCAAACCTTGGAGGAGAATTGAAAGAGATCAGTGCCGATGAGAAGCTAACTTTGAATGAATTGGCAGAAGTTCATTTCACAGGATTAAAAGCTCTTATAATGAAATATCAAAATATCACGCAAGCTTATTACCCTCGCACTGCTATTCAAAAGGAAGATGACAAAACCGACTATGATCATCTTTCGCGTCACAAGGAATGGATGCTGGCAGGTGAGACATGAGCAAAACTAAACTCAAAGCCACACCGCAACAGCGTCTTGCCTCGAACCCTCAACACACTGTTTGGGTAACAGCCAATGCTGGTTCTGGCAAAACACATGTGTTGGTGGAGCGCGTTGCGCGGCTTTTGTTGTCAGGTGCCGAACCTGCAGCAATTTTATGTATCACTTACACCAAAGCCGCCGCCGCCGAAATGTCATCAAGATTGTTTCAGCGCCTCAGCAAATGGACATTTGTGAGTGACGCTGATCTTATGTCTGAGTTAGCTGAGCTCTGCGAAGAGATACCTGACATAGAAATGATGAGCAAAGCCCGCAGACTTTTTGCCAGAGCGCTTGAAACCCCGGGTGGATTAAAAATCCAAACCATTCACGCGTTCTGCGAAAAGCTCCTTCAGCAATTTCCTGTTGAAGCGGGCATGGCCCCCGGATTTCGGGTGATGAATGACCGCGACAGCGAAGCCCAACTTGCTGGCGCAATTTCAGAAGTATTGAAAAATGTTGACTCGGCAAAAAATCCAGTTTTGGCCGAAGCATTTGCAAACGTTATCTCATATCTGTCGAGCAATAGCTTTGAAAGCCTCATCAAACAATTTCTAAGCAACGCCAAAGGCTTTAGAAATATATTTTCAACAGATTTAGACCAAGCTGGATTTTCTCTGATCTTAAAAAGTAGCTTGGCCTTGCCGCTCGATACGACATTGGAAAGCATTGCTGCAGAACTTTGCACTGTGGATGTTGCCACATATCTCCATCATGTTGAAATTTTATCCACCATAAAAATTCATGGCAAACATGATACGGCTCGGCATCTAAAGCACATAGCACTTGAGCCATCCAATTTTGATAAATTCAGAACTTTGTTTTTGACGGCTAAACACGAACCGCGAGCGAGCTTAATTTCAACCGGCACAACTAAAGCCTACCCTGCCACGGCTGAATTTCTTGAGGGTGAGAAGCAACGTGTTGTAGATTTGCTGTATCGTTATGATCTGCTTCTTCGCATTGAGGCAACATGCAGTCTCTTCGCCATAGCCAAATCAACCCATACCCAGATTGAGCATAAGAAAAGATATTTGGGCCACTATGATTTTGATGATTTGATCAGCCGCACCAACGCACTTTTGAGTTCATCGCGCGCAGCCCAATGGGTTTTATATAAGCTTGATGCCGGGCTAAAACATGTTTTGGTCGATGAAGCCCAAGACACCAGCCCGGCACAATGGAAAATTATTTCGGCATTGGTGGAGGAATTTTTTGCAGGTCAAGCAGGCCTGCAACCTGCCGATCGAACAATGTTTGTGGTGGGAGATCGCAAGCAATCTATTTACAGCTTTCAAGGGGCAGATATTCACGCACTTGCAAAATCGAGAGCCGAACTTTCTACTAAAATAACGGGCGCAGGAAAAATATTGTACAAAGTCGATTTGGATATTTCTTACCGGTCAACACCAGACGTTCTTGCGGTTGTCGATAAAGTCTTTCCACCAAGCCAGCCGGCGCGTTTGGGTTTTGATATGGACGACCAAACGGAAAATCCGCATCAATCAAACCGCTTGGCTGAAAAAGGCCATTTTGAATTGTGGCCCTTGATTGAAACGGATGAATCTGATGTTGAAGAAAAACCTTGGGATGCCCCCGTCGATCAAGAACCAAGCCGCTCGCCAAGGCGCTTGCTGGCGCGCCAAATTGCTGAAATACTAAAATCTTGGATCGGCAAACGTGAATTAGTCTCGCGTGCTCGAATGATACAACCGGATGATATTATAATCTTGCTGCAATCACGGGGCCCATTGTTTTCGATGCTGATTTCCGAATTGCGAAAATTGGGCGTTCCGGTTGCAGGTGCCGACCGTTTGAATTTGCGTGAAAGCCTCATTGTGCAGGACATGTTAATTCTCTTGCAATGGCTTCTTATACCGCAAGATGATTATGCTTTAGCCTGTATTTTAAAAGGACCGCTCCTTGACCGAGCAATTGCCGAAGATGACCTCATCAAAATAGCAGTAGGGCGCGGAACTCTATCTTTGTGGAGCAGGATCCAGAGTAAGCCAGATGAAAATGTGGCACTCCTTCTGGAATTGCAAAAGCAAATTTTGGTGATGGGTCCATACGAATTTTTTGCAAATATATTGAACAGGTCGAGACTGAGCATTGTAAAAAGATTGGGCACCGAAGCCATCGATGCCAGCAATGCGTTTCTTGATCAAGCCTTAGCCTATCAACTTGAGCATGGCTATTCCTTGGCTGGATTTCTTCATTGGTTTGAATCTTCCGACACCAATATCAAACGCGAAATGGAACAGGCCGCAGGTGAGGTGCGCATTATGACTGTTCATGGTGCCAAAGGTCTTGAAGCCAATATCGTCTTTTTGGCTGACGCTGCTTCGGTGCCTGCGGGTGGCCGCAGTGAACCCACGCTACTCACAGCGCCAGACAGCAGTGGCGCTGCTGGTGTTCCCCTCTGGGTGCTGGGCAATTTAACCGAAGCTCCAATTCTGAAAAATTGGAAAGAGCAAGCAAAACGCAAGGCCCAAGCAGAGCGCAACCGTCTGCTTTATGTGGCCATGACCAGAGCCTGCGATGAGCTTTATGTGTGTGGCGTAAAGGGCAAGAAGAAAATTGAAGCAGAAAGCTGGTATGCAACAATTGATGCAGCGGTTGAAAGCGCCGAACCTACTAACGTGGGAACAAGTCAGGCAGAAACGACACAGCAGCCTTCCCTAAAACTCACTCATCCCAAAACCGAACTGCCAGTTTGGGCACTTAGAAACGCAGCTAAAGAAGCAGGGAAATCTATTTATAGTCTAACGGGGTTAGTTGCCAAACATAAGGCAAAAGAAGCTGCCCTAAATCCAAAAAGCCAAAGGCGAGGCATCGCAATTCATGCTTTGCTCCACGAGCTTTCTATCATGGATTCCACTCGTCAGCTAACCTATGCTAAAAATTGGGCCAAGCGCTTAGACTTAGCCGAGAGCGAAGCTATAGGTCTTCTCACTCAAATCACATCACCAGAGCTTTCGCCATTCTTTGGCCCAAACAGCCATTCCGAAGCCGAATTACGCGGCACTTTGTCAGATGGCCGTGAAGTGAGCGGGCGGGTTGATCGCTTGAACATCGAAGAAGATCAAATTTTAGTCTTGGATTACAAATCAGATCGTTTCATTCCCGAATCGATTGATAAAACGCACCCCTATGTGCATCAAATGGCGCTTTATTCGGCCCTTCTGGAACAAGCCTATCCCAGCCGAAAAATCAAAGCAGCCTTGCTCTGGACGCAAAGCGCCAAACTCATGTGGATAGAACCAGACTTCCTTATTTTACCTCGTGCCGAAGCTTTGGCCGAATTAGAGCTTGAAGCACCTTGACCAATGCCCTCGGCACTCCTACCTCTAGGGCTCAAGAACCGATTTGGAGAATTCGCAATGTCCACTCATAAAGTCACCGATGCCAGCTTTGAAGCTGATGTTATCAACTCTACAACGCCAGTTGTTGTGGATTTCTGGGCGGAATGGTGTGGTCCTTGCAAAATGATCGGCCCAGCTTTGGAAGAAATCGCGGCCAGCCTTGGCCCCAAAGCCAAAATTGTGAAGATCAACATTGACGAAAATCCCGGTGCTCCATCAAAATATGGCGTGCGCGGCATCCCAACTTTGATGGTGTTCAAGGATGGCAAATTGGCTGCTACTAAAGTGGGTGCAGCCCCAAAAAACCAATTGCAAAGTTGGATTGAAAGTTCAATTTAACGTTTTGCTGCACCGCTGACCATTGAGGGTGTTTCCCCGGAATGGGCAGCCAGCACATAGCCCGCCAGATAAAGTGAGCCACAGATTATTATTCTTGGGGCGGGTTTCAGAAGTGAAGTCTGCTCCAATGCTTTTTCAAGACTGGTTGCGGCTGTGGCTGCTATGACATTAGCTTGCGCCATAGAAGCTAAATCTTCAGCGCTGATGGCGTTAGCCTCATCTGGAATGGTGAGTGTATATACATGGCTCACCACATTTTTGAAATTGGCAATAAACTCACCCGGATGTTTGGAGTTGAGCATACCCCAAATCATCACCGTGTTGCGCCTAGGCATCTCACGCAAAGCTTGCGCGAGCACCACACCCGCTGGTCCATTATGCCCGCCATCAAGCCAAATCTCAGTTTCTGGCGATACATATTTGCGCAAATGACCTTGCCCCAAATTCTGCAAGCGCGCCGGCCACGTGACATTTCTTAATCCAGTGGCAATGGCATCATCTGAAATCCGTGCATCGTTTAAAGCGCGAACGGCAGCAATTGCATTGCCCGCATTATAAATTTGGTGTGGCCCCACCAAAGCTGGCAAAGGCAAATCCAATAAGCCATCTTCATCCTGAAAAACCAAACGACCATGCTGTACAAAACTTTGCCAGTCTTGATTGGCAATTTTTAAGGGCGCACCTATTTTCTCAGCCACACGTTCAATTTCTTCGCGAACCTCGGGTGATTGCACGCCCACTATGCCAATGCATCCACGCTTCAATATGCCAGCTTTTTCACGAGCGATTTCTTCAATCGTCTCGCCCAAATATTGCTGATGATCCAAGCCAATTGATGTGATCACACTGACGGCTGGATGATCGATCACATTGGTGGCATCCAATCTTCCACCGAGTCCAACTTCTAAAATTAGATAGTCAGCAGGTGTTCGCGAATAAGCAAGAAATGCCGCCGCTGTGGTGATTTCAAAAAATGTAATAGGTTCAGAACCATTGGCTGCTTCGCATTCTTCAAGCAAAGCAGACAGTGCATCTTCTGAAATCAATTCCCCCGCCACACGAATGCGCTCATGGAACCGCACCAAATGGGGCGACGTGTAAGTATGAACTTTAAGTCCCGCTTCTTCCATTATGGCAAAGGTCATTGCCAGCGTGGAACCCTTACCATTGGTGCCCGCAATATGAATTACGGGTGGCAGTTTGTGCTCTGGGTTTCCAAGCTTGGCTAATATGCCATGCATACGATCCAAACTCAGATCAATAATTTTTGGATGCAAACTGAGAAGCCGCATCAATATGGCATCACTGCGCGCCATAGTTTAGGCTGGCACCAAAGCCCCAACAGGCGCTTCATAAGCAGATGATTTGGTGAGCATACGAGCAAGGCGCGAAACCGTTGCTTTCAACTCATGGCGATGCACTACGCAATCCACCATGCCATGATCTTTCAGATATTCAGAACGCTGAAAACCTTCAGGCAATTTTTCACGAATGGTTTGCTCAATCACGCGCTGTCCGGCAAATCCGATAATCGCATTGGGCTCAGCCAAATGCACATCACCGAGCATTGCGTAAGATGCGGTAACGCCCCCTGTTGTTGGGTTAGTGAGAACAACAATATAGGGCAGCTTTGCAGCGCGAAGTTCCTGCACGGCAATCGTGGTGCGCGGCAATTGCATCAGCGAAAGAATACCCTCCTGCATGCGCGCTCCACCCGAAGCCACGAACATAACGAAAGGACAATTCTTGGACACGGCATAACGCATCGCTGCAATAATTGCGTCCCCCGCCGCCATGCCCAGCGAGCCTCCAATAAAGCCCATGTCTTGTACGGCGATCACCATGGCTTGCTCGTTCACTTGGCCGTAGCCAGCTTGCACAGAATCTTCTTCGCCAGATTTCGCTTTGGCGTCTTTTAACCGGTCTACATATCGCTTTTCGTCTCGGAATTTGAGCGGGTCAACCGCAGCGCTTGGGGCCACCAGCTTTTCAAACTCGCCCATGTCAAACATCATTCTAAAACGTTCATCAGCAGGCATGCGGTGATGATGGTTCGAGCCTGGAAATACAAATTGATTGGCTTCAAGGTCTTTATAATAAACCATCTGGCCAGATTCAGGATCCTTGATCCACATATTTTCCGGCACATCACGTTTTGCCACACCAAGCAGACTGCGAATGCGCGGGCGAACGAAATTCTTGATCCAGTTCATAGTTTAACTCCTCACGCCTTTGGCGATTTCAGCCACCATTCTATGCACAGCTTTAGGTGTTTTTGCGGTGGCCTTGCCTTTTTTATCCAAACTATTTGCAATAGCACTGACCAATGCCGAACCCACCACAACACCATCAGCATCCTTGGCAATCACGCGGGCCTGCTCTGCGGTCTTCACGCCAAAGCCAACACAGATAGGCAAGGAAGTATGTTTGCGTAAGCGATTAACATTAGCCTTCACGCTTTTAAGGTCAGGCGCTTTGGTGCCTGTAATGCCAAGCACTGAAACATAATACACAAAGCCCGATGTGTTTTTAAACACCGCAGGCGCACGCGCATCATCTGTTGTTGGTGTTGCCAATCGAATGAAGTTCATTCCCGCTGCCATCGCAGGCAGGCAAAGCTCATCATCTTCTTCGGGTGGCAAATCAACTATGATCAAACCATCAGCACCCGCCTTCTTGGCATCGACCAGAAACTTATCAACACCATAAACATAAATGGGGTTGTAATAACCCATCAGAACAACTGGTGTTTCTTGGTCGCCAGCGCGAAATGCTTTCACCAGCTTCAGCGTCTTCTTCATGTTTTGGCCACCAGCCAAAGCGCGAAGTCCACCAGCTTGAATGGCCGGGCCATCAGCCATCGGGTCAGTAAAGGGCATACCGAATTCGATGATGTCAGCCCCTGCCTTGGGCAGGCCCTGAATAATTTTCAGCGATGTATCATAATCAGGATCACCCGCAGTAACGAAAGTTACAAGCGCGGCACGGCCCTCTTCCTTCAGCGCGGCAAAGCGGCGGTCAATGCGCGTGCTCATAGTTTCACTCCCAGAATATCAGCCACGGTGAAAATATCTTTGTCGCCGCGCCCGCACATATTCATCACCATCAAATGTTCTTTGGGAAGTTTTGGTGCAATTTTCATCACATGGGCAAGAGCGTGCGAAGGTTCAAGAGCCGGAATAATGCCTTCTAATTTGCAGCAGAGTTGAAACGCTTCAAGGGCTTCCTTGTCTGTGGCGGAAACATATTCAACGCGTTTCATATCATGCAACCAAGCATGTTCTGGGCCAATGCCAGGGTAATCAAGACCAGCGGAAATTGAATGACCTTCAGTTATTTGCCCATCATCATCCATCAGCAAATAAGTTCGGTTGCCGTGTAAAATTCCAGGCTTGCCACCAGTTATTGAAGCGGCGTGTTTTTTCTTAAGGCCATGGCCCGCAGCTTCAACGCCGATAATTTTCACGTCCTTATCATCAAGAAATGGATGAAACAGGCCCATGGCATTGGAGCCACCGCCGATGGCAGCAACCAATGAATCTGGCAAGCGGCCTTCGCGCTTCATCATTTGCTCGCGGGTTTCGCGGCCAATCACTGATTGAAAGTCCCGCACCATTTCAGGGTATGGATGCGGGCCCGCAACTGTGCCAATGCAATAGAATGTGTCTTCCACATTGGCCACCCAGTCGCGAAGGGCCTCATTCAAAGCATCTTTGAGCGTGCGCGAACCAGATTTGGCCGGAACCACAGTGGCCCCCAAAAGCTTCATGCGGAACACGTTGGGCATCTGGCGGGCGATATCAACTTCCCCCATATAGATGATGCATTCCAAGCCAAAGCGCGCACAAGCCGTGGCCGTGGCCACACCATGTTGGCCAGCACCTGTTTCGGCGATGATGCGCTTTTTACCCATGCGCCGCGCCAACAGAATTTGGCCCATCACGTTGTTAATTTTATGAGCGCCAGTGTGATTAAGTTCATCGCGCTTGAAATAAATTTTTGCACCATCCAAATGCTCGGTCATACGCTCGGCAAAATAGAGGGGTGATGGACGGCCCACATAATGCTCAAGAAAATCATCAAGCTCCGCTTGGAAACTAGGATCGGCTTTCGCGTCCTTATAGGCCTGCTCCAATTGCAAGATCAGCGGCATTAAAGTTTCCGCCACAAAGCGCCCGCCATAAATGCCAAACAGGCCTTTTTCGTCAGGGCCGGTACGATAAGAATTTGGAGTTGTCATAAGCTATCCTCGTTTCAAAGGCTTTTAGCGGCCTTGATAAATTTCGCAATAAGGTCAGCATCCTTGATGCCGGGGGCAGTTTCAACCCCCGATGAAACGTCAACAATGGGGGCATGTGTAATGCGGATGGCCGCTGCCACATTATCGGGGGTGAGCCCACCAGCCAACATGAACTGGCCTTCATTGCCATTCAGCAAGTTCCAATCAAAAGAAAGTCCATTGCCGCCGGGCAGTGTATCTTTAGGAGCCTTGGGATCAAACATAATTAGGTCGGCCACGCTGCGGAAGTCTTTGGTCAAATCTACATCGACTACGCCTTTGACCTTAATAACTTTGATAACTTGAACACCAAATTGATTTTTGATTTCTAAAATGCGCTGAGGAGTTTCATCGCCATGAGCCTGAATGTAATCAGGTTTGGCATAATCTACAATTGCTTTGAGCAAAGCATCATCAGCATCGACAACGACCGCGACAATCTTGGCGCGGCCCTTGGCAATAGCTGCAAGTTTTGCAGCCAGCTCCAACGAAACATTGCGTGGAGACTTGGGATAAAACATAAGTCCAACAAAATCAGCACCCGCATCCAGTGCAGCTTGCATCGCTTCCGGCGTGGAGAGTCCGCAAATTTTAACTTTGGCCATTATGTCAAACTCTGCAAAATATCATAAGCAGCTTTGGAAGGATCAGCAGCACCCGTAATTGCGCGCCCAATCACCAAAATATCAGCACCTGCATCCACAGCAGCCCTCGGCGTGGCCACGCGTTTTTGATCATGGCTGGCCGCATCCGCTGGTCTTATTCCTGGAACCACAGTGAGGAATGTGCGTGGCAAGGCCCTACGAATTTGCGCTAAATCAAGCGGGCTGCACACCACGCCATCAAGCCCGGCCTCATGGGCAAGCTTGGCTAAATTCAAAGCTTGGGCATCCGTCTGGCGTGCATCAAATCCAGCCGCCCAGATATTTTCATTGGAGAGTGATGTGAGAATTGTAACAGCAATCAGTTTGGTCTCTCCGCGCACCGCATCGCGCGCTGCTTTCATCATATCAAGCCCACCCGTGGCGTGAACATTGGTAATCGCCGGTTTCAGCGCCATCAGCGATTTCAAACCTTGCGCCACTGTGTTGGGAATATCATGCAGTTTCATATCCAGAAATATTGGAATGCCAGTGGCAGCAACCGCATCATAGCCATTAACGCCATGAGCATAGAAAAACTCCATGCCAATTTTCATCATGCCAACATGGCCCAAAAGCACTTTGGCCAGAGCCACAGCATGCTCCAAATCTGGAGTGTCTAAAGCCACACATATGGGGTTTTTATTGATCATGAAAATGAACTAGCGCGAATTTAAGACTTGCGCAAATGAACCATTATCGCAGTTGCTAAATCTTCCAGCGCCGTGCCACAAGATTTAAACAGAGTGATCTCACGCTCAGTTTTCCGGCCCAACATCGTGCCACGGCAAAGTTCAAACAAATCACCTTGGATGCGAGAAAACTCAAATTGCCCCTCGGCTTGGGCTTGGATCAAATCTCCTGCTTCCGCTTCTGCTCCATCCCTCGTATCAACATAAACCCGCGAACAGCCAACAGCTTCAGCGTCTGTTTCGCGCATCGTAGGTTTAAAGGCTCCGGCCAAATCAACATGCGTGCCAAGCTTAAGCCATGCGCCTCTAATGATGGCTTGGGTGGAACTGGTAATACCAGAGATAATATCAGCCTCGCTCATGGCGCTTTGCAAATCGGTCACAGCTTTTGCAGCAAAACCTTCCTTTGAAAGTTCCGCTGCCAGCGCCTCAGATTTTTCTGTGGTTCGATTATAAATCAATACAGATGTGATTGTTCGTACTGAAGCATGCGCCCGCACGAAATGCGCGCCCAAAGCACCAGCCCCGACTAATAATAAAGTTGAGGCATCTGTGCGCGATAAATAGTCCGAAGCCAAAGCCCCAGCCGCCGCCGTGCGCCTGCGCGTAAGTTCGGTGCCATCCATAATAGTCAGTGGCGTTCCTGTTGCATTATCAATCAGCAAATAAGCGCCTTGCACAGTGGGCAAGCCGTGAGCGGCATTATCAGTTTTCACGGTCACGGTTTTAATTCCCGTGAAGTGCCTGTTCCACGCAGGCATCAATAATAATGTTGTAGCTGCAGAAGTATCATGATGGTGCCGCACCGGAGTTTCAATCTCAGTGCGAAATCCTTCCCGAAGTGCTTCAATAATATCTTTGTAGGGCGCAAGTTGCGCCAACTCTTCAGCCGAAATGCATCTCACGGCGTCAAGCCACTATAGGGCGCAATAGCTTGTTCTGAAGCAGGTTGTTGTTTGCGGCTTTCAAGCTCACGCTGCAAGAAAGAAATTTCACGTCCGCGCTCTCGTGCTAATTTGCGGTGTTTGCTTTGGCCAACCCAACATGTGGCCCAGCCAACCAAAATACCAATAAAAATCCCAAAAACAAACAAAGCCCATAAAGGCATGTTGATCGACAAAACAGGTGATTCAGAAGTAAATGGGTCAAGCGAAAGCCTGGTCCATTGTCTGTTGGCAACAGCAAAAGCAATCACCAAAATCGCAATTGGCACACCGACAATCCAGCGGATAATACGCAGCAAGACCTCAAGCCTTATCGTTAAGACGGGCGCGGAGTTCTTTGCCAGTCTTGAAAAAAGGCACGCGTTTTGGTGTCACATCAACGCTTTCACCCGTGCGCGGATTGCGGCCCATGCGGCCATCTCGTTCTTTCACCGAGAAGGCTCCAAAGCCTCTGAGCTCAACGCGCGATCCACCTTTCATCGCGTGAATAACTTCATCAAAAATTTTATTGACGATGCGCTCCACGTCACGGTGATAGAGGTGGGGATTCTTGTCGGCAATTTTTTGCACGAGTTCAGACTTGATCATGATTGTGGTCCGAATATTTTAAGCATTTCAACAGGGTGCCAAAGTGAAGGCCATTCGTCAATAGAAAAGGGCCAGCCCCATTACTGAAGCTGGCCCTGCAATTTTTAAGCGATTAAGCTTCGTTGTCTTTTTTCTTCAAAGCAGCTTGCAAAATGTCGCCAAGGGAAGCGCCTGAATCAGACGAACCATATTGGGCAACGGCTTCGCGCTCATCAGCAATTTCCATTGCCTTGATCGACACGTTAACCTTGCGCGCCTTGGCATCCATGGCGGTGATCAAGCCATCGAACTTTTCACCAACTGCAAAGCGATCAGGGCGCTGTTCGCCACGGTCGCGGGCCAAATCTGCACGCTTCACATAAGCTGTGATGTCAGTGTCGGCAATGCGCACTTCAAGTCCGCCATCTTCAACCTTCAACACTTCGCAAGTTACTTTAGAACCTTTGCGTGGTGCGCCACCTTCTGAACCAGAAGATTTAGGCGATGATGACGAAACAGCAGGGCCTGAACCTTCTGTGAGTTGCTTAATGCCAAGCGAGATGCGTTCTTTTTCTTGGTCAACATCAAGAACAACGGCTTTCACCATATCGCCCTTTTTGTAATCCTTGATGGCTTCTTCGCCTGCCCGCTTCCAATCCAAGTCTGACAAGTGAACCATGCCGTCCACATCGCCATCAAGGCCAACGAACAGACCAAACTCAGTCATGTTCTTCACTTCGCCTTCGAGCACGGTGCCCTTCGGATATTTAGCAGCGAATGCATCCCATGGGTTAGCTTGAACTTGCTTCAGACCGAGAGAAATGCGGCGCTTGGAACTATCGATTTCCAAAACCTGCACTTCAACTTCTTCCGAAGTGGAAAGGATCTTGCCTGGGTGAACGTTTTTCTTGGTCCAGCTCATTTCAGAAACGTGAACGAGGCCTTCAATGCCATCTTCCAGTTCAACAAATGCACCGTAATCGGTGATGTTGGTCACTTTGCCCTTCACCTTGGTGCCCACGGTGTAACGCTCAGCAACGATTTCCCATGGATCTTTGTCAAGCTGCTTCATGCCAAGCGAAATGCGCTGTGTATCTGGATTGATACGAACGATTTGCACCTTTACTGATTGGCCAACGGTGAGCACATCCGAAGGATGGTTCACGCGCTTCCAAGCAATATCGGTAACGTGGAGCAATCCATCGATACCACCGAGATCAACGAATGCGCCGTAATCGGTGATATTCTTAACAACACCATCAACCACCTGACCTTCAGCCAAGTTTTGCACCAGTTCAGAGCGTTGCTCAGCACGGGTTTCTTCCATCACAGCGCGGCGCGACACAACAATGTTGCCACGGCGGCGATCCATTTTCAGGATTACAAATGGTTGCGAAACATGCATCAACGGGGTCACGTCCCGGATTGGTCGAACGTCAACTTGTGAACCAGGAAGGAATGCAACAGCGCCGCCCAGATCAACCGTGAAGCCGCCTTTAACGCGGCCAAAGATCACGCCATCAACGCGCTCAGCTTTCGCTGTCATTTCTTCCAAATGCGTCCACGCTTCTTCGCGCTTGGCTTTATCGCGGCTAAGAACCGCTTCGCCGAGAGCGTTTTCAATGCGCTCCAAATAAACTTCAACAGTAGAGCCCACTTTAACATCGGCCTCTTTGCCGGGCATCGCAAATTCCTTGAGGGGAACGCGGCCTTCGGTCTTCAAACCAACGTCAATAATGACGAAGTCATTTTCAATTGCGAGCACTTTGCCCTTAACAACCGCATTTTCGGTCACTGGACGGTCAGCATAGCTTTCGGCCAACAGGCTTTCAAAATCTTCTAATGTAGGGGTCATCGAAACGGCAGATTTTGCCATAGGGTTTTCCTTTATCTCATTTCAAGAAGGGGCCTCAGCCACGCAAAATCCTGAAACGTCTGCTTAGCGCAGCGGGTTAGAGCATTCCAAACCATGTAAAAGCAGTGAGGCCTGCCATTTATTCACATCGCTTAAAACAATTGAGGGTGCCAAAAGCACCCCGTTTAAGTCTCAAAATCCTCAAGACGGCCGTGCATAGCGCAAACACCAGTTCAGAGCAAGTGCCCCCAAAACCCGTCATTCCGGCGAAAGCCGGAACCCAGACTTGTTACTCGCACC
>JAYUPT010000178.1:0-3311 GCA_043759965.1 Aestuariivirga sp. | reverse complement strand
CCTTGCGCTTGCCGCGCACCGCTTTAACAAATGTCTTGGCAAGTTCCGCCACACGGGCATTATCATCAGGAGGCAACAATGCCGCCGCCGCTAAACGTTTGACGAGAATAGTTTCATCTTCAAACAACACAGCATCAATGGCATTACGATTTGGCAGGTTCATCATATGGCGCTCCTTGTGAGAACCAAATCATACGACAAGTTACAAAATCTATTTCACTTACTTTTGTACAGGAAACAGAGTAAATAGCTAAATTATGAACTCAAAGTAGTGAAATAGAATGCCAATTATCAAACCTACAGAGAATTTAGACAAAACCGATTTCCAGATTCTCGACCACCTACAACGCGATGGAAGGCTTTCCGTTGCTGAGCTGGCAAAACGCATAAACCTTTCACCCACACCCTGCACCGCCCGCATTCGCCGGCTTGAGGAGGCTGGCGTGATCAAGGGCTATTATGCCAAACTTGACCCCCTTAAAATGGGTCAAGCGCTAATGGTGTTCGTTACCGTAAAATTACGCAGCACTGACGAAGCGACTTTGGAAAAATTCAATGCCGCAGTAAAACCCATCAAGCCGATTCTCGAATGCCATATGGTTGGCGGCGGTTTTGATTATCTTTTAAAAATCCGGGTGCGCGACATGAGTGAATATCGAGAAATTTTAGGCGGCGTCATTGGCGCTCTGCCCATGGTGGAAGGCACACATTCTTATTTCGTGATGGAAGATGTAAAAGATTCTGGCCTGCTGCCAATCGTGAAGGATTCCAAAAAGTGAACCCGAAAATTATTCGCACCGTTGAAAACCTGCGCCGTGAAGTCGCCCGTTGGAAGGATGATGGATTGTCCTATGCTATCGTGCCCACCATGGGCGCTCTTCACCAAGGCCATTTAAAATTGGTGAAGGAAGGTTTTCAAATTGCTGATCGTGTGCTGGTTTCCATTTTCGTCAATCCAAAACAATTTGGCGTGAATGAAGACCTGAGCAAATATCCGCGCGATGAAGAAAGCGATGTGGAAAAGCTGGCAGAAGCTGGTGTGCGTTTAATTTTTGCTCCCAGTGCTGATGAAATTTATGACGAAGGTTTTGCCACCTCCATCCACATGCAAGGCCCCGCCAAGGCTGGACTTGAAGATAAATACCGCCCGCATTTTTTCGATGGCGTGGCAACCATTGTGTCAAAGCTCTTTATTCAATCGGGCGCGAATTATGCGATGTTCGGTGAAAAGGATTATCAGCAATTACAAGTGGTCACCCGCATGGCCAAGGATTTAAACATCCCGACGCAAGTGATCGGCGTGCCCACTATCCGCGATGAGGATGGCATGGCTCTTTCCTCGCGCAATCGTTATCTGAGCAAACTGGAACGCACCCAAGCTACAGCAATTTACAAATCACTCACACAAGCCGCTGAAAAAATCCGCCGTGGCGCCAACCCGCAAACAGCCACCAGAGCAGCTTCACGTTCGCTCACCACATTGGGCTTCAAGGTGGATTATGTGTCAACCCGAAACGCAGAAACTTTGGCCGTGCCCAAAAAATCAGGTGAGCCCTTGCGCATCCTCGCCGCTGCTTGGCTCGGTAAAACCCGCCTGATTGATAATATCGAAGTTTGAGAGCCCAATAGCCCCATCAAGAAGCTGCTGAGGCTTTGCTCAATTCACGCAACTTTTCTAATTCACCTTCAGGAAGAACAACTTTATTTGCGGTGGCGAAAGCTTCATAGAAACACAGTTCCAGCATATCTTGCAGAGACTTGATTTCAACCGCTTTGGCTAAATTACGAAGCTCCAGCACCATATCACAAATATATTGCGCAGTTTCCCTACGATCCAGTTTCACTTTAGAATTGCTACCAACACGCGAATGCGCTTTTAGGTTGTGTTCAGAAACAGAGTTTTCCATTATTTGTACATTGCCCTTCGCTTTGCAAATTCCACCCCGGACTCACACCGGATTGACACATCTTATGAGTGTTCAATATATTTAAAAGATACTTAAGGTTGCTTTGTGGTTGCAAAAGGGTGTTTTTCTCGCCATCTGAGGGATTTCTTGCCACAGCTTGGCTTTCCGCCTATGAGCGGACGCCTTTTAACTGGATCCATTTATGACTGTTGTCGTCGTCGAATCGCCTTCAAAGGCAAAAACCATCAATAAATATCTGGGCCGTGACTTCACGGTGCTGGCCTCTTTCGGCCATGTGCGTGATTTGCCCGCCAAAGATGGCTCGGTGAAACCCGATGATGATTTCTCAATGGATTGGGAAGTTGACTCGAAATCAGCCAAGCGCCTTTCAGATATTTCGGCGGCTCTTAAAGGCAGCGATCGCCTCGTTCTAGCAACCGACCCTGACCGCGAAGGGGAAGCGATTTCGTGGCACGTTCTCGAAGTGCTAAAGAAGAAGGGTGCGCTAAAAGGCAAAACCGTTCAGCGCGTGGCTTTCAACGCCATCACTAAATCATCCGTACTTGAAGCTATGGCGCATCCGCGCGAACTTGATGTGGCTTTGGTCGATGCTTATTTGGCTAGGCGAGCTTTGGATTATTTGGTGGGCTTCACTATATCACCAGTGCTCTGGCGCAAATTGCCGGGTGCGCGTTCAGCGGGCCGCGTGCAATCAGTGGCATTGCGTCTAATCTGCGACCGCGAATTGGAAATTGAAGCTTTTCGTTCACAAGAATACTGGTCCATCGATGGCACATTCGTAACGCCTAAAGGTGTGGAGTTCACGGCAGGTCTGGCCAGCATAGATGGCAAGCGTTTAGAAAAGCTGCAACTGAAAGATGAAGCCTCGGCCAAAGCCATTGAAGCAGCCGTTAAAGGCCAACGCTTCACCGTGGATTCACTGGAAAGCAAGCCCGCCAAGCGCCACCCGTTTGCACCGTTCCGCACATCTACATTACAGCAGGAAGCCTCACGCAAGCTCGGTTTCTCATCTTCCAAAACCATGATGATCGCGCAGCGCCTTTATGAAGGTGTGGAGATTGGCGGCGAAACTGTGGGCCTCATTACTTATATGCGAACCGACGGCATTGACATGGCACCTGAAGCCATAGCGTCTGCCCGCAATGCAATTTTAAAAACTTTTGGCGAACCTTATTTGCCATCGGCACCGCGCACTTACACAAGCAAAGCCAAGAACGCGCAAGAGGCCCATGAAGCTATTCGCCCCACGGATCCAGCCCGTTTGCCGGATCAAGTTAAAGGTGTTTTGGACGGTGAGCAGTTGGCGCTTTATGACCTCATCTGGAAGCGCACGATTGCCAGCCAAATGGAAAGTGCTGAATTTGAGCGCACCACTGCGGACCT
>JAYUPT010000177.1:0-3327 GCA_043759965.1 Aestuariivirga sp. | reverse complement strand
GCCACCCTGTTGCCTCATTGCCGAAATACGGCTAGGCGGGTGTTCCCAAAATGGAGAGATATATGAAACGATTCATGATTGCGGCTTTGGGCCTTGGTGCTTTCGCAGCGCCCAGCTTTGCCGCTGAGACGATGACAGTGGAAACCTCTAAAAATTGCAGCTTTGTGATTAAGCTGCGTGCTGACGTTGCACCAAACCATGTGGCCCAAGTGACCAAGCTTGCCGCTGCTGGTTTTTATGATGGCATTGTGTTCCACCGCGTGATCCCGGGCTTTATGGCCCAAACGGGTGACCCTACTGGCACTGGCATGGGCAGCAGCAAAGAGGCTGATATTAAAGCCGAATTTAACAAAGAACATTTTGGCCGTGGGGCCGTGGGCATGGCGCGTTCTGGCGATCCAGATTCTGCCAACAGCCAATTCTTCGTAATGTTCGCCGATGGCGGCTTCTTGGATGGCCAATACACCGTGTGGGGCACTGTTGATGAAGCAGGCATGGCTTGCGTCGATCAAATCAACAAAGGCGAACCACCAGCAACTCCCGATAAAATGACAAAGGTAACTGTGCAATAATGAGCGACTTAGAAAATACTCTCCACCTGACCACTGAAAAAGGCTTGATCACCATTGAGCTTTTGCCAAAGCTGGCGCCGGGCCATGTGGCCCGCATTAAAGAATTGGCGCGTGAAAAGTTTTACGATGGCGTGGTGTTTCACCGCGTAATCGAAGGCTTCATGGCCCAAGGCGGCGACCCGACGGGAACCGGCATGGGCGGCTCTAAAAAGCCTGATCTTAAAGCTGAGTTTTCCAAAGAACCGCATGTGCGCGGCATTTGCTCCATGGCGCGTTCGTCCTCTCCAAATTCCGCCAATAGCCAGTTCTTCATCTGCTTTGGTGATGCTGGGTTCTTGGATAATCAATACACGGTGTGGGGCAAAGTGACTTCCGGCATGGAAATCGTCGATGGTTTCAAGCGCGGCGAACCCGTGAAAAACCCCGACAAGATTGTGACAATGCGCGTTGCAGCGGATGTTGCTTAATCTATTTACAAGTGTTGATCGGCGGCCTGAATGAAGGTCGCCGATTTTGATTTTGAGCTGCCGCTGGAAAACATTGCACTGAGGCCAAGTGTTCCGCGCGAGGCTGCCAAGCTGTTGGTGGTGAAAGATGGCGTGTGCGCTGATCATCTGGTTGGTGATTTGCCCGCGCAATTGCGGGCTGGTGATGTTTTGGTGTTCAACAATACCAAGGTAATTCCGGCTGCACTTTCTGGCGTGCGCGTTGGCCGTCTTGGCACCACACCCAAAATTGAAGCGCTGTTGCATATGCGGCTAGACGCTTCGCGCTGGAAGGCCTTTGTGAAGCCAGCGAAAAAACTCATCGTCGGTGATCATGTTCAGTTTGGAACACTTGCCGCCGTGGTGGAAGCCAAAGGCGAGGCTGGAGAAATTACGCTGGCCTTTGATGTTTCAGGTGCTGACTTAGATATGGCTTTGCTACAGGTTGGCCGTGTGCCGCTGCCGCCTTATATCGAAAGTAAGCGCGATCAAGACGCGCAAGACCGTGTGGATTATCAAACAATTTATGCCACTGAATCTGGCGCTGTGGCTGCGCCAACAGCAGGTTTACACTTCACACCAAAATTGATGAAATCACTGCAAGTTTCTGGTATTGCATCCGAATTTGTTACCTTGCATGTCGGTGCTGGCACGTTTCTGCCTGTTAAAGCTGAAGACACTTCAGATCACAAAATGCACGCTGAATGGGGCGAGGTTTCGGCTGACGTAGCCGCACGGCTGCAAATTGCGCGAGATAAAGGCGGACGGATTATAGCCGTGGGCACCACCTCATTGCGCTTGCTGGAAAGTGCCGGGCTTAAGGCGTGGTCTGGCAACACATCGATCTTTATAACCCCGGGCTATAAGTTCCGCGCGGTCGATGGTTTGGTGACCAACTTCCACTTGCCACGCTCAACACTCTTCATGCTGGTCTGCGCCTTTGCTGGCACCAGCACCATGAAATCAGCCTATGCCCACGCCATTCAAAACCATTATCGTTTCTATTCCTATGGCGATGCCAGCCTGCTATGGCCCGCTGCATGACAAAACAATTCGGATTTACCCTTCACAAAACGGATGGCCTAGCGCGGCGTGGCACGGTGCACACTGGGCGGGGTGACATTCGTACACCGGCCTTTATGCCAGTGGGCACGGTGGGCACAGTGAAGGGCCTATACCTTGATCAAGTGAAAGAAACTGGTGCCGATATTATTCTCGGTAACACCTATCATTTGATGTTGCGCCCCGGTGCTGAACAAGTGGCAGCCCTTGGCGGCTTGCATAAATTCATCGGTTGGGAGGGCCCCATCCTCACGGATTCAGGCGGCTTTCAGATTATGTCGCTCTCTAAAATCCGCAAGATAAAAGAAACTGGCGCCACGTTCCAATCGCATATCGATGGCCGCAAATATGAACTTACACCAGAACGGGCCATGGAAATTCAGCGGCTGCTGGGTTCTGATATTCAAATGCAGCTTGATCAGTGCTTGGAGCTTCCACACAGCGAACAAGATGGCGAAAAGGCCATGGAACTTTCGCTGCGCTGGGCCGCGCGTTCGCGTGAGGCTTTTGGTTCGCAGCCAGGCCGAGGCAATTTTGGCATTGTGCAAGGCGGCACCAATGAGCGCCTGCGCTTGAAAAGTGCTGAAGGCTTAAAATCAATTGGCTTTGAAGGCTATGCTATTGGCGGCCTTGCGGTGGGCGAAGGCCAGGCGCTGATGCTTTCAACAATCGATTTCACTGCACCTGCTTTGCCCCAAGATAAGCCGCGCTACTTGATGGGTGTTGGAACACCAGAAGATTTGTTGGAGGCGGTGGCGCGTGGCATTGATATGTTTGATTGCGTTATGCCAACCCGCTCTGGCCGCCACGGTCAAGCCTTCACACGCTTTGGCCGCATTAATTTACGCAACGCCAAACATGCAACAGATTCAAGGCCACTGGATGCGGAACATCCGTGCCCTGCTTTATCGCAGTATTCTCGCGCTTACTTGCATCACTTGATGCGGGCCGGTGAACTGCTCGGTATGATGCTGCTCAGCTGGGCCAACATTGCTTATTACCAGTCACTCATGCAGGGCATGCGCGATGCCATTGATGCCGGAAATTTTAATGAGTTTCGCGTTGCCACCCATGCACAATGGAAGCGCGGCGATAGTGCCTAGTTTGAACTATTTCCCGCTTCCGCCTGTGTGTTCACCTTCTCGCGTTAAATAATAAGCAGCGAGAATAGGGATAAATGTAATAACAATCACAAAGATAGCAACCAC
>JAYUPT010000176.1:0-3334 GCA_043759965.1 Aestuariivirga sp. | reverse complement strand
TTGTAACTGGGCGTTGGCGCGGGCGGATGAGCTCTTGCAACATCCAAATTGGCAATGTTGATTGTTGGCCCGCCGTGAATGTGGTGACGATAACTTCATCAAAACTGAGTGCAAAGGCCAGCATTCCACCTGCTAACAAAGCTGAGGCTATTTGTGGCAGAACCACATGCCGAAAAGTTTGAAAGCCATCTGCACCTAAATCCATTGAAGCTTCAATCATGCTGCCGCTGGTGCGGCGAAACCTTGCCAGCACATTATTATAAACGACAACCATACAGAATGTGGTGTGGCCGAGAATGATGGTCCAGGTTGAAAATGGAATCCCCATAATGTCAAAGGCCGAGCGCATGGCAATGCCGGTAACAATGCCGGGCAGGGCGATGGGCAAAATAAAGAACAAAGAAAGCGAATTGCGGCCAAAAAATTTGGCCCGGCTTAAGGCGGCTGCAGCGCAAGTGCCAAGAATGATCGCCAAAAATGTTGCAACTAACGCGACTTTTATTGAAAGCATAAGTGGTGGCCAAATATCAGGACGATCATACCACGCAGCAGCGAACCACTTGGTTGTAAAGCCAGGTGGCGGAAACTGGAACGATTTTTCCTCAGTGGTAAAGGCATAAAGAATGATCAGCGCAAGTGGCAGGTGCAGAAACAGCAAACCAGCAACGGCAGATAATTTTAAGGGCCATTTTGCTTCAGAGTGCATTGAAGGCCCCCATGCGTTTTGCCATCGCCAAATAAATGCCCATGATGACCATCGGCACTACGGAGAATGCGGCTGCTAGTGGAATGTCTCCAGCGGTGCCTTGCAATGTATAAACCGCTTGCCCAATCATCAACCGCGAATTGCCGACAATTTGTGGCACGATGTAATCACCCAAAGTGAGCGAAAAAGTAAAAATTGATCCAGCAATCACACCGGGCAGCGCCAGCGGCAAAATTACAGTGCGGAATGACTGACTGGGGTTTGCACCTAAATCTGCCGAAGCTTCAATGAAGTTTTTTGGAACACGCTCTAAGGCGGCCTGCACGGGCAAAATCATAAAGGGGAGCCAAATATAAACAAAAACAAGAAAAGTGCCGATATATGAAATTGATAGGGAGGGCCCGCCGATAACTGGCGTTGCGAGCAATGCATCAATCAACCATTGGGCATGAAGCTGTGTTGCAATCCATGTAACGATGCCTTCTTTGGCCAGGATCAATTTCCATGCATAGACTTTGACCAAATAACTTGACCATAGCGGCATCATTACTGCGATATAAAAAAGGGCCTTCATGCGGCCCCGCGCAAACCTTGCGGCGTAGTAAGCGATGGGAAAAGCAATAATTGCACAAGCCAGCGTGACTGCTGCTGCCATCGTCACTGTTCGTAGAATTATTTGAAAATTGGCTTCATCAAAAAGATGGCCATAGGTTGCAAGCGTGAATTCATGGATGACAATGCCGGAAAAATCATCGAGTGCATAGAAGCTTTGCAGCAGCAATGCCAAAAGAGATCCGACGTAAACGACAATGATCCAAAACACTGGCGGAGACAAAAGCGCGGCCGTTAAGAGGCCTGGTTTTTTATAAAAAATATCAGATAAGGTTTTGAGCGCAGCCATCACTCAGCTTCCATAATGGCAAGATTATTTCGTAACCACGAGATTGTTATAACTTCGCCAATGCCAAATTTTTTGTCACTTGCGGCAAATGCAGCGGTGAGGCGGGTGCCACCAACATCCATCGCAATGCGTGTTGTTGCACCTTGGTAATTCACAGATGTGATTTTAGCTTTTACGCCTTTTGGTGAAATCACGATTTTTTCAGGCCTTAAGCTGCACCAATTTTTTGGCCCCCCGTGTTTGACGGAAAACTCTGGACTGAGCACATTTGAAGATCCCACAAAATCAGCTGTGAATTTGGTGCGGGGGTGCTCATATATTTCTTTTGGTGTGCCTGCTTGAACAATTTTGCCATCATTAAAAATGGCAACGCGGTCTGCCATGGAAAGTGCTTCACCTTGATCATGGGTCACAAACACAAAAGTTATTCCCAGTTGCCGCTGCAAGTGTTTAAGTTCCTCTTGCATCTGTTCGCGCAGCTTTAAATCTAAAGCGCCAAGGGGTTCATCGAGCAGCAAAACTTTTGGTTCATTAACAAGTGCGCGCGCTAAAGCCACACGTTGACGTTGGCCGCCCGAAAGCTGACTGGGCCTGCGGGCACCATAATCTTTAAGCTTCACCATCTCTAATGCGGCTTGCGCTTTTGCTTCGCGCTCGGCGCGGTTTATACCCTTGATCATCAAGCCATAAGCAACGTTCTCGCCAACCGTCATGTGAGGAAAAAGTGCGTAGTCTTGGAATACAGTGTTCACGTTGCGCTTATAGGGCGGGGTGCCACTGCACGGTTCGCCAAAAATGGAAATGCTGCCTGCGGATGGTTGTTCAAATCCGGCAATCAACCGCAAACATGTGGTTTTGCCTGAACCGGAAGGGCCAAGCATTGCAAAGAATTCACCAGGTGCAATTTCGAGCGAGACATTATCGACTGCGAGAACTTTTCCGAAAGCTCGCGTGACATTTAGAAATGAAACGGCTGATGCCATGTTAAAATGGGGCGGCCTTTAAAGGCCGCCCCAACCCTTATGTTATTTGCCCATCACTGCAATGTATTCTTTAGCCCATTGCGAATAAGGAACACATGTGCCTTCGCTTTCGCATTTGCCAATTGGTGTGCGCCAGAACCAAATTTTGTCAAAATTGGAAAGGCCGTTGTTGTCACAACCAGTATCACCAAGTAGAGGATTGCCTTTGCAGGCCGCGAGATTGGCTGGCACTGTGCCGAACCACGCAGCAAGATCACCCTGCAATTTTACATTTAAGGAATGGTTCATCCACATATAAGCGCAATTTGGATGTTTGGCTTCGCTATGCAACATCGTGGTATCAGACCAACCCGTTGCACCTTCTGAAGGGAATGTTGAGTCGATTGGCTTTTTATCGGCCTTCAACAAGTTCACTTGGAAAGGCCACGAGCCAGACGCCACAACGCCTTCGTTCTTGAAGTCGTCAATTTGCACAAAAGCATCGTGCCAATAGCGACCAACAAGTGCGCGTTGACCATTGAGCAATGCAATTGCTGCTGCAAATTGATCTTTGTTCAATTCATAGGGGTTTTTAATGCCCAGCTCTGGCTTGTGGGCCATTAAATAAACTGCGGCGTCGGCGATGTGGATTGCACCATCATAAGCTTGCACGCGGCCTTTATTGGTTTTGCCATCTGGAAGATTTTGTTCTTCAAATACCACGCTCCAGCTTTTTGGCGCTTCTTTGAAAACATTGGTGTTATA
>JAYUPT010000175.1:0-8671 GCA_043759965.1 Aestuariivirga sp. | reverse complement strand
ATAAGCCATTTTCCTTGTAGCTTAGAATTAAGGGGAGAGGCCAATGGCCCTTGAGGAGCCGGATAGCACAGCTGCGGGACGCATCAAAGGGGTCGTGCGCGAGAGCGTGGCGCAGCAAGCCAGCCGCATGATGTTGTGGTCTCCAGTGTTTTTGATTGCTGGCATTTGGGCCTATTTTAATTTGAGTGTTGAACCCAGCGGTGTTGGCGTTTTTGGTTTGGGACTCGTCACGATTGCACTTTTCTATTTTGGCCGCATCTCAAAGCTCAGCCTGATTGTTGGAATTGTGCTGCTTGGATTTTCTGTTGCTAAACTCCGTCAGGTGATTGTGGAAACGCCGTTGCTGCGCGCTGTTGTGGTGGAAAGTGACATTGCAGGCTATGTAGCGGATGCTGATAATCGTGGTGGCAAGCGGCGTGTGTTGGTGATTGAGCTTGCTGAAGCCAGCAACATTCCCGAAGGCGAGACCCCGCGCCGGGTGCGGATTACGACTTATCATGCCCCCGATGTTTTGATTGGTGATTATGTGCGGATGCGGGCAAGGCTTAATCCATTGCCCATGCCAGTTCAGCCCTGGGCTTTTGATTATGGCCGCGATCTTTATTTCCAATCCATCGGTGCCATGGGCACCAGCAAAAGCGAACCCCAAATTGAAACGCGAGATGTGCCCGTTAAATTTTTGGTGCGCCGATTTTTTCACAATTTGCGAAGTGGTATGGGTGCGCGGATTACTGCGGTTATACCGGGGCCGCTTGGGGCTTTTGCCAATGCCATGATCACCGGAGAACGCGCAGCTATCCCAAAAGACATGAACACCAGTTTGCAGATTTCTGGACTTGCGCACATCCTCTCCATTTCTGGTTTGCATATGACACTTGTTGCGGGTGGTGTGTTCTGGGCAGTGCGGGCTTTCCTTGCGTTGTTTCCGGCATTGGCTTTGCGCTACCCTATTAAGAAATGGGCGGCGGTGGCGGCCTTGTTTGTGGGTTTGATTTACATGCTGCTGGCTGACTCTGGCTCAGCCACTGAACGCTCTTATATTATGATTGCTGTGATGTTCTTTGCGATGCTGGTGGATCGGCCAGCAGTGTCATTGCGGAATCTCGCAATATCGGCCCTCATTATTTTGCTGGTAACACCAGAACAAAGCATGGGGGCGAGTTTTCAAATGTCGTTCCTTGCGGTGATGGGGCTTGCCGCATTTTTTGAATGGTGGAACCACAGGCCGATTGATGTGAAGCACTTGGCCTCGTCACGCTTGGCTCGGAGCATTCGCTACACTTGGAGGGTGGCGGTGGGTTCCATTTTAACCACGGTAGTTGCTGGCGGATTATCGAGCATCGCTGCTGCCTATCATTTTGGCCGCATGGCTCCTTATGGCACTATTGCCAATGGCCTCTCGCTTCCAGTGGTCAGCCTTGTGGTGATGCCCGCAGCCCTCACCAGTGCCATGGTGATGCCGTTTGGCTTGGAATACTATCCCCTTAAATTGATGGAGCTTGGCCTGTGGGCCACCATGTGGATTTCAGATTTGGTGGCTGGATGGCCAGGGGCCAATGTGATTATTCCAAAGCCTAGTTTATTCGGTGTGGTGATCACGGTTCTTGGTGCAACAGTGTTGTGCATTGCTGCGGGGGGCATGCGCTTGTTGGGTGTTATCGCAATGGTGGCAGGTGTGATGATTGGGCAAAGTGATGTTCGCCCGCAAATTCTCATTGAAGAACGCGCCGGAAATGTTGCCGTGCTAGATGCTAGTGGCGCATATGTTTTTGCTGATGCACGCAAAGGAAAATTCGCAGCTGATAAATGGCTGCAAAGCAATGGCGAGATTTCTATTCTAAAAGATGCTGCAGCTAAGAACGGCTGGTCTTGTGTGGATGGCATGTGTTTTACCGATTTGGCGGTAAAATCGGTGGCCTATGTGCATGAGCAGAAGGACAAAGATTGGCCATGCCCACCGGTTGATATCCTAATCACCGACTTTCCATTGCGGCGCGCCTGCAAAGATATTGCCACCCGCATCGATCGTTTTGACGTTTGGAAACATGGCGCTCATGCGCTCTATATTTTAAATGGAATACTGCGTATTGAAACGGTGAAAGGCGCACAGGGAAAGCGCCCTTGGGTTTATGTGCCACGCGCCAGACCTAAACCTTATCAACCACAGCCAGAGTTGCCCGCCACCTCGTTTTCAGGATAGAGTGAATACATGACAACAGACTCCCTCATTGCATTTTTATTAGCCGCCACCGCACTTGCACTGGTGCCGGGGCCAACTGTTACAGTGATCATCGCCAACAGTTTGAAGCACGGCACGAAGGCAGGGCTGATGAATGTGTTGGGCACGCAGGCTGGCGTGGTTATTTGGTTGGCCATCGCCGCGCTTGGTTTGGGAGCCGCCATTAAAGTGATGGGTGTGTGGTTTGATGTGCTGCGTTATATTGGTGCGGCTTATTTGGTGTGGATGGGCATTAAACTTTTCATGTCCAAGGGTGATCTAGCTGTGGCCACGGAGCGTGCGCGGCCGCAGGGAAGTTTTTTCCTGCAAGGTTTTCTAGTGATTATGAGCAACCCAAAAATGTTAGTGCTGTTCGGCGCACTCATTCCACCATTTATTCCGGATGGGGCAAACGTTGAGCAATATACACTGATGTTGGGTCTTTTGTTTGCCGCCATCGCCGTGACGGGCGATACGGCTTATGCTTTATTGGCGGGTAGGGCGGGCGTTTGGCTTTCGCAGAAGCGCATTCGTTCAATTGAAATTATCAGCGGCTGCTGCCTTGTGGGCGGTGCTGCTTGGATGGTGTTGAAAGGCAAATGATGCGCACAGGTTTTTACCCCGGCAGTTTTGATCCCGTAACTTATGGCCATTTAGATGTGATCGCCAGAGCGGCTCGTATCGTCGATAAACTGGTCATCGGCGTTGGCACCCATGGCAGTAAAGAAGCGCTGCTGACGGGAGCAGAGCGTGTGGCGCTGATTGAGCAAGTGGTGAAACCCATCGCCGAACATTCAGGATTGAAAATCAGCGTGGTGACGTTTGATGGCCTGACAGTGGACGCCGCCCGCAAAGCCCACGCAGGGGTGATCATCCGTGGCCTGCGCGATGCCAGCGATTTCGATTACGAAGTGCAAATGGCGCAAATGAATGGCGCACTTTCGCCGGATATTGAAACAGTGTTCATGGCCGCATCACCCGCAACACGGATGATCTCATCATCGCTGGTGAAACAGATCGCCAAGATGGGTGGGGATACAAGCTTGTTTCTGCCGAAGGAGGCTGAGGCGGTGGTGCGGGGGAAGATGGGGGCTGTTTCATTTTAGTTTTGGAACTCAGCACACTATGGCACAATTTAACAAACTTGAATCTTTTGCAGCTATTGATGTTGAAACAGCGAATTTTGATCAGGGCTCAATTTGTTCAATTGGAGTTGCAATTTATCGCGCTGGAAAGCTAGTCCATACTTGGTATAGTTTAGTGAATCCCGAGTGTGAATTTGATCCCCAAAACATTAGCATTCATGGAATACGAAGCGCGGACGTAACAAAAGCCCCAAAACTTAGAGATGTTGTCTCGGTTATCTGGAGCGCATTCGACGGAGCCATAATTGTTAGTCATACCTCCTTTGACAAGGCGGCATTCAAAAGGGCATCTCAGAAATACAAAGTTAAGTTACCTCGCTCAATCTGGCTTGATTCAAGTATGGTGGCAAGGCGAACTTGGTCTCAGTTTTCGAGGCGTGGTTATGGACTAAAAAGTGTATGTGATTTTATAGGGCATAATTTTAATCATCATAATGCTTTGGAAGACGCTATAGCTTGTGGCCGGATTGTAACTTTTGCAATGTCTGAAACAGGAAATAAACTTCCTGAAATTCTAGACCACTGTTACAACGGCGATTGGCAGGCAGACTTCAAACACCTACCATTGAGTAAAGTTGCTATAGGCACTGGCCCTCTATCGGGGGAAACCTTCGTTATAACGGGCGAGCTTTCAATTGGACGACCTCATGCAGCGCAGCTCTTGGCAGAACTTGGTAGTAAAGTTTCGGACTCCGTTACCAAAAAGACGACAATTCTTGTCGTGGGAAATCAAACTGGTGCACCAGCAGGATACATCAGTACCAAGTTAGAAAGAGCACTATCAATGCAGGCAAGCGGCATACCAATAACTATTATCAACGAAAAGGAACTTCATAGCATTTTTGCTGAATACAAAATGTTTGCTCAACCAATGATCTAAGATCGTGCAAAACAATTACTCTGTAGATTTCCATTAAGCCACGGCCCGCAAATCAAACTCAGCATGAATAACGCTATAGGGCACATGCACCATGCCTTCGTCCTTGCGCTCTACCAATCCCCAGTCGATCATAGCCGTCACATCATCATGCACGCGCTTCACATCGCGGTCTAATGAACGCGCTAAGCCACGGATGGTGCTGGGGCCTAAGTGCTGTAAGTGTTCGATGAGTTGCCAGCGCTTGGGGCTGATCACTGAAAACAATTGAGCAGGGGAGCTGAAGGTGAAAACGGAAGGGGCTATTTTGCCCGACTTCCAAGTTTTCTTGAAGCGCTCAGCCGCCTCATTCAAAATGGTATCATCATCATTTACAATGCGAATAATTGCTTCTGTCATTTTCTTTTCCTTCGCTCGCGAACCACCGCCATGAAATCACTGACGAGTTGCTCAACATCAATAAATTTATAAATCTTCTCCACTCCGTCGAGGTGGCAGTGGTCGCCCTTGGGTCGCTCGTTGTCGAAACCTACAATTCGGATTCCGACATTTCCATAATAGAGGCTATACTTGTAAGAATGGCTGCTTCCCAGAACGGGTTCTGACAATTGCCAAATGACCATTTCAACAATGGCACCATCCGAAAGGAACTCTTTTGAACGCAGCAGCAACCTAGCTTTCATGTTGGCAATTATGCCATCAGTATTGATCGATGTCAACATTGCCAACCTCTCAAAAATTAAACACCCTGAACAATCCCCGCACGCCTCGTTCAGCCTTGGTTCACATGGAATTTCATAAGCCAAACTATCGATGGGCCGTTGTGGTCCTCACATTAAACGGAGATTTATCATGGCTGTTTTATCCCTAGTGAAGCTCGGCGGATTTGTGGCGATTGTCGCCTTGAGTGCAGCCGTAAACTTATCATCCACAGCGCAAGCTGAAGGTGCTTATGGTGCCGACACTTGCCGCGCTGGGTTTGTGTGGCGCGAGGCTTTTACCGATGACACAGTTTGCGTGACGCCGGGTGAGCGCTCATTGGCGCGCCGCCAGAATCAGCGCGCCAATCTGCGCCGCAATCCATCTGGTGGTGCTTATGGTCCTGATACCTGCCGCAATGGTTATGTGTGGCGCGATGCCACTGAAGGCGATCATGTGTGCGTAACTCCTGTTGAGCGCGACCAAGCTGCCCAACAAAATGCTGATGCGCCTGCTCGATTTGAAAATGCAAGCTGATGCGTTTGCTGGGCGGATAGAAATATCCGCCTTACCTGCTTGACTTCACGAATCTGCAACGGCATACAGCCCTCGCTTTCGGAGTTTCTCTGATTGTTTGTAATCGGGGGAGAGTGTCCCGAGTGGCAAAGGGGGGGGACTGTAAATCCCCTGCTTTACGGCTTCGTAGGTTCGAGTCCTACCTCTCCCACCATTACTATGCTATCTGTTCACAACGAACGCATGAGTCGTAGTGTGGCGCCAAAAAGTTGCAGACTTTTTGGAAATAGCCATGCACTTCAAATAATGCGGGTGTAGCTCAATGGTAGAGCAAGAGTTTTCCAAACTCAAGACGAGGGTTCGATCCCCTTCACCCGCTCCATTTTGAATTGCTGTGCGCGAACCCTCACACTGTTGCGCGATCTTTTTTCAATCTGATGTCCAAAAAATTTCTAATTAACTAATGTTCAACATATTTACGGATACTCTATTGTAAATAGAGTATCTTATTTTATGCAATTTATACGCGAAAATAAACTGGCTTGGGGCTGCGCCTTGGTGTTGTTGTGCGGGCTGTTGTTTATTGGCGCGATGTTTTCAACTGCAGAAATTCAAGCGCAAGCAGTTTGGAAGGGCTTCATTGTGCGCACAGAAATGGCGGCGCAGGCAGAGGCCCGCCAAACCGATCAATCCCTCGATCGTATTTATGAGAGTTTACGCACCATTGCTTTTTTGCCTGGTGTTAAAACGCTTTATACGCGGCACGATGTTTTACCAGCCGACACGAGAGATACTGCCCAGCAAATTTACAACAGCCTTGCAACCAGTTCGGCAATATCTGAAATCTATATTACTCAGGTTGGGTTTAATCCTAAAAAATTGGATTCAGTAACTGGTGCGTTTGAGGTGCCAAACACTATTTTAGATAAATTTAATGAACAAAGTAATCTGATTGCCGAGAACAAAACTGATGCGAATGTGATGCCACAGCTACCGACGACTTTGCCGGGAGGGTTGGGAACAAAATTTAAATATGGCGATGCGCAAGAAGAATATAGGCACATTGTGAAACAGATTGAGTGGCTGCAAAATAAATATCATAACACCGAGTTTTTTCGCGGAAAGAGCGTGCCTATTATAGCCAGCGAAGAATTTATTACGGGTGATAATTCAGTTTACCAACAATCACACAAAGACGATGATCGGCGTGGGATTAGTTTTTCGGTGCCCTACTATTCTATTGATGGGAATTTGTTGGGAGTTGTGTCCGCAATTTTTAGAAGCGAATCTATTCGTGCTTTTCAATCGCAACCGGAATATTCGCTTACGAGTTTCTTTGACGGCTATGCCAGCAATGATCATTTGTCATTTAATGGCAAAGGTGCGAATTGGCGTCCATCATTATTTGCCAGTGACGCAGATTTGCATTTTGCAGTCAATGTTCGGGTGTTCAAGCATGATCCTCGCGGTGGGTGGCTTTTGCAGCGCAATTATAAGACAAGCGACTTTTATTTATCTGAAGAATTCAGAGCCATTCAATCATTTGCTTTCTGGTCGGCATTCTTAATCGTTCTTGCGACTGGATTGGTTATCGCTCAATTCATTCTTATGCGATATCGTGAAATGCTTATTATCCACCGGGCCACTCATGATGGTCTAACGGGCTTGCCCAACAGGTCTTATCTTGAATTACAGTTGAAGAATGCGATTCAAGACGTTGAGAATGGCAAAGTCTGCACGGTGATTTATCTCGATCTCGATCGTTTTAAAGTTGTGAATGACACTCTCGGTCATCACGCTGGAGATTTAGTGCTGAAAGTATCCGCAGATCGGATGATTGCAAGCGTAAGAGACAAAGATCTTGTTTCACGATTGGGTGGTGACGAATTTGTAATCTTGTTGAGGGAAGTATCCGAACTTGAGGTGCTACAGAAAGTCGTAACTCGGATTATTGAAGAAATTGCTTCGCCAATCTTATTTGAGGGGCGCGAAATAAGGGTGGGGGCGAGTATCGGGATAACGATAATTGCCGATGGGCTTAGAAAACCTAAAGATATTTTGCGCCATGCCGATCTTGCACTTTTCCGGTCTAAGCGGGCTGGGCGCGGCGGATATAGCATGTATGAACCGCGCATGGATACCGAGGCTGAGGACCAACGGATTTTAGAAATAGACCTTGGGCAGGCTCTGGCAAAAAATGAGCTTGCCGTGCATTATCAACCCATCATTGATTTGGTAGCGGATAAAGTTGAGGGCTTTGAAGCACTCCTGCGTTGGAATCATCCAACTCATGGGTTGGTTCCGCCTTCACGATTTATTCCAGTGGCAGAAAATAATGGACAAATTGATGCAATAGGCGATTGGGTGATTGAGCAAGTTTGTTTGGATATGGCGAGTTTCCCCAAGGGTTATAGAGTTGCTATCAATTTATCGCCTGTTCAACTGCTTTCGCCAAGTTTTCCATTACGCGTGCTTCAAATTGCCAAACAGCACCGCGTTGCACTGCGGCAACTTGAATTTGAAATTACCGAAAATGTAAAGCTTGAACAGGCTGAGATAGAACTCTCCTGCTTGCATCAGCTGCGATCTGCTGGTGCGCGAATTATTCTTGATGATTTTGGCGTTGGCTATTCTTCATTTTCATACTTGAAGCATTTTAATTTTGATGGCCTCAAAATTGATAGGTCTTTTCTCGAAGATATTGAACGCCCAGAACAGAGTGCAATTTTGCGCGCAATTGTGGATCTAAGTCGGGGTCTAAATCTTTCGACAACAATTGAAGGCATTGAAACCGCCATGCAGTTGAATATTGTAAGACAGCAGGGTTGCACTAAGGCACAAGGGTTTTTCTTTGGAAAGCCTATGGCTCGTGAGGAGTTGTTTTTTACACGGCAGCGCTCAAGATCATCCACACGATAGGCCTTTGCAAACACCTCTTGCCAGCACCGGATAATTTTTCTAAAGACGCGCTCGATTTTGGCTTTGCGATGTTCTGTAAGGCCATTCAACATTTTGAGGAACACGAACATGGCCAAAGAGAAATTTAACCGCGACAAGCCGCATTGCAACATCGGCACGATTGGTCACGTTGACCATGGTAAGACATCACTGACAGCAGCGATCACCAAGATTTTGGCTGAAACTGGCGGTGCGACGTATACTGCTTATGACATGATTGATAAGGCGCCGGAAGAACGCGCTCGTGGTATCACGATC
>JAYUPT010000174.1:0-3360 GCA_043759965.1 Aestuariivirga sp. | reverse complement strand
TCTTCACCAATAAAATGGCCGTGGGCCAAATTGTCTCCTGCCCCGTGGCGCACGGCGAAGGCAATTATCTTTGCGATGCCGAAACCCTAAAAGCCCTCGAAGGCGAAGGCCGCGTGGTGTTCCGTTATGCTGAAGGCAGCAACCCCAACGGTGCCACCAATAACATTGCCGGAATCGTATCCGCCTCTGGCAACGTCATCGGCATGATGCCCCACCCGGAAAACATGATTGAACCGATCCACGGCAAAATGGATTGCAGGCCATTGTTTGAAGGCTTGCTGGCCGCGTAAACTTTACGCCACCGCTTCAATAAATTTCTGCGAATCTGAAATCCATCCGAACAACACTTCGATGGTGAGCAAAGATGCTTCATGATTGCTACGCGAATTGCCATGGCCAATTGGTTCTGCAGTACAATCTTCCAACAATACGCAATGGTAGTCTCTATACATTGCATCGCGAATGGTGGACTCCACACAGATGCTTGTCGTGCAACCTGTGAATATCAGATGTTTAGCATCTAGACTTTGCAATATAGTATTCAGCTCAGTCTCATAAAACCCACTGAAGCGGTGCTTCGGCACAACATAGTCGCCAGCCTCAGGTGCTAGTACATCTAAAATTTGAGTGCCCCACTCACCAGCTATCAGTATACGATTTTCTTTCCCATCCGGTGCGATCATCTTTTCGCCAACTGAGAGGCGAGCATGACGCTGGCGATGAGGTGAACCCGCAGCCCCCATATCTGCCATGTCAGGGCGATGTTGCATTTGCAAATAGACTACGGGTATTTTCGCAGCTCGTGCAGCTTTCAATACTTTTGAAGTGGGATCAACCGTCGCCACGATCGGCGCAATATCAATTCCCGCTCGCTCAAACATGCCGCCTACAGAACCAAAATCATTCTGCATATCAACAACGATGACCGCACATTGGCGCGAATCCAAATCTATCGAGTTCGGGCGTGCCGCAATTGTTTTGGTAAAATCGTTCATGAAAACTCCTTGTACCTCGCCCACTCAAAAGAGTCTCAATTTATGCGGATGTCAAGCAATGCCAAAGAGGCTTCAACCACAATGCTATGCAAATTCTGATCACGTCCAAGCAAATCCACCAGCCAGCCACCAAATGTGCCGTAGCCGCCAACAATCAAAATTTTCATCGAAAAACCTGTGCAAATAATTTTACGCAAACTAGCATAAACACCGCACAATTACGGTAACCAGCGATTCACGCTGCCCTTCGTTAACACTAGATTAACACTGAATTTTGCCGCTGAATGGCACTGCCCGCACCTTCCGAGTGCGGGCAGATGTAACCTATCCTGCAAAGAGAGACCTCAAAATGTTCACAGCATTTATCAGTATGTTCAAAGCAGAACCAGAAACCAACCCAACTCTCGAACTTGCCAATGCGGCACTGAACGAGCGTGTGGCTCATATGTTCTGGAAGCCCGGTATAGAACCCCACACCCCTGCAAGGGAAATGAAACGCGTTAACCTAGTTAAAAATGAGCTATCACGCAGCACTGCAATTGCTGCTTAGAATTGAGCAATTCAATACCAAGTTTCAACCATTCAAAAAGCGCTTGCAGATATTAACACGTCTGCAAGCAAATTCTCCGTAAAATTGCAATCAAGTGCGGGGGCGCGAGTTAGTGACGGAGAGAGCTTGTGCCAAGGAACCTATTTGAGACGAAATTGCAAAACCAGCAACGATCCCAAGATTTGCGAAAATTGAACGATGCTTTAAAGCACCGTTCTGAAAATCATGTGTTTGACGAAACGCTGGCATCTGCAAAATTAGCTGAGGCAATTTTGCGTGCGAAAAAACCTGAATAAGGTTTGTGAATCGAGTTCAATAAAGCTAAACGGCGGGCATGATGAAACATGCTCCCGAACCCACCATCACCCCTGAAATCGTCAAAGCCCATGGCTTGAAGCCCGATGAGTATGAGCGCTTCCTCGCTCTTTTGGGCCGCGCACCAACGATGACAGAACTGGGCATTTGTTCAGCCATGTGGAACGAGCACTGCTCTTATAAGTCATCAAAGAAACATCTCAAAAAACTTCACACCACAGGCGCACGCGTTTTGATCGGCCCCGGCGAAAACGCTGGCGTAATTGATATTGATGACGGCCAAGCTATTATTTTTAAAATGGAAAGCCATAATCACCCGAGCTTTATTGAACCCTATCAAGGTTCCGCCACTGGCGTGGGCGGCATTTTGCGTGATGTTTTCACCATGGGCGCCCGCCCCATAGCCGCGTTAAATGCGCTGCGCTTCGGTTCACCTGATCACCCTAAAACCCGCCACTTGGTTTCCGGCGTTGTTGCTGGTGTTGGCGGTTACGGCAATTCATTCGGTGTTCCCACCATTGGTGGCGAAGTGAATTTCCATGAAAGCTATAACGGCAATATCCTCGTCAATGCCATGGCCGTTGGCATTGCCGATACCGATAAAATTTTCCTGTCCAAAGCCAAAGGCGTTGGCCTTCCCGTGGTTTATCTTGGCGCAAAAACCGGCCGCGATGGCATACATGGTGCCACCATGGCATCTGCCGAATTTGACGATAAAGCCGACGAAAAACGCCCCACCGTGCAAGTGGGCGACCCCTTCACCGAAAAATGCCTGCTCGAAGCGTGTCTGGAGCTGATGGCATCCGGTGCCGTCATCGCCATTCAAGATATGGGGGCAGCTGGCCTCACATCATCAGCCGTTGAAATGGGTGCTAAGGGCGATCTCGGCATTGAACTCGACCTCGACAAAGTGCCCTGCCGCGAAGAAAACATGACAGCTTACGAAATGATGCTGTCTGAATCCCAAGAGCGTATGCTCATGGTGTTGCGCCCTGAATTGGAAAAACAAGCCGAAGCCATTTTCCATAAATGGGGTCTAGATTTTGCCATTATTGGCAAGACAACCAATACCTTACGCTTTGTTATTAAACATCAAGGTGAAGTGAAAGCCGATTTGCCGATCAAACAAATGGGCGATGAAGCACCCGAATATGATAGGCCTTGGGTGGAACCGAAAAAGCGGCCCATCATCACCAATGTGCCAGCCCCTGCTGATCTGAAAGCCGCCATCCTAAAAATCATCGGCTCACCTGATATGTGCTCTCGCCGTTGGGTGTGGGAACAATATGATAGCTTGATCGGCTCAAACACCGCGCAAATTCCGGGTGGTGAAGCAGGCGTGGTGCGCGTTGGCCCCAACAAAGCCATCGCCGTTTGCACGGATGTAACGCCGCGTTATGTGCAAGCTGATCCCTTTGAAGGCGGCAAGCAAGCCGTGGCCGAAACTTGGCGCAATCTCACTTGCGTGGGTGCCACACCAATCGCCATTACCGATAACCT
>JAYUPT010000173.1:0-3365 GCA_043759965.1 Aestuariivirga sp. | reverse complement strand
GCTCGGAAGTTCACCTCAACATTGTTGAAGTGCGCAAGCCAGAAGTTGATGCAACATTGGTTGCCGATAACATTGCTCAACAGCTTGAACGCCGTGTTGCATTCCGCCGTGCTATGAAGCGTGCTGTGCAATCTGCGCAACGTCTCGGTGCTGAAGGCATCAAGATCACTTGCTCTGGCCGTTTGGGCGGGGCTGAAATTGCGCGCGTTGAATGGTACCGCGAAGGTCGCGTTCCATTGCACACATTGCGTGCTGAAATTGACTATGGTGTTGCAACAGCCCACACGGCTTACGGCACCAACGGTGTAAAAGTTTGGATTTTCAAAGGCGAAATTCTCGAACACGATCCAATGGCTCAAGACCGCCGCATGAACGAAGCACAGGAAGGGCCTGCAAGCCGTCCACCGCGTCGTGATAATGCGAACGCATAAGGCTGAATGAGATAAATCATGCTGCAACCTAAAAAAACAAAATACCGCAAAGCCCATAAGGGCCGTATTCACGGTAAGTCGACAAGCTGCAACACACTGGATTTTGGTGCGTTTGGTTTGAAGGCGCTTGAGCCAGATCGTTTGACGGCTCGCCAGATTGAAGCTGCTCGTCGTGCGCTTGCGCGTGGCATGAAGCGTGCTGGTCGTGTGTGGATCCGTGTGTTTCCAGACGTGCCTGTATCCAAGAAGCCTGCCGAAGTGCGCATGGGTTCGGGTAAGGGTTCAACAGAATATTGGGCAGCCCGCGTTAAGCCAGGCCGCGTGATTTTTGAAGTTGATGGCATTCCACGCGCCGTTGCTGAAGAATCGCTGCGTCTTGCTGCGGCAAAGCTTCCAATCAAGTGCCGCTTTGTTGCGCGCCTTGGCGAAGCGTAAGGGGAGGGAATTATTATGAAGATGACTGATGTTCGTGCCCTTTCAACCGACCAAGTGAAAGACGAAATTTTGAAGCTCCGTAAAGAGCAGTTAAACCTGCGCTTCCAACGTGCTTCAAGCCAACTTGAAAACACATCCCGTATCCGCCAGATCCGCCGCGACATTGCCCGTCTCAAGACGCAAACTGTTGCTGCCAAGAAACCAGCGAAGTAGGAGCACAGAAAATGCCGAAACGCATATTACAAGGTGTCGTGGTGAGCGACAAAAACGATAAGACGATTGTAGTGAAAGTGGAACGCCGCTTGCTGCATCCGGTTTTCAAAAAGACCGTTCGTTTATCGAAGAAATATCACGCGCATGATGAAAAGAACGAAGCCAAGATTGGCGAAGTTGTGCGCATTGAAGAAACCCGTCCGTTGTCAAAGCTGAAGCGTTGGTCGTTTGTCAGCAAAGTTGATGCGGCTAAGGCATAAGGGCGGATAAACCATGATTCAACAAGAAACCAATCTCGACGTTGCCGATAATTCTGGCGCTCGTCGTGTACAATGCATCAAGGTGCTCGGCGGCTCGAAGCGTCGTTATGCTTCAGTTGGCGATGTTATCGTTGTGTCGATCAAGGAAGCCATTCCACGCGGTCGCGTGAAGAAGGGTTCTGTGATGAAGGCCATCGTTGTTCGCATCGCAAAAGATTTGCGCCGCGCTGATGGTTCGTCTATCCGCTTTGATCGCAACGCAGCTGTTTTGATCAATGCTCAAGGCGAACCCGTTGGAACCCGTATTTTCGGACCAGTTCCACGCGAGCTTCGTGCGAAGAACCAAATGAAGATTATTTCCTTGGCACCGGAGGTGCTGTGATGCCAGTTAAGTTTAAAATCAAGAAAGGCGATAAGGTTATTGTTATCGCCGGCAAAGACAAAGGCAAAAAAGGCGATGTGATGCAAATCATCACAGACGAAAACCGCGCCGTTGTTTCAGGTGTTAATGTTGCTAAGCGCCACACTAAGGCACAAGGCGCAGTTGAAGGCGGCATTATCGACAAGCTGATGCCAATTCATATTTCCAATTTGGCGCTGATCGATCCTAAAGATGGAAAAGCGACCCGCGTAGGTTACAAGACGCTTGACGGCGGCAAAAAAGTCCGCGTTGCCAAGCGCACAGGAGCGACGATAGATGGCTGACGAAGAGAAAAAGGCTAAGGCACCCGCCAAAGCTAAGAAAAAGGAAGCGACAACCGACTCTGGTCCGGTTGCTAACGCTAACGCTGGCTTGCCAGAGGGCTATATTGCTCGCCTGCAAACACATTATAATGATGTTGTTCGCCCCGAGATGATTAAGCAATTTGGCTATCAGAACGTTATGCAAGTTCCACGTCTTACCAAGATTGTGTTGAACATGGGCGTTGGCGAAGCCACTCAAGATTCTAAGCTGGTCACTGTTGCTGCTGGTGAATTGCAAAAGATTGCTGGTCAAAAGGTAGTTATTACCAAGACCAAGAAAGCGATTGCGCAATTCAAGATCCGTGAAAATCTTGCGATTGGCGCGAAAGTTACTTTGCGCAAAACTCGGATGTATGAATTTCTTGATCGTCTCGTGACAGTTGCTATGCCTCGTATCCGAGATTTCCGTGGTCTTACTGATCGCAGCTTTGATGGCAATGGCAACTTTGCTTTGGGCATCAAAGAACATTTGATATTCCCAGAAATCGATTACGATAAGATTGATCGGATCTGGGGCCTTGATGTGGTTGTTTGCACAACCGCCAAGACCGACGCTGAAGCGCTTGCGCTTCTCACATTGTTTAACTTCCCATTCCGTAAACGCCAACAACAGGCGGCTGCGTAATGATGAACCGTAAGATTTGAGGACGTTCCATGGCAAAAACGAGCTCCATTAACCGCAACGATAAACGTCGTGCATTGTCCAAGCGTTTCGACGCAAAGCGCAAGCGCCTCAAGGCCGTTGTGATGAAGAAGGACACGCCGATGGAAGAGCGTTTCGCAGCAGCGTTGAAACTGGCAGAAATGCCGCGCAACTCTGCCAAGACACGCATCCGCAACCGCTGCGAAATTACTGGGCGTCCGCGCTCATATTATCGCAAAACCAAATTGTCACGAATTGCTATGCGTGAAATGGCCAACCAGGGTTTGATCCCCGGCATGGTTAAGTCGAGCTGGTAAGGAGAGTAGCGATGAGCAATACAGATCCTATCAGCGATATGCTGACCCGCATCCGCAACGCACATATGCGGAGCAAGAACAAGGTTTCCATTCCAACATCCAAGCTGCGTGAGCATGTTTTGGAAGTTCTGCAGAAGGAAGGCTATATTCGTGGTTTCGCCGTGATCGAAAAAGACGGTAAGTCTGAGATCGAAGTGGAATTGAAATATTTTGATGGTGCTCCGGTAATCAAGGAAATCCAACGCGTATCTAAACCAGGCCGCCGCGTTTACGCTTCGGTTGCAACACTTCCATCCGTATTCAACGGGCTGGGCATTTCCAT
>JAYUPT010000172.1:0-3378 GCA_043759965.1 Aestuariivirga sp. | reverse complement strand
CCGCGTGATTGGATAAAAATTCTGGCTTGCCGTGACGCATGCGAATTTCATCGGCGTTGGTTTCACCTGTCAGGGCTGCTGTGGCAAAGCCATCGCCGATCTCAACACCTTTGACGGCATTGATGCTCATCATGGCGGCTGCCAGTTCTGAATCTAATTTTGCGTAAATGGGTGCACCCCATCCGGCAGGCACTCCAGAAGCTGTGACTTCAATCACTGCTCCACAAGAGGAGCCAGATTTGCGAATGCCATCCAAGTATATTTCCCAATCGGCGGCGGCTTTTGCATCCGGGCAGAAGAAGGGGTTGCGATCTACTTCGGACCAATCCCAGTTTTTATTATCAATTTTATGCGGACCCATTTGCACCAAAGCTCCACGAATGGTGACATTAGGGATAACTTTGCGCGCCACGGCACCGCCTGCCACGCGGCTTGCGGTTTCACGCGCGGATGATCTGCCACCACCACGATAATCACGAATGCCATATTTTGCATCATAGGTGAAATCAGCATGGCCGGGGCGATAGCTATCGCGAATTTCGGAATAATCTTTAGAGCGTTGATCGGTGTTTTCGATCATCAACATAATCGGCGCACCCGTGGTGCGCGGGCCACCGGTGCGCTCATCTTCAAACACGCCTGAGAGAATTTTCACCTCATCAGCTTCGCGGCGCTGGGTGGTGAAGCGGTTTTGGCCGGGTTTGCGCTTATCAAGAAAGCCTTGAATATCGGCAGGTGTAAGCAAGATGCCGGGCGGGCAACCATCCACCACGCAGCCAATGGCTGGTCCATGGCTTTCGCCAAAAGTTGTGATGCGGAAAAGATGGCCGAAGGTGTTGTGTGACATATATTCTAATTAAGCTGCATCGTGGTTCGCGTCAAACCAATCAATCTGGCCATTTTGCAAACGGCAATAACAGCCTTGTGGGGGTTTGAAGGTTGACGATCTTTTCTGGCGATAGGCCTGCTACTCGGCCCATTATACAGCGGCCTACCGCGCCGTGACGGATGAAATAAATTGTCGGCAGATTGCTCCAAGGATTATTCTGGAGCATTATCAACCGACATATCAGGCGCATCGGGATTTTTCATGCCAACAACATGATAACCCGAATCCACATGATGAATTTCACCGGTTACACCGCGTGACAAATCCGACAAGAAATACATGCCAGCATCGCCCACTTCTTCAGTGGTCACCGTGCGGCGGAGCGGTGAATTATATTCATTCCATTTGAGAATATAGCGAAAGTCGCTGATGCCAGAAGCTGCGAGGGTTTTGATGGGCCCGGCGGAAATGGCATTCACGCGGATGTTTTTCACGCCCAAGTCAGCTGCCATATACCGCACCGAGGCTTCAAGCCCGGCTTTGGCAACACCCATTACATTGTAATGTGGCATCCATTTTTCTGCGCCGTAATAAGTGAGCGTGAGAAGGGAACCGCCATTGGGCATCATTTTTTCTGCGCGTTGGGCCACGGCTGTGAATGAGTAAACGCTGATGAACATGGTCTTGGTGAAGTTTTCTGCGGACGTATCAACATAACGACCGCTCAGTTCATTCTTGTCAGAAAAGCCAATGGCGTGGACCACAAAATCGAGGCTGCCCCATTTTTCTTTAATTGCATCAAACGTGGCATCGATGGAGGCCATATCGCTCACATCACACGGCAAAACCAAGGGCGAATTAACTTCAGCGGCCAAAGGTTCAACGCGTTTTTTCAATGCGTCACCTTGATAGGTGAAGGCCAGTTCGGCACCATGATCGGCACAAGCCCGCGCAATGCCCCAAGCGATTGAGCGATTGTTGGCGACACCCATGATGAGGCCGCGTTTGCCAGCCATTATACCAGATTTCAAAGTCATAATAATCCCACCGCTTAAAGTTCGGCCCGAAGCACCGTTAAGTTGCGCGTTCTGACATAGTTAACCTCAGAATGAAAGTAACGGCAGGTTACGAAAAATTACGGCGCTTGGCCGGAATGATGCTCTTGACAGGTCCGGTGTTTCATCATATTTAACTTATCAGTTATTTAACTGAATGATTAAATTATGAATGATGTCCTCAGCCTTAAACTACAAGCCTTGGCCTGCCCCACAAGGCGCGCGATTTTGGCGCGGCTTAAATTGGGCGAGACATCAGTGAATGAATTGGCGCGGCCTTTTGCCATGAGCCTGCCCGCCATTTCCAAGCATCTCAAAGTTTTGACGGCTGCCGGATTGATCACGCAAGGCCGCAACGCCCAGTCTCGCCCGTGCAAGCTTGCCGAAGGCGGGCTGAATGATGTGGCTGTTTGGATGCAGAATTATCACCAGATGTGGGAACAGCGACTGGACCGCCTCGAAACTTATTTGCAAAACTTGAAGGAAACCGAAAAATGACTGGACTGGCCCGCACGATATTGCCCACTGACAAACCCCAAATCATCACTACGCGGGTGCTTAATGCGCCGCGCGATTTGGTGTGGACTGTGTTGACCTCACCAGAGCACATTAAACATTTTTGGGGGCCAGATGGCTTTACCAATACGATCACGCAAATGGATGTGACGGTCGGTGGACAGTGGCTTTTCACTATGCATGGGCCTGATGGCAAGGTTTGGCCCAATCGCATTGTAACGCCACCCTCCTATCTGGCCTGGGACCATGATGGTGGCGAGGATGATACCAGTGGGCACTCTTTTCGAGGAGAAATTGAACTTATTGAAGAAGGTGGCAAGACCCGCATCGAGTTGCGTACAACGTTAAAAACGATCGAAGCCCGCGATGCTATTGTGCAATACGCGGTCGAAGGCGGACGACAGAATTTGGAACGGCTAGCTGCTTATGTTGCTCCGATGGTGAACCCGCTCAACACCTTCATAATTGAACGCATATTCCCAGTATCGCAGCAGCGCCTCTTTGAGGTTTGCACTCAGGTTGAACATTTGAAGCAATGGATGTCTCCGGCCGGAATGAAGGTTATAAAAGCCGAGCAAGATTTGAAGCCAGGCGGCACATATCATTATGGACTGGCCACACCTGATGGGGGCGAAATGTGGGGATTAGTCACCTATAGAGAAATCACTGCGCCATCGCGCTTGGTCTATATGCAAAGTTTCTCCGACAAAAATGGGGGCATCACTGCTCACCCCATGGCACCCACTTGGCCCAAGGAAATGACAACTATTTTTGATTTTATCTCCACAGGAGAAAAACAGACAACGCTCAAAATCACTTGGATTTTTGCAGGCGTTGATGATGCCGAAGCTGCAACCTTTGCAGCGGCCCATGCTGGCATGACACTGGGCTGGACGGGTTCATTGGATAAGCTTAATGATTATCTCAAACAACACTGAGAGAGATCGCCATGCTAGCAGGAATCATATTCATCATAAT
>JAYUPT010000171.1:0-8796 GCA_043759965.1 Aestuariivirga sp. | reverse complement strand
GGTGAGTAAATATCAACCAGCATTGCTGCATTGCACACTGGATTCTCGCACCAGTGTTGACGCTTTGCCACAAAGCGGCCACAATGCCGTTAAGGGGTTGTTAACCGTGCAAGCGGGGGATTGTTTGCGCTGAATCAAAATCAATGAAATGCCGTTCCACCCTTGGACGCGCAAGGGAGTGCCAAATGGCTGACAATAAACATATGAATGAGGACGAAAAAGTCCTTCACGGAATGGGTTATGCGCAGGAATTATCCCGCCGCATGGGTCCGTTTCAAAGCTTCGCAATTTCATTTTCAATTATTTGCATCATCTCCGGCGGCTTTGGGTCCTTCCCAATTGCCATGTCCACTGGTGGTCCATGGTCGCTCACAATTGGGTGGATCATCGGCGGCGTGTTTGCTTTGGTAGTGGCCGCTTCGCTTGGTCAAATTGCTTCGGCCTACCCAACTGCTGGTTCACTTTACCATTGGTCGTCAATTCTTGGTGGCCGCTTCTGGGGCTGGGCTACGGCTTGGGTAAACTTGCTTGGCCTTCTCTTCGTGGTGCCAGCTGTTAACGTTTTCCTTTACTTCATCACCAAAGATTTGTTCTTCGGAGCATTGCTTGGATGGGATGTTTCAGGCTGGGGCACATGGACACAAATTTGGTCCGTAGTGGCACTTACAGCAGCACAAGGTGCTTTGAACCATTTCGGTATCAAATTGACCACGATGCTGACTGATATCTCCGGCTACATCATTTTGGCAGTGACTGCCATTTTGATCATCATGTTCTTGATGGCTGCTCCTAGCTTTGATCTCGCTAAAGCCTTTACGTTTGTAAATAACACTGGTGCTCCTGGTGGTGGCGTTTCACCACAAGTGGGAAACCTGATGGCTATGATCATTGGTCTTTTGTATCCATTGTTCACCATCACCGGCTTTGATGCTTCGGCTCACACGGCAGAAGAAACCAAAGACGCGCGCAATACAGTCCACAAGGGCATGTTGCACTCAGTGTTCTGGTCATTGGTGTTCGGTTTCATTCTCATCCTTGCGATGGTGATGGCGGTTCCTGATACAACTGCGGCTGCTGCTTCTGGCTGGAGTTCGTTCAACAATCTATTCACAGCCGCGATCTTACCATCCTTCATCGGTAAACTGATGTTAGTTGGTGTGATGATTTCAAACTTCCTTTGCGCCCTTGCCGCGGTCACTTCGACCTCGCGCATGATCTATGCCTTTGCCCGTGATGGTGGCTTGCCAGCATCAAAGCTCTTGGCATCGGTAAGCCCAACTTACCGCACCCCTAATGCGGCGATCTGGGCAACGGTAATTGCCTGCAGCATTTTGACAGCAATCACCACACCACTGGGTGCATTCGCAGCTTTGTCAACTGGTTGCGCCATGTATCTCTATATTTCCTACGCCATGCCAGTTGTTGCTGGTTTGTTTGCCGAAGGAAAAACTTGGAATGAATTTGGTAATTTCCGCTTAGGTGGCTTATCCAAATTGTTTGCGGTTATTGTGGGCTTGGGTGCCGTTGTTGTGACCATTGCGGGCCACACTTTCGTGCCGTCAATTGCAGGTGATGCAACAGCTGGAACCAGCTTTGTTCCAGGCCTTTGGATTTACTCTGTTTCCTTTGCAGTTCTCTTGGGACTGTTCTGGGTATTGAGTGAAAACAAGCGCTTCAATGGGCCTCCAATGGGTGCCGAAATCGCTAAGCGTCAAGCTGCCATTGCTGCTACTGAAAAAGCACTGGGCAATTAAGCGCACCGAAAATAAATTGAAGGGCGGCCTTTGGGTCGCCCTTTTTTTTGTGCGATAGTGCTGGGCATGACACAAAGATTCGATATTGCGGTAATTGGTGGTGGCGTGGTGGGGTTGGCGATTTTGCGCCGCTTTGCCATGGCAGGCTTAAATTGCGTGTTGCTGGAAAAAGGGGCTGATATTTTATCAGGCGCTTCTAAAGGTAACAGCGCATTGCTGCACACGGGCTTTGATGCGCCAGCAAAATCAATCGAACTGCAGTGCATGAAAGCTGGCTATGCCGAATATCTCGACATTCGTCAGAAATTGAATCTCCCTCTGTTGGAAACCGGTGCTGTGGTTGCCGCATGGACTGAGGAAGAATTGGCAGTGCTTGATGGCATTGTTAAAAAAGCCCACAGCAATGGCATTGCCGATGTTAAAAAACTTTCTCAAATCGAACTGCGGGTGCGCGAACACCAACTTTCTAAAAATGTGCTTGGTGGTGTGCTGGTGCCGGGGGAGCATGTGATTGATCCATGGTCGGCACCTCTGGCTTATGCGCAGCAAGCCATAGCCCATGGTGCAATGATCATACGCAACTGCGAAGTGATCAAAGCCAAATTTGTAAAAGATGCGTGGCAGCTTACGGGTATCACAGCACGAGTTGTGATCAACGCAGCGGGATTATTTGGTGATCATGTTGAAGCACTGGCACGGCCAGCACCTTTCTCCATCCATCCGCGTAAAGGGCAGTTTGTGGTGTTTGATAAGCCTGCCTCTAAACTTGTCCGCAGCATCATTCTGCCAGTGCCGAACGAGCGCACCAAGGGTGTGGTTCTCTTCCGAACCATATTCGGCAATCTCGCCATTGGCCCTACGGCTGAAGAAACTGATGAGCGCGAAAATGGCTCTACTGATTCGGCCACACTCGAAAAGCTTAAAAACCGCGCCATTGAAATGGTGCCAGCACTTGAAGATGTGAATGTCACTGCTGTTTACGCTGGTCTTCGCCCGGCAACCGAGCATAAAGATTACATCATCGAAGCGCTCGCCGATCACAACTGGATTACTGTGGCAGGCATTCGCTCCACAGGTCTCACAGGGTCGCTGGGTATTGCACAACATGTGGCAAAACTTTATGCGAAAAATTTTAGCAAGCTGCCGAAGAAACCACCCGCACCGATTTTCACACCAGTGCCCACTCTCGCTGAACATAGCATTCGGCCCTATATGAAAGGCGGCGAAATTGTCTGTCATTGTGAATGGGTGACGCGTGGTGAAATTGAAGCTGCTTGTGAGGGGCCATTGTCTGCAGGCGACTTGGGCGGATTGAAGCGCCGCACGCGCGCCATGATGGGCCGCTGCCAAGGGTTTTATTGTGGTGCCGAAGTTGCTTCCATTTTCAAGGAGGCCACAGATGGAAAACCATGATGTCATCATCATCGGCGCAGGCCCCTCTGGATTAGCAACCGCAATTCGTTTGCGAGAGTTGGGCGTGAAAGATGTTGTGGTATTGGAGCGCGAAGCACAGGCAGGCGGGATCCCTCACCATTGCGGGCATTTTGGTTTTGGCTGGGAAAGCCACAGGCGTTTAATGACGGGGCCAAACTTCGCTAAGAAAATTCTCAGGTCTGCGGATGGGATTGATATTCGCACCAGCACCACAGTTCTTGAATTCACTTTGCGCGGCAGTTTGCGCGTGCATACGGCCAAGGGCATTTCTGATATGTCTGCCAAACGCGTGGTGTTGGCCACCGGCACGCGCGAGACTCCATGTTCGGCAAGATTGATCGGTGGCAATCGTTTGCAAGGGGTGATGAACACTGGGACGTTACAGCAGATGGTTTATCTCAAACATGAAAAGCCATTTTCAAATGCCGTGATCATTGGCAATGAGTGGGTTACATTTTCCGCTTTGATGACATGCAAATATGCAGGCATAAAACCCGTAGGCATATTTGCCGAAGAAGCCAAGCTTGACGCACCGTGGTATTTTCCGATTGGCTCCAAGCTGCGTTATAGTGTTCCAATTCAAACCAAAACCAAACTCATCGCCATTCATGGTGCTACAAAAGTTGAGGCCGTTGAAGTTGAGCGAAATGGATCGCGAAAAATGATCGCTTGTGATGGTGTGGTTCTCACTGGAAAATTTGTCCCTGAGCTGTCATTGCTCGCCAATGATCTAGCTAGATCAAACTTCCCCAATCCCGTTATCCCCACGCAGGCGGGGATCCAACTTACAACAGATTCAAATGAGGCCAAGTTAGATTCCCGCCTGCGCGGGAATGACGGCTTAAGGGGGAGAGAGCACGTTTCGATCATCGGTAATGCACGCGGCACTATCAATACGGCGGGGCGCTGCTTTGTTGATGCACGCGCCAACGCTGAAAATATCGCCAAGGAACTTGCATGAAAGTTCTGGCCATTGATCAAGGCACTACCGGGACCAAAGCCTTCACACTCGACGAAGATGGCACCTTCACCAAAGTCGCATCTTACGAACACAAGCAATCTTATCCGCAAACCGGATGGGTGGAGCATGACCCAGAGGAATTGCTGAAGCACATTTCGGCTTGCATCAAGAAAGCCGGAAAGGTGGATGCAATTGGCATTGCTAATCAGGGTGAGACGCTGGTGGCGTGGGACTCGCAAACAGGCAAACCGATTTATAACGCGATTGTGTGGCAAGATGATCGCACCAAAGATGTAACAGAAAAGTTGAAGGCGGATGGCGCTGAGGCTTTGACGCAAGGCAAAGCGGGCCTTCCTCTGGACCCTTATTTTTCCGCCAGTAAAATGCGCTGGATTATTGACCATGTTGAAGCCGCGCAAGATTTATTGAAGCTCGGCCGTTTGCGCTTGGGCACCAGTGATGCATTTTTTCTCGATCGTCTCACTGGTGAGTTCGCAACCGACGTAACCACAGCATCTCGCACCTCGCTCATGTCATTGGATACGCTGCAATGGGATGATGAGTTGTGTGAACTCTTTGGTGTTCCGCAAGACTGTTTACCGCAGATTAGAGATACTACGGGACCGTTTGGTTTCATCGGAAAAGCGCCTGTCACCTGCAGCATGGTCGATCAACAAGCAGCCCTGTTCGGCCATGGCTGTGCAAAACAAGGCGATGCGAAGATTACATTTGGTACGGGCGCATTTGCATTAGCCATCAGTGGTGAAAAGCGCCCAGAAAAAAATGCATCTGGCTTGCTTCCCACCGTTGCGTGGAAGATTGCTAATGAGCCAGCACTTTTTGCCGTAGATGGTGGAATTTATAATGCCGCCTCGGCCGTGAATTGGGCCAAGGGGCTTGGGTTGTTTGTCGATTATTCGGAAATCAATTCTTTTACCTCTGAAACTGCACTATCGCGTGGCTTGGTTTTTGTGCCTGCTCTTTCTGGCTTGGCAGCACCGCATTGGGACCGCAATGCATCTGGCCTGTGGTTGGGCCTTGGGCTTGATACGACTAAGCAAGATATGATGCAGGCCGTGCTTGAGGGCGTGGCTATGCGCGCTGCGGAGGTTGTACAAGCCATGAACAGACTTGGCGCGCGCGGCGATTTTATTTCAATTGATGGTGGCTTAGCGGCCAACCCTTATTTTGGACAATTCCTTGCCAATGCTTTGAGCCGCAACGTCACTGTTGCAGGCTCCACTGATCTCACTGGCTTGGGTGTGGCACGCATGACCATGCTGGGGGCAGGCCACATAAACCTGCCCCCACTGCCACCGCCCCAAAGAAATTATTTCCCCACATCGCCCTTGAGTGCTGCTTTGCACGCGCGGTTCAGCATTGCGGTCTTGCGTTCAAAAGGCTGGAAGAGTTTTTAGGCTGCTGCTTGCAATGCTTCTTGCAATTCACCAGAAGCCGCAATCAAACCTTCGGCACCGTCTAAGGCTTGCTCGGTTAACTCTAGTCCAAGAAAACGCGCGCGGTCCACTGGGCCTGGCAAGTGCAAGCTGCGGGTGAGACCTTGGGAAAATCCAAAGCGTGCATAATAAGGCGCATCGCCCACGAGCAAAATGGAATCGTGCCCGCCAGTCACAGCAGCTGCAATTGCAGTGCTCATCAAAGCCGCGCCAACACCTTGGCCTTGAACACTGCCATCAACAGCCAATGGGCCAAGCAACAAAGATGGGCCGGCCGAGCCTGCAATGATATTCCACAAGCGTAAAGTGCCAATCACTTTGCCTTTGGCGTTGACAGCCGTGAATGCAAACGCAGCAACGCGGTCTGAACGCAACTTCTCAGATGTCTTGCGAAAACGCGCAGGGCCAAAGCCACGGTTGAGCAACGCTTCGCGGGCAGCAACATCAGATGAAATTTCAGCACGAATTGTGACCATAATAGACCTCAAATCTTTCTTCATCCGTCTTCCCTGCGAAAGCAGGGATCCAGCTAAACTACAAGCTGCGATGCCCGTGGCTTAGCTGGGCCCCTGCCTACGCAGGGGTGACGGTTTTGGGTTGTATTAAAATGGAAGTGTGAAAGTTAGATGACGTATGACTTCAGCGGCGGGAAGCCGTTGAAGGCCACTGACGCATAAGTGGTGGTATAGGCGCCACAGCTTTCGATCAACACATCATCGCCCACTGAAAGTGTGATGGGCAAATCATAAGGTGTCTTTTCGTAGAGCACGTCAGCCGAGTCGCAAGTGGGGCCAGCAATCACGCACGGGGCTTTGGCATCACCATCTTTGGCCGTCACAATTGGATAGCGAATGGCTTCATCCATGGTTTCAGCGAGACCGCCGAATTTGCCAATGTCCAAATAAACCCAGCGCAGATTGTCATTGGCATGTTTCTTCGATACCAAAACCACTTCAGCTTTAATAACACCAGCATTGCCCACCATGCCACGGCCGGGCTCAATGATGGTTTCTGGAATGGCATTGCCGAAATGCTTAGCCAAACCATCATGAATGGCATTGGCATAGGCATTGGTGCCGGGAACAGCTTTGAGATATTTCGTCGGGAAGCCGCCGCCAAGATTGACCATTTGCAATTGGATGCCAACGGCAGCGCATTCATCAAAAATCGATTTGGCTTGCTCAAGCGCTGTATCCCACGCACCTAAGCGTGTTTGTTGTGAACCCACATGGAAGGAAATGCCATTGGCATTCAGGCCAAGCTTATGGGCATGCATCAACACGTCTGTGGCCATGGAAGGCTCACAGCCGAATTTGCGGCTCAAAGGCCATTCAGCGCCAGCACCATCAGTGAGAATGCGGCAGAACACTTTTGCACCAGGCGCAGCACGGGCCACTTTTTCAACTTCTTCAACTGAATCGACAGCAAACAGCGACACGCCATAGGCATGGGCGCGTGCCACATCGCGTTCTTTCTTGATGGTGTTGCCGAATGAAATGCGATCAGGGGATGCCCCAGCAGCAAGGGCCATTTCAATTTCAACAACTGAAGCAGTGTCGAAGTTTGAACCCATCGAAGCGAGCAACGAGAGAATTTCAGGAGCAGGATTGGCCTTCACGGCATAAAAAATGCGGGTGCCGGGCATGGCGCGGTCAAAAGCCGCGTAATTATCGCGGATCACATCCAGATCGACCACAAGGCATGGGCCCTCTGGTTTTTCGGTTCGCAAAAAATCTAAAATGCGTGCAGTGGCGGCCATAGGTCAAATCTCCCGAATCAAGAGTTCAAGTGGCAGATAAGTTTTACCCGCAAAAACGTGATGGAAACGTTAATACGCGTTAACCTAACTGGTGCGCCTTGATTTGATCGGGGGAACCCAATCGCATGTGGGGCAATGATAGTGGTGCCTCTCAGAACCACTGGCCGATGGAGAGCCAGCAGAGACCAAAAAACCTTACACCGTCGTTGCTTTGGGGAGACCTTGCGGCACGTGCGACTTCTGGTGAGGCGCATATGATGGATTCGGATGTTACATTCAAGAATTATTTTGTCTCGGAGAAAAGTTTTTCGTTAATTTTTTGTATTAAAGCTCTTCCAGCCTGCCAGCAGCCGCGTTGCTGTGGTCACGCAACATATAGTGGCGTAAATATAAGCAAATACCGCGAAGTGCTGCGGCCACAGGCACATGAGCAAAAAGCAGGTGATTGTCTCCGTACCTTCGGCGAGTCCCCCTAAATAATAGAATGCTTTTGAAGGATAGTCGGTGCTCTTGTCGCCACGCTTTTCAGCGATAATAGCATAGGCCAGAAAACTGGTGCCAGTGCCGATGAAAGCTGCCAGCAAAACCGCAGCGGCCACGGGGTCAACCGTGGCAAAGGCCAAAGGTACTGCGGCATAGAAGAGAAAATCGAGACTGATGTCGAGGAAGGCGCCACGGTCAGTGGTTTGGCTCAGTCGCGCCAATGCACCATCAAGACCATCGAGAATACGGCCTGCGAGCAGAGGGAGAATGGCGAAGGTACTGTGTCCCAAAGCAATCAACAGCGCTGAGATCATACCCAAGCCAAATGCGGCCAATGTCACCTGATCAGCCGTGTAGCCAGCGCGGTGGGCGCGCATGGCCGCAGCATCGACCAGTGGTTTGCTGAGTTTCAAGGCAAGGCGATCAAACATGAATGACCCTTCCACCTTGCGGCACGTCTTCAGGATCATGGGTTACTAAAAGAGTTGGTATGTTTCGGGTTTTCAAATGTGAGAACGTATAATCTCTAATCGTAGCACGAAGAGATTTATCCAGTTTGCTGAAAGGCTCATCAAGCAACATCGCATCAGGCTTAGCCAGAAGCGCTCGCATCAAAGCCACGCGTGAGCGTTGGCCGCCTGATAGAGTATGAGGTGCGCGATTCTCGAAGCCATCAAGTTCCAAATTTTTCAGAGCAGTTTTCATCATCGCTTCACGCTCATGCCGTGGCCCGCGCGCCATGCCAAATAAAAGATTTTCACCAACTGTAAGGTGTGGAAACAAGAGATCATCTTGAAACAGGCGGCCAATGCGCCGCCGCTCTGGTGCAATGCGGATCAAATTTCGTCCATTCAAAATTACATCGCCAACTGCGTAAAGAAGCTCTGGTAAATCACCTGCCACCGCCGAGAGCAGAGAAGTTTTACCGCTGCCACTGGGGCCCATGAC
>JAYUPT010000170.1:0-3384 GCA_043759965.1 Aestuariivirga sp. | reverse complement strand
TAGAAATGAATAACAGAGGAGACATACGCGGAGATTTTGCAGTCTCGGAGATTTTCTTATTTTCTTCAGCTAGTTTTATTTTATCATGGCGTGTTTTGCTAGGGTCAAGCCCCAAAACACGGCTGAGCTGACTGGCGCGAAGTGGTGCAGTTAAAACCCGCGCAACGCCAGGCACTTTGAGGTAAGCGCCAACGTCATTCAGTGTGCTGATAATTATAAGTTTGAATTCATATCTCAATTCGCTGAACAGCGACAGGATCAGACGATTGGCCAAATTTTCGTCACGCTGATCAACAATGATCAAATCAAACTGAACGCGCCGCGCATGTAACAAAGCGTCATTGACGTTCTGCACATAGTCAATGCTCATGGTGCCTATATGTGGCGAAACCAGATCACAAATCTCATCTGCGTTCTGGCCAAGATAAAGAATTTTCGGATTGTATGCAGCTTGGGGGTGAAGCGGCAGCTTGTGAATAATTTTTACCATCAGCCACCCCCTGCTTTCGCAGGTACCTTAGCTTTGGGAGCCTTCATAGGGGCAGCGCCACGGGTTTCCCAAGCCGTTGTACCAAGTGTAACAATAGCAAGTGGCGTGAGGCACACATACATAACCGGAAATACGAAGGCCATGGTGAGGAACCAAATGCCATTGGTGCGGCCCTCTTCCGGCAGCTTATGTTTGTTCAGTTCATACGCGAGCGCAAAAACTGAAACCAACAATGCGTGCAAAATCATCGGCATCACAAAACCAAGGCGCACAATGTGAACCACCAATGTGATCGGGTAAAACAACAGCAACAGCTGCATCGAACAATAATGCACCAGCACCATAGGATGATACCGCGTCAGAAAAGGCAACGCGGTCAAGAAGTCAACGATGTTTGAACGACGCCAGCGCAATTGCTGGCTAATATAACCCGGCATTTTAGGCGGTGCCTTGGTGAAACACCGCGCATGGAAGCATAGCCGCGTTTTATAACCCCGTTCCACCAGCTTGCGCGTGAGGAAACGGTCTTCACCATACTTAACTTCATCACCCAGAAAAGTGCGACTTTCCACATCATGGTCCACAGCAATCAAAGCCGACCTGCGATAAAGCGTAAGACAGCCCGACAAACACATCACATGGCTGAAAGCATTCTCTAGATTTTTAAGAAAGTGGTAACCAATCCAATACTTAACCGTCTGCATTCTGGTGAGCCAGGTTTCATTGGCATTGACCACAAACACACAGCCACCAACACCGTCGGCACCTGTGGTAAACATATGGCGCACCAAAACCCGCACCACATTATTGTCAACAATAACATCCGAATCGACCGACATGATCAGGTCAGTGTGGGTGACCAGAACTGCGTTTTTAATCCCAATGCGCTTGCCAACATTCTTCACATTGCGCAAAACTTTCATCCAAGGATAAGTTTCTGCGATCTGTAAAAGATAGTCATAAGTGCCGTCCGTCGAACAATCATCGACGAAAACAACCTTTAATTTCTCACGCGGATAGTCAAGCGCATCAAATGCAGCTGCGGTTTTAAGAATGGTGGGGCCTTCATTATAAACCGGAACGATGATGGCCACGGTAGGCCAAACAGGCGGGTCAATATCGTAATTTTCCAGAGTGCGACCATCGGCCAAGCGCAACACGCTGCCGAACAAATAGCGATTGGTGAACACAATCATCACCAGAATCGCAAAGATCCACTCAAGATAAGATAACGCTAACATACCCACACACAACTGAGGCCGCACAAGGTGGCCTTGAAACACCTACTAGCGATCAAAAATTGCGCTTAAGTTAATTCGAGGTTGCATTGGGGTGTAGAATTTTCTGGTTAACGAAAACCAGTTGGTAACCTTTCGATGGTTTTAACCACACCGCTTTACGCCTTCTCCATTGGTTTGCGTGTTTTCTGGCCTCCTAACACATCCTCTGGGGAGGGGAAAAACCATGAAAAGCAATGCGGTAATTGCCACGCAATTACACACGCCTGAACTATCGAAAACATCCACAATCCGTCTCGTGGAAGGTGAGCCATGTGCCTTGCCTGATGCCGCAACGGCCTGTGTGGCCGTCATCGGCCTTGGCTATGTTGGCCTGCCTTTAACCTTAGGATTTGCCAAAGGCTCACGCGCCATTGGTTTTGACATCAATGAAGGCAAGGTGAGCGAACTTAAACAAGGTCTCGATTTCACAGGCGAAGTAACTGGCACTGAGTTGAAAGAGGCAAACGCCGAATTCACAACCGACGCCTCAGCCCTAAAAAATGCCGATGTGATGATCGTTTGCGTGCCAACTCCAGTGAACAGCCACAACCGCCCAGATTACGGCCCGTTGCTTAGCGCCAGCCGCACCATTGGCACCCATATGAAGCGTGGGAGCGTGATTGTGTTTGAAAGCACAGTTGATCCTGGCACCACCGAAGACCGCTGCTTGCCAATCATTGAAGCCGTATCCGGCATGAAAGTTGGAATTGATTTCAATCTGGGCTATTCGCCAGAGCGCATCAACCCAGCTGATCCAACTCGCAAGCTTGCTGATATTAAAAAAATCGTATCAGGTTCAACACCAGCCTGCGCTGATTTCATGGAAGAACTTTATGGCCGCGTGATCAAAGCTGGCCTTTATAAAGCCACTTCAATTCGAGTGGCCGAAGCTGCAAAAATTTTAGAAAACACCCAGCGCGATGTGAACATCGCCCTGATGAACCAAATGATGATGCTGTTCGACAAAATGGGTATCAGATCAACTGATGTGATTGCCGCAGCAAGTTCCAAGTGGAACTTCCATCACTATCGCCCAGGCTTGGTTGGTGGTCATTGCATCGCAGTTGACCCTTATTTCTTGGTCGATGCGGGCCGCCGCCATGGTCTTGCGATGGAACTGGTTGCAGCTGCCCGTTCAGTGAATGAGCAAACGTCACTTTACATCGTCGAAAAAATTGAAGAGCTGATGACCCATCGCCGTGGAGGTGTGAACAAAGCCAAGGTGCTCGTGCTGGGCCGCAGCTTCAAAGAAGATTGCCCCGACACAAGAAATTCCAAAGCCTTCCCAATGATGGATGCGCTGTGGAACCGTGGTGCTGAAGTTTATAATTTCGATCCCGTGGCCTTTGATGATCACTTCGAAGGTGGACGTGGCGCAGTGAACATTGAAGACCCGGCAGCCCATGGCCCATATGATGCAATCGTTGTCACGTTGGCGCATAATGTGTTTCGTGAGCAATTTGACGCCGCATCCTTGGCAGCACTCGCCCACAAACACGCACCACTTATTGATATGCGTGGCAATTTTGAAAGTGTTGAAACCAGTGATTGGTTCACCTATTGGCGGCCATAAACACTCATCCCTATTGATTGAAAGGGCAGGATGTCGAAAGA
>JAYUPT010000169.1:0-3397 GCA_043759965.1 Aestuariivirga sp. | reverse complement strand
TGACCGTCAATGGGCTAGCGATCGAAACTGATGATCGCGAACTTGGCCTCTACTATAAAAAATATGTGGCTGCGGGCCCTGAAAATTTTGTGATGGTTATTGCAACCTATCAAGAATATGCCGAAGCCATTAGGCGCAAACTTTTATTAGAGATTAACCCGCATGTGGCGGAACTCGCGCGGCCTTAAGCTGCAACTTTAGCACTCACTCAACCACCCACTCATGCTCAATTGTGGCGGTTTTCTCAAACATTATCGAGGCAGAGCAATATTTTTCCGAAGAAAGCTTGATCGCCCGTTCAACGGCGGATGGCTTCAAGTTTTCGCCCTTCAAACGATAAATCATTTTCACATGGGTGAACACTTTGGGGGCTTCATCGGCGCGTGTTGCCTCCAAAGAAATTTCACAACTCGTAACTTTTTCACGGGATTTCTCTAAGATCATTACCACGTCAAAGGCGGTGCAGCCGCCTAGACCCAGTAGCATCATCTCCATGGGCCGCACACCCAAATTGCGACCGCCATTTTCAGGCGCACCGTCCATCACAATGGCGTGGCCAGAGCCTGATTCACCCACAAATGTGCGGCCATTGAGCCAAGTGATTTTTGCTTTCATGCTATTCCCCTGCAGTCTCGGCTATGTGCACGTCCAAGTTAATTTGGCCAGCAATTTTGAAGGTTAAAGTTAGGTTTAGTTTTTCACCTTTAGCAAGTGGTTTGGCAAGGCCAATAACTTGCAAGTGGTTTGCCACTGCTCGCATTGGGAAAGGGCGGTTTGGTTGTAAAATAAATTCTTCAACATTCAAATCACCTGCCCGCAATTCAATCGACTGCGCGAGCGGTGATGAAGCTTTTATGAGAGCATCATTGGCACCGCCACTGTTTAACAATGGCAACATTACACTGGTTTCTGATCCCGCAGTGGGCAGGCCCCAAGCGTGGCCAATTGCAATTGAACCCAGCTTAAATGAATGGGCCCAAACCTGTGATGGCAACAGTAAGAGTGCGAGAAAAAATCTTCGTTTCATAACCCCTGTTACAGGCTCTTTCAAAATTTTGTCGCCATGATAAAGTGCCGCATGGCTAAAGTGCATTTCACCTCGAATTTGCGGCGGCATGTGGATTGTCCCACGGTGGACAGCGCCGGAGAAACTGTTGGCGAAGTGCTTATTCAAGTTTTTGCCGTGAATACGCGGCTTCAAACATATGTGCTGGATGACCAAGGAGCGGTGCGCAAGCACATGCGGATTTTGGTTGATGGCCAGGTAATTTCAGACTTACAAAAACTGAGTGATAAAGTGAAACCAAACAGTGAAGTTTGGGTGATGCAAGCGCTATCGGGAGGATAATTATGGCAAAGAAAATTCTCGTTTCAACACGCAAAGGTTTGTTTGAAGTCTTGCGTGGCCGTGCTGGCTGGACTGTTAAGGATGGGTATTTTCTGGGCGACAATGTTTCATTAGCCCTGCATGACCATCGTGATGGAACAGACTATGCCACCATCAACCATGGCCATTTTGGTGTGAAACTGCACCGCCGCTTGAAGGGCAAAAAGTGGGCGGAAGTGGCAACCCCAAAATATCCCGAAAAACCTGAAGCCTTGGTTGATCTTGATGGCTGGGGCAAGCCTGTAAAATGGACCACGCAAATGATTTGGGCGTTGGAAACTGCCGGGCCAGATAGGCCAAACACCATCTGGTGCGGCACCATGCCGGGTGGCCTGTTCCGTTCATCAGATCGTGGCGAGGGTTGGGAGCTTATGGAAAGCCTGTGGCGGCACCCTGATCGCAACAAATGGCTGGGCGGTGGGGCCGATATTCCGGGCATTCATTCCATTTGTGTTGATCCACGAGATTCCAACACTGTGCGCGTGGCCGTCTCTTGCGGTGGCGTGTGGGTGACGCATGACAATGGCGTGAGTTGGGCGCAATCGGCCCATGGCATGAAGTTTGATAATGGCCCCAAATCAGAAGTGGAAAGCCCTGATGGGCAAGACCCACACATGATGGTGCAAAGTCCATCAGAACCGAAGAAGTTTTGGGTGCAGCATCACGCAGGAATTTTCAAATCGGTTAATGATGGTAAAAAGTGGACATCAGTAAAAGCCAAGCCATCATCCTTCGGCTTTGGGGTTGTGGTTCATCCGCAAGATGCCGACACGGCTTGGTTTGTGCCCGGCATTAAAGATGAAAAGCGCATCCCCGTTGATGGCGCCTTGGTGGTGACGCGCACACGCGATGGCGGCAAGACATTCAAGAGTTTGAAAAAGGGCCTGCCACAAAAACATGCTTATGACGTGGTGTTTCGCCACGGTCTTGCCATTGACGATGCGGGGAAATGTTTAGTGATGGGTTCCAGCACCGGCAATTTATGGGTGAGTGAGAACCAAGGTGACAGTTGGGAAAATGTGAGCAGCACGCTGCCGCAAATTTATGCGGTGAGGTGGGCTTAAAGCACGCGGCGCAGAAATGTAATCGCATCCTCTACAATGCCTTCTTCGCCAACACCCCAGAAGCAATGGTCGGCAGCTTCGATGGCTTTGAGCGTCACATCGCAACCGGCTGCTTTCAATTTGTTCGCCAAAGCCTGCGATTGTGCAAATGGCACCATGCGATCTATGGTGCCGTGTTGAATCAAAAACGGTGGCGCATCTTTGGAAACATATGTAAGTGGCGAGGCCGCCAGCACCTCATCGCGCCGTTCTTGAACTGGTCCGCCAACCAATAAGGCCTCGGGCGCGTCTGCGGCATCGTGAGATGGCCAGTTAACATTCATGGCCCGTGCATCTGATTCCATTGTTAAGAAATTCACAGGTCCGAACCAATCAACAACAGCTTGCACTTCACTTGAGTATTCTGATTTTCCGACGGCGCCTTCCATCGTGACATTGTTATTTGTTACGCCCACTAGAGCAGCCAAGTGCCCACCCGCAGAATCACCCATGGCTGCAAACCGATGAGCATCCACATTAAATGTTGCAGCGTGCTGGCGCAAAAAACGAATGGCAGCTTTGCAATCATGCAACTGCATCGGGAACTGGCCCTCCGAAGAAAAGCGATAAGTAATACGCGCCACGGCAAATCCAGCGTCAAGCAACTTGTTATGGTGATCAAGCTTGCGATATTTCGGGTTAGAAATTGTGGGGTGCCCCACAAACCAAGCGCCTCCATGAATAAAAACCACCAATGGAAATGGCCCCTGCCCAGCGGGCAAAGTTACATCTAACATCAAGGGCCTAAACCCTGCTTCAACTGCATAGGTCACATCGCGCCACATTTTGCGGTCATTGGAATCGAACACAGGCTTGGTCAAAGCCTCATCATAATCCATATCAATCTCGGCCATCATGGCCAAGGAGTCTGGTGGAAAAGGCATCAGCCAGATCCACCCATTTGACG
>JAYUPT010000168.1:0-3397 GCA_043759965.1 Aestuariivirga sp. | reverse complement strand
ACAAATGTGCTCTTACCCCATGAATTGATGATTGAATTTAAATTAAAAAATTAGACTCTGATATATTACTTATTAAACTAGAATTGCAGAGCATTATTCAAATGCAAACTATGAGTGTAAATCGTTTTTTTATTTGCTCATATTGATACATTTGTAGTTGCGCGACTCTATTTGCTATGCGAACTACAAAATCGTCGGTTTTGGCACAATCGTCAATCTGGGGGCGTCTTTAGATTTGTAAGCGAGGGTACTGGCTTGGAATTGTTAGGGCTGGAATTTTGCGCGCTTGTAAGCGAAGTTACCGGATCGCGACGTGTGAATATCTTGTCGCTTGATAAGCAAACTAGTGTCTTGACTATTTTGGCTTCAACTTTAGGTGAGAAAGAATCCTTCGATGTGAAGGGCAGGCCATTAATGTTAAGTGGCGACAGGTCTATAATTTTCATTCCCTGCCTGAAAAAATATCCCGAACTGCTTGACCATCCATTTACGCAAACTATACCGAATGTAAAATCTGTGGTGGGATGCCTGCTTCATGAGGATTCACAGTTCAGATGGATGATGGTGGCTTGGAACCCAACAGCAAATTTTTTTATCAATGACGAAGCAATATCATTGGTTGAAAGGCTGTTTCATGTGGCGCAAAAGTTTGCTGAAAATAACTTCAGGGGGAAGCTAGAACTGTTACCCACGCGGCAACCCATGCCTCGCATTGAAGGATTTTCAGAAGATGCCACTCCATTCAGCGCAGAACCCATCTCAAATTTTCTCTTCGAAACACTCATTCCAAGAAAACGATTATTAGCAAGAAACGGCATAACTTTTTTGGCGCTAAGGCAATGGCGCAAACCAATCAAACCATATCAGCTTAAAGCCATCATTGCCCTCAAGGCTGTCGAAGAGCCTAATTGTGTAGATTTAATTGCGGCAGAAATTGTAGAGCAGGTGCACAAGGTTTATGGAAATCTTTTCACCCACGTTGTTCCAATTCCGGGCGGCAACTCTGGCCGCAGGCGGAGCTTTTCAGTTTCAATTGCAGAGGCTGTTGCCAAACGGATGGAGTTGCCATGCAAGAATGTTTTGGTTGGAGAGGTTCTTGCCGTCGGAAAATCTCATCCGAAAAAAAGCACGACTTTGAAACCCTACACTTTGAGTGAAGAAATTACCGGAAATGTTTTGATTGTTGACGATATTACAACATCTGGGAAACATATAGAGCTTGCAACTTTGGCACTTCGGCAAACGTGCAATTATTGCACAGCAGTTGTTTGGATTGCGGACTAAGAGATAGCATCTCGCACTTTCAGTGTTGCTTGGCAGCGTGCCAACAGCCAAGTGGATGTTGCAGCCATGCTGCGATTCGCCATATGAGAGTGTGTGCAATTTTGCCCAAACATAAAATTCTTCGTGACACTTTTGGCTATGACTCTTTCCGGCCAGGGCAGGAGGCTATTGTGGATAGCTTGTTGGCAGGGCGCAATGTGTTGGCCGTAATGCCCACGGGTTCTGGTAAATCACTGTGCTTTCAAATTCCAGCACTGGTGAAGAATGCACTGACCATTGTGGTCTCGCCCTTGGTGGCACTGATGCAAGACCAAGTGGCAGCGCTGAAGATCGCGGGCGTTGCGGCGGAGACAATTAACTCCTCGGCTTCGCGTGAAGAGAATGTGGAAATTTGGAACCGTGTTGCGGCAGGGGTTACGCGCATTCTTTATCTCGCTCCAGAACGCTTGATGACGGAGCGCATGATTGCTGCCTTGCAGCGTTTGAACGTGGCGTTAATTGCGGTGGATGAAGCGCATTGCATTTCGCAATGGGGCGCATCGTTCCGACCAGAATATGATGCTTTGCAGAATTTGCGCCATTCCTTTCCTGATGTGCCGATTGGCGCGTTTACGGCAACGGCCGATGAAGCCACGCGGCGTGATATGGTGGCGAAAATTTTTGGTGGGCAGGCCGATGTGTTTGTATCTGGCTTTGATCGACCCAACATTAAATTGGCGGTTGAGCCAAAGACCAACAGCACCAAACAACTGCTGAATTTTCTCAAAGACCATAAAGATGAGAGTGGAATCGTTTATGCGCTGTCTCGCAAGAGTGTTGAGAAATGGGCTGAGGTTTTGCAGGATGAGGGATACAAGGCTTTGCCCTATCATGCGGGACTGCCTGTATCTATGCGTTCGGAAAATCAGGAAATTTTTATGGCTGAAAAAGGCGTGATCATCTGCGCAACCATCGCCTTTGGCATGGGCATTGATAAGCCCGATGTGCGCTTTGTGTTTCATGCCGATTTGCCTGCAACGCTGGATGCTTATTATCAAGAGATTGGTAGGGCGGGCCGTGATGGTGAAGCAGCAGACGCTCACATGATTTTCGGCATGCAAGATGTGATGATGCGGCGTAAATTTATTGATCAAGAAGGCGGTGAAGAACGCCACACAAAGATGCAGCATGCAAGGTTGCGAAGCTTGGTGACTTATGCACAAGCACCATCCTGCAGGCGGCAGGTGCTGCTGCAATATTTCGGCGAGACGACTGAGCCTTGTAACAATTGCGATGCGTGCTTGGGTTATGTATCCTTCGATCAAACCGGCGATCGCAAAACCGTCCGTACACTGAGGAAAGAACGGGTGGCCGCAGCAACAGCGCATTTTGATCCGCGCTCAGAGGCACTGCTGGTGCATTTGAAGGCGTTGCGCATGAAGCTAGCAAAATCTCGCGGTGTTCCGGCTTATGTGATTTTTTCAGATAAAAGCCTGATAGATATGGCCGCGAAAATTCCACTCACGCGCTGGGATTTTGGCGAGGTTCATGGTGTGGGTGAAGCCAAGCAGGAGCAATTTGGCGAGGTGTTTTTGAAAGAGATTGCGGGTTTTGTGCGGGGTGGTAGTTCCAATCTATAGGATCGAACGGTTGGAAATTCAGAAAAACCTTGGAACTTTTACGTGAGTTTAAGTCTTACATCATAATTGAAAGTGCTTGCCATCCAATTTAACGTCTCTCCCAGTCTTGGCAAAATGGTTTTTAAATATGCTTGATACTTGGGATCAGACTTCCATCTATTTACCGATTTAGTATCAATTTTCCGGATGCCGTGCATAGCCGCGTTAGCTTTTTCAGGCGCAGCAAAGGAATTCATATAATCTATCGCGGGAATATCTATTTCCAGTCCAAGATTTGAAGCAAGTTTTGATTGTGTGACACTTGGACTCGTTACCAAGTCTTCATAGCGAACTACCGAGAAATTAGGGCGCTGAGTATCAATTAAATACTTCAATGCCATCATTTCCCCAAGCCAGCGGGCAGGCTTTATGTAGTAGCCATTTTTTGTTGCGTGATGGACACTAGGGTGTGAACCCAATTCAAATTCTTGAATTACTTTAGCAAATCAGATTCA
>JAYUPT010000167.1:0-3397 GCA_043759965.1 Aestuariivirga sp. | reverse complement strand
TTTCCACACATAAAAAGACCTCGGAGGCTGAGGGCCATCCGAGGTCTGATATCTACAAAGGATGCAGAAGAATTACTTCTTCGCAGCAGCTTTCTTAGCTGGCTTCTTTGCAGCAGCTTTCTTAGCTGGTTTCTTTGCAGCAGCTTTCTTTGCAGGTTTCTTCGCAGCTTTTTTCGCAGCAGCCATGGTGTTCTCTCCTAGAGATTAAAGTTGTTTTTGCCCCACAACGCAGGCCCTACTAACTTGAGATCGACATCAACAAAAATATTTATTTTTATTTCACGTCGATAACTGTTCGTTGTTTTGAACCTCATTGTGTGATTCGGCAATATGCCGACACCATCTTGTGTATCGTTCCAAGATTGCTAACAAATAGTAAATATAGTTGAACAGAGAAAGTGATCAGTACACTGATGATAAGTAAAATTTATTTTGCAGCTGAATTTAAAGGCTAAATTTGATTGCTCTGTACACGGACGAATAATTTTTAACTTGCTTCGAGCAAACTCACGCTGATCGATAGAAGTGTTATCCACAAATTATTTTCAAAGAATCGTAACAGTGAGGTCATTCCAATCCGGATTCTCACGCTCAATGAGATTTATTTTCCAATGTCGAGGCCACTTCTTCATTGTCTTCTCACGCTGAATGGCGGCATCAATTTCACTGAAGTCTTCAAACCAAACTAAAGTTTTGACATTATACTTCTTGGTGAAACCTTCGATGACGCCTTCTTTGTGTTGTGTCACTCTCGTCGGCAGATGATTGGTAACTCCAATGTAGAGCGTACCGCTCTTCTTGCTGGCCATCATGTAAACGGAATAGATGCGCTCTGGTCTTTGATGATAGGTCATACTGCATACATCGCATGGCGCCTCCTACTTGTCATTGCCGGACTCGTTCCGGCAACCCATCTTTGCAACACATGAGATGCAAGACGCTACGCTCAAATAAACACCGAGCCCATCCCACCATGGTTCGCCGGAATAAATCCGACGATGACAAGGGGTGGGGAGTTATGGATTTGAATGTTGAGGACGCAACTCCCCCTATTTGTCATTGCCGGACTCGTTCCGGCAACCCATCTTTCAATGCTTAGAGAAGCACGACGCTTCGTTCCATCAAACACCGAACGCACTCCCCCATTGTTCGTCGGAATAAATCCGACGATGACAAGGAGGGGGTGAAGTGGTCAAATAGAAAAATGGCGGAGATTGCTCCCCGCCTTTCTTAAATTTGCACTACCTCACGAACACCCGCTCGTGCTTCCGCATGTGTCACACTTCATGCAGGTGCCATTGCGCACCATGGTGTAGTTTCCGCATTCGCCGCAGGTGTCGCCTTCATAGCCTTTCATCTTGGCTTGGCTGCGCAAATCCATCGACGGGGCTGGCGCAGCATAGGTATAGGCCACTGCTGCTGGATCAGCCAAAGCCGTGTTGCCATGCGTGACCTGTTCAGCAGCGCGCATCAGCAGCGCATGAGATGGTGAGGGCGCAGCGGCCGCTTGTGGCATCACCACTACATTGGCCAAGTTTTGTTTGCGCACGAAGCCTGCAGAAACAAAACGCTGTGCGGGTTGCGATGGCTTTTCATCTTCACCTTTGCCAAGTGTATCGAAGCGGAATTCTGAAGCTTCAACATGCGCAAGCTCATGGCGGCCGAGATAAGACACGGCGAGTTCACGGAACACATAATCAAGAATAGAAGTCGCGTTCTTGATGGACTCGTTTCCTTGCACCATGCCGGCTGGTTCAAACTTGGTGAATGTGAAAGCATCCACAAATTCTTCCAACGGCACACCATATTGCAAGCCCACTGAAACAGCGATGGCGAAGTTATTCATCATGGCGCGAAGGGCTGCACCCTCTTTATGCATATCAATGAAAATTTCGCCCAGCTTGCCATCATCATATTCGCCAGTGCGCAGATAAACCTTATGCCCACCCACAACAGCTTTCTGCGTATAACCCTTGCGGCGCGAAGGAAGCTTGTCGCGGTCGGCGGCGCGTTCAACGATCTTTTCTACAATCTTTTCAACGATTGTTTCAATCCGTTGCACCGGTGCCTTGGCCATCAACGCATCCACGCCATCGTCTTCATCTTCTTCATCAGCAATGAGCTGCGAAGACAAAGGTTGCGAAAGTTTGGAGCCATCGCGGTAAAGCGCATTGGCTTTCACACCAAGCTTCCAGCTGAGCATGTAGGAAGCCGCACATTCTTCAACCGTGGCATCATTTGGCATGTTGATGGTTTTCGAAATCGCACCAGAGATGAACGATTGCGATGCGGCCATCATGCGAATGTGGCTTTCAACCGAGAGATAACGCTTGCCAATGCGGCCACATGGATTGGCGCAATCAAACACTGGCAAATGCTCATCTTTAAGTCCGGGCGCTTGCTCCAAAGTCATTGCACCGCAGACATGAATGTTCGCCTTATCAATATCGGCGCGGCTGAAACCAAGATGCGCCAAAAGATCAAAGCTGAAGTCATTGAGTTGTGCGTCCGAAATCTTCAAAACAGTTTTGCAGAAGTCCTCGCCCAACGTCCACTTGTTGAACACGAACTTAATATCGAATGCTGATGCGAGCCCGCCTTCAACTTTGGCAATTTGCTCATCACCAAAACCTTTGACTTTAAGCGCCGCATGATTGAGAGCCGGAGCATCAGACAATGTGCCATGACCAACCGCATAACCAATGATCTTTTCAATTTGATCAGCGGCGTAACCCAAAGTGCGCAGTGCTTCTGGAACCGCTTGGTTGATGATTTTGAAATAACCACCGCCCGCAAGCTTCTTGAACTTCACCAATGCGAAATCTGGCTCAATGCCTGTGGTGTCGCAATCCATCACCAAACCAATGGTGCCAGTTGGCGCTACCACAGTTGATTGCGCATTGCGGTAACCATGGGCTTCACCCAGCTCAACAGCCTTGTCCCACGCGCGGCGGGCAGCAGAGGCAAGTGACTTATCGGTGAGATCGTTTTCATCCAGCGGCACAGGCGCAGTGCGCACACCTTCATAACCAACCGCAGCACCATAAGCCGCGCGGCGATGGTTTTTCATCACGCGCAACATGCTTTCCGCATTCTTGGCATAGCCAGCGAAGGGTCCAAGTTCTTTAGCCATTTCAGCAGATGTGGCATAGGAAATGCCAGTCATAATGGCTGATACCGCAGCGCAGATCGAGCGGCCTTCATGGCTGTCATAAGGAATGCCAGAAATCATCAGGAAGCCACCGATATTGGCAAAGCCCAAACCCAGCGTGCGGTAATCATAGGAGAGACGAGCGATTTCCTTGGATGGGAATTGCGCCATCATCACTGAGATTTCCAGAACCACAGTCCACAGCCGCACAGCATGTTCAAATGAGGCAATGTCAAACTTGTTGGA
>JAYUPT010000166.1:0-8844 GCA_043759965.1 Aestuariivirga sp. | reverse complement strand
TCAACAATGCCGCCAAGGGCGATCCCTACAATATCGACGTGTTGTTTATGTATATGGCCAATATGAGCTGGAACTCGGCCATGAACGTGCCGGATACTATAGCGGCTCTCACTAACAAACGCGAAGACGGTGAATATGTGATTCCCAAAATCATTTACTCCGACGCCTATGCCAGTGAGATGGTGCATTACGCGGATTTGATTTTGCCGGACACAACTTATCTGGAGCGCTGGGACTGCATCTCAATGTTGGACCGTCCCATCTCCGAAGCCGATGGTCCAGCGGATTCAATCCGTCAACCTGTTGTCGAGCCCGACCGTGACGTGCGCGCCTTCCAAACTGTGTTGCTTGATCTTGGTGCGCGTCTCGGCCTCCCGGGCATGACCAACGCTGATGGCAAACCGCGTTATCCCGGCGGCTATCCAGATTACATCGTGAACCACGAACGCGCCCCCGGCCTTGGCCCACTCGCAGGTTTCCGTGGCAAGGATGGTAAGGCGGCAGGTCGGGGTGCTGTGAACTCCAATCAGCTCCAAGCCTATATCGATAATGGCTGCCACTGGTTTCAAGAACTGCCCGACAACATGAAATATTATCGCCATGTGAATTGGGATTATTTAGATTGGGCCACCTTCTTCGGTTTCCTGCCGCGCCCCGAACCCATCATCCATCATGTCTATTCGGAAACGCTGCAAAAATTCCGGCTGTCTGCGCGTGGCCATGGCAAAGTGCAACCGCCAGATCAGCACAAAATCCGCATTGAAACTTATTTTGATCCCATTCCGTTTTGGTATGCGCCGTTTGAAGGCAGCATGATTGATCAAGCCGAATTCCCCATGCACGCCATCACCCAGCGGCCCATGGCCATGTATCATTCTTGGGGTTCACAGAATTCTTGGCTGCGGCAAATCATCGGTCACAACTGGCTTTATATTCATAGAAACCGCGCCGCGAAACTTGGCATCGCAGAAGGTGATTGGGTGGATGTGATTTCCCATCATGGGCGTATTAAGGGCCAAGCGAAATTACTCGATGGCCAAAATGAAGACACGGTGTGGACTTGGAATGCCATCGGCAAACGCAGCGGCGCTTGGGGTCTTTCCCCTGATGCGCCTGAGGCCAAAAAAGGATTCCTGCTCAACCACTTAATCAGCGACCTTCTCCCAGAACGTGAAGGTGGATATCGTTATTCAAACAGCGATCCCATTACAGGGCAGGCCGCCTGGTATGATCTTCGCGTGCGGATTGAGAAGTGCGCTGATCAAAATATGGAAAGTGCGCCGCAGTTTAAAATTTTGAAAAAATTGAAGAGGGCGAAATGACATCGTTACCTTTAGCCACCTCCAAAAAACTCGGCCTCGTCATCGACCTTGACACCTGCGTGGGCTGCCAAGCTTGCGCCACCTCTTGCAAAGAATGGAATGCACAAGGCGACTCTGGCCCACTCACCGACACTGATCCCTATGGTGCCGATCCATCAGGCCCATGGTTCAACCGCATCCATGGCTATGAAGTGAAAGAGCAAGGCAGGGATGACAGCCGCATCGTAAATTTCCCACGCTCCTGTCTGCATTGCGAAGAGCCAGCCTGTGTCACCGTCTGCCCCACCGGTGCATCCTATAAGCGAGCCGAAGATGGAATAGTTTTGATCAATCCAGACACCTGCATTGGCTGCAAGCTATGTTCATGGGCGTGCCCTTATGGCGCACGCGAATATGATTACATGCAAGGTGTCATGAAAAAATGCACGCTCTGTGTGGACCGCATTTACAACACAAATTTAGAACCAGAAGACCAGGTGCCAGCCTGCGTAAAAGCCTGCCCAACGGGTGCAAGGCATTTTGGAGATTTGGGCGATGAAAACTCCGATGTGTCTCTGTTAGTTAAAGAGCGCGGAGGCTATGATCTTTTGCCGGAACTGGGTTACAAGCCCACGAATAAATACCTGCCACCAAGAGCACGGCGTGAAACCAAACAGGCTCATATTGAAGCATTGCCAAAGTCCAATGGTTCGCCCATGGAGAAACTATTCTTATGGGCGGATAAGTTGTTGAGCACTGGCAGCGGGTCAGTGGCCAGTAGCGAAGATAATTCTGGGAAGTTGGAAGGATGATGTTTTTTTTAATCTGTCATCCCGACGAAAGTCGGGACCCAGACTTTCAACAAACATCGACCGCTTGCTTCTGGGTCCCGACTTTCGTCGGGATGACAGTTAAGTGGGCCTGCGAATTATGAACCCCGCCTATTCCGTCATCCTTTTCACTACAGCTTCCGGCGCAGGTTACGGCTTACTCTCATTGCTTTGTCTTGCAGGGGCCAGCCATGGCCGCGCTTCAACACCAGCTTTCGCATTCACATCGCTCTTCATAGCCTTGGCGCTCATCACCATTGGCCTGCTCTCATCCACCCTGCACCTTGGGCGGCCCGAACGCGCGTGGCGGGCTTTCTCGCAATGGCGCTCATCATGGCTCAGCCGTGAAGGTGTTGCAGCCATTCTAACCTATCCACTCGCCATTGCTTTCGGCGCGTGCTGGTCTGGCCTTGTGGAGCTGCCGCAGCTCATCGCACCACTGGGCTATGTCACTGCGATTATGTGCTGGATCACCGTGTTCTGCACTGCGAAGATTTACTCCACATTAAAAACCATCAGGGCCTGGCACCAACCCCTCACCATTCCAGTTTATTTGTTTTTCTCCGCCGCCACGGGTTCAGCGTGGCTGATGGCCATTGCTTATGTGTTTGGTCGTTTTGCGCCTGCGCAATCTATGTTGGCTATGATGGCGCTGCTCGTGCTCATCGTCCTCAAATTTCTCTATTGGCGGCGTTTGGAAAAAGACCCGCGCACCCACACCATGGCCGCAGCCACAGGCTTGGGTGAAGGGGTGCGCCAATGGGAAGTGCCACACACATCAACCAATTTTGTCATGAAAGAAATGGGTTATGTGGTGGCAAGGCGCAATGCCCAGAAGCTGCGTATTCTAACGCTTGGCCTTTTAGATGTGGCCTTCGTGTTCATCGTGCTGTGCACACATTGGCCGTGGCTGTCTCTGCCAGCGGTGCCAGTTATCATGGCCGCCGCATGGGTGGAGCGCTGGTTGTTCTTTGCCCAAGCCGAACATGTGGTGGGTCTGTTTTATGGCAAAGAAAGCGCCTAAGCTTGAGCTTGCACAGCAACAAAAAACCATATAAAGATTTCTTTATATAGTTTTTGAGGATCAAATTATGCCCAGCCAATCATTCACCGAAGCACTCAACACCAAGCCTTGGTTGCTGGCCGATGGGGCAACAGGCACCAATTATTTCCAGATGGGTTTGATGAGCGGTGATGCGCCTGAAATGTGGAACTTTGAGCACCCAGAGCGGGTGCGTAAGCTCCATAGCCAGTTCATTGCAGCAGGTGCTGATATCATTCTCACCAACACTTTTGGAGGCAACCGCCACCGTTTGAAATTGCATGACGGCCAAGATAAAGTGCGCGAAGTGAACATCGCCGCTGCCAAAAATGCCCGCGCCGAAGCCGAAGCCGTTTCGCGCGACGTTTATGTTGCAGGCTCCATGGGCCCAACAGGTGAAATCTATCAACCAGTAGGCACATTTGCCTATGAAGACGGTGTTGCAGCCTTCAAAGAACAAGCACTGGCCTTGAAAGAGGGCGGTGTGGATGTGCTGTGGATTGAAACCATGTCGGGCGAAGAAGAACTTCGCGCCGCTGTTGAAGGGGCAGCTTTTGCTGGCCTACCCATCGTTACCACCATGAGCTTTGACACCAATGGCCGCACCATGATGGGCATCACGCCAACAGCCTTTGGCGCTTTAGCCTCATCACTTTCAACCCAACCCATCGCCATCGGTGCAAATTGCGGCGTGGGTGCATCGGAATTGATCGCAACCGTCATGGGCATCACGGCCGCACGGCCCGATGCTCATGTGGTGGCCAAAGGCAATTGCGGTGTTCCACAATACCATGATGGCCACATCCATTACACTGGCACCCCAGAACTGATGGCTGATTACGCCCGCATCGCGTTAGATTCCGGTGCAAAAATCATCGGCGGTTGCTGTGGCACCAGCCCAGAACATTTAGCCTCCATGCGCCAAGCTTTAGAAGCCCACACCAAAGGTGCGCGACCAAGCATTGAAACTGTGGAAGCAAAATTGGGTGCAGTATCGGCCTTGGCCAAAGGCATTGATCAGGCTGCTGAGGGTGCTGCGCGTAGAGAGAGACGGCGTTCTTAAACGAACGCTTCCACCACTTTCGGCCTTCCCAGCATAAAGCAGTCACACACCAATTGCAGCGGCGTAACATCGGCTGAAGATTGCCCAGATTTCAACAGCTCAGCAAAGCGCGCATAAATCATCTCATATTCTTCCATGGGTGCCTCCATGATGGTTTTGCCATTTACGATTAAAACAGTGCCGCCTTTTTTCAAGAACAGGCTCATGCCATCCGCCGTGGCAATTTCAATTTCCCAAGTCTGTTCGCCCGTCTGCCTCCAATCAAAATCAGCACTCATATCAGCCTTGCGGCCATCGGCGTGTTTGAAACTGATCTGTGCTGCAATCGGCGTTGCTTTATTGGAAGGCACTTCGATCACTGCACTCTCAACATAAATCGGCTGCGGCATAATTTTGGTGACGATGGAAAGCGCATTAATGCCGGGGTCAAACACGCCAAAGCCACCTGGTTCCCAAATCCATTCTTGGTTCGGGTGCCAACGCCTAACGTCTTCACGCCATATCACTTTCAGTTTTGAAATATCTTTGCCTGAAAGCAAGCGCTTGGCTTCATCAACCGCTTGATTATAGCGTGAATGCCAGGTGGCATAAAGCACACGGCCCTTGGCCTTGGCATAGTCAATCATCGCAAACATTTCACCCAAAGTGGGCGTGGGTGGTTTTTCAATCAGCACTTGATAGCCCGCATCCAAAGCCTGCATCGCCATGCTCAGGCGCACTGAAGGTGGTGTGCAGAGGGCCACGGCATCAATTGAGATTTTACTTGCGATCAAGTCTTCAAGTGATTCAAAACTTGGCACATTTTCCAGTTTTGAATTGCGGCTCACACCTGCAACCAATTCAAAATCAGAGTTCTTAGCTATGCACGGCAAATGCTGATCATGTGCAATTTTTCCAAGACCAATCACCGCAATATTGAAAACCATTATATGTCCTTATGCCAATGCGCGATGGAGTGAATTCAAAAGCACATCCACCTCCGCCGCCGTATTATAATGCGCTAACCCAACCCGCAACACGCCACCCTTATCAGCAAGGCCCATGCGCTTGATCGGCTCTAAAGCATAATTATGCCCAGACCACACAAATATATTTTCACGCGCAAAATGCTTGGCCAGTTTTTCAGGGTGAACACCATCCACGGTGAATGAAACTGTGGGCACCCTGCGGTGCATGGCGTTGGCCGATGTAACACCGCGAATAGTAAGGCCCTTCACGCCACGCAATCCAGCAATCAACTGCGTGGTTATTTCATGCTCATAAGCAACCATCACATCCCAAGCTGATTTCAATCTAGCGGCCCGCGTTGGCCCGGTGCCAAATTGTTCGAGATATTCAATCGCTCCCAAACACCCGGCCATACCTTCATGTGAAAGCGTGCCAGTTTCAAATTTATGCGGCAAGTCTTCGCCAACAGCGCGCACTTTATATCCGAAAGTGGATTGCAATAATTCGCGGCGGGCCCACAAAATTCCCATGTGCGGCCCAAACCATTTATAGGCCGAAGACACCACCACATCGGCCCCCAGAGCTTGCACATCAATAGAATAATGCGGCGCATATTGCACAGCATCTAGATAGACTATGGCTCCCACAGCTTTGGCTTCACGCGAAAATGCCGCCACATCATGCACCGTACCGGTGCAATTTGAAGCCATGCCCATGGCCAGCAATTTGGTCTTGCTGTTCAACACTTTGGTTAGAGCATCAGGTGGAAATTCATACGTCTCCAGATCAAATTCCATCCAGCGCACAACTAACCCAAGATCATCTGCCAGCAACAACCAGGGCGCCACATTGGCATCGTGGTCCATACTGCTCAAAACAATTTCATCGCCCGCCTTAAAGTTTTTGCCCAAGCAGCGCGAAAAATGCAACGTAAGTGTCGTCATATTTTGGCCAAATACAATTTCTTCTACTGAAGAGGCATTATAAAAATCAGCACAGGCTTGATGAGCCTCATTAACCAGTTCACTAGCAGCAACTGTTGTTGAAAAATAGCCACCCAGATTGGCATTTTTGTGAACCAAGCACTCCACCGTGCGGTCAATTACCTGTTGCGGAACTTGCGTTCCCGCCGGATTGTCAAAATAAACCCGCTCATGCCCACCATCTTGTAATGCCAATGCAGGGAACTGTTTGCGGACCGCGTCGATGGAGAATGAGGAGTTCAATTTAGGGGTTCCTTATTTTCACCATGCATAGCGGGCATTTACTCTTGTCTCAACCGTCGTATTCAGGCAAGTGCATGTCGTGCGCTGGCGGGGTATTAAAACCGCTGCCGACTATCGTAGAGCCACATTAACCAGTTCCTTGGAGTGCCCCATGAGCGACGTCGGCGATCTTGATCTGAACAGCTTGAACGATGAAGATCTCGTGCAGCAAATCCACGATGATCTTTATGATGGCTTGAAGGAAGAAGTGGTGGAGGGCGTTCACATTCTTCTGGGCCGCAACTGGACACCTTATAAAACTTTAACCGAAGGTTTGGTTGAAGGCATGCGCATTGTGGGCATTGATTTCCGCGATGGCATTTTGTTCGTGCCAGAAGTTCTTCTCGCCGCCAATTCGATGAAAGCTGGCATGGCCATTTTGCGCCCATTGCTTATTGCCACTGGCGCACCGCGCTTGGGCAAAATGGTGATTGGCACAGTCAAGGGCGACATTCACGACATTGGCAAGAACCTGGTTGGCATGATGATGGAAGGTGCGGGCTTTGAAGTGATCAACCTTGGCATCAACAACCCAGTCGAAAATTATTTGAAAGCCATTGAAGAACATGAGCCAGATATTATTGGCATGTCGGCACTTCTCACCACCACCATGCCCTATATGAAAGTGGTGATCGACACCATGAAGGAAAAAGGCATTCGCGATGATTATATCGTGTTGGTTGGCGGCGCACCTTTGAACGAAGAATTCGCCAAAGCCGTGGGCGCTGATGCTTATTGCCGCGATGCTGCGGTGGCCGTGGAAACCGCCAAGAGTTTCATGGCGAGAAAACATAATCAATTGGCTCAGGCCTAACAAAAAAGGCGCTGATGAACAGCGCCTTTCTTTTCGAGCGAAGCTAAGAAATTACTTAGACATCGCTGTTCCGATTGTGGCGAACTTGCCGGTGAGGGCAGTTGTGATCGAAGGCATAGCAGTGATCAAAGCTACTGACATTGCAGCAGCGATCAGGCCATACTCGATTGCAGTTGCGCCAGATTCGTCTTTAAGAAACTTGTTCATATGAATTCTCCAATTGTTACTAACAGCACACATCCCCCCAGATATTACAATTGCGTAGATACTAGCGGGTATGAATTGAAAATAGCTGAGACCTGTTAAAGAGAATTAAAGGCGGCTGGTGAAATTTGATATATCATACGAATGAAGGCCGCCAGCTTTGCCGCGTAGTTAAAAATCAAATAATAAATACTCTGCGCCACGACAAAACAAAAAGGGCGCTGCAAAGCAACGCCCTTCTGAACTCTTGCGAGCTTGTCTATTACTTAGACATTGCAGCGCCGATTGTGGCGAACTTACCGGTGAGTGCGGTTGTAATCGATGGCATTGCCGTGATCAAAGCAACGGACATGGCAGCAGCAATCAAGCCATATTCAATTGCAGTTGCGCCGGATTCGTCTTTCAAAAACTTGTTCATGTAATTTCTCCAGTAAATGTTGTTAGCAGCACTATCCTGTGGGCCTTAGTCTATGTTTGAGTACCAGTGGATAGGTGGTCAATTTAGCCGCAATATGTTAACTAGGGTTCACTGAGATATTTTGCATTTTAACAATCTTGCCGGTTTCGCAATCCACTTGCCTCTGTAGTAAACAAATCTAAAACGAGCTGATAAATGCCCACTCAACTTGATCTTGCACCTGCCGATAACTTTGCCTTCAATGCAGGTGCTGGTGAAGTGTTGCTGCTGGCTTGCGGGGCATTGGCGCGCGAGATTATTGATCTTATTGAGCACAACAAATGGCACGCCTTCGATGTGCAATGCCTGCCCGCCAAATGGCACAACACCCCACAATTTATTGTGCCAGCTCTACGCGAAAAAATTCGTGAGAACAGAAAAGATTATAAAAAGATTTTCGTGCTCTACGGCGATTGCGGCACTGGTGGTTTGTTAGACTCGATGTTGTTGGAGGAGGATGTAGAACGCATCGACGGCCCGCACTGCTATGCCTTCTATAGTGGTAACGAAAAATTCGCAGCGCGTGGCGATGAGGATATGCGAAGTTTTTTCCTGACCGATTATTTGGCCAGACATTTCGATAAATTGATGTGGCAGGGGCTTGGCCTAGATAAACACCCCGAACTGCGCGACGATTATTTCCAGCATTATGAGAAGGTGGTTTATCTAGCGCAGGTGCGCGATGAGGACTTGGAACGCAAAGCCAAAGCCGCCGCCGCAAAATTAAATCTGGCCTATGAATATCGCTTCACCGGTTATGGTGAGTTAGAAACTGACTTAAAGAAACAACATGGAGAGACACTATGACAAAAACTTATGCAGACATGCTTGCCGCTGCCCGCGCCGCAGTTGAAACTATTTCGGTGGAGGATGCCAAGAAACTGCTGGGTGATCCCAATGTGGTTTTTCTAGACGTGCGC
>JAYUPT010000165.1:0-8860 GCA_043759965.1 Aestuariivirga sp. | reverse complement strand
CCATTACCTATCACTTCGCCGTCACCAACACCGGAAACCAAACTCTCACAGATATTTTGATCACCGATCCATTGGTGCGTGTGGATGATACGAGTGCTGGCGGCCATCAACCTGCACTTCCGCTTGCATCATTGGCTCCCGGCCAAACCGACATGAACTACTTTGAATCGATTTATACAATCCAACAAACTGATGTTGATCTAGGCCATATCGACAACACAGCCCTTGCAGTGGGAACTGCCCCGGGCAATATCCAAGTGCAGGATTACTCTGATCCAAGTGTACTCACACAAGATGGGCCAACAATAGCAACCATCGTGCCAGTGCCCGCCATTTCATTGATTAAAACAGTGAGCAGCGTCACCGACACCAACTCCAACAATATCAATGATGTTGGCGATGTGATCCACTTTGCCTTCAGGGTTGAAAACCAAGGCAACGTCACCCTTGCTAATGTGAATATAACCGACCCACTTCTCGGGGTCTCAGTTTCCGGTGGCATTCTCGCAAGCTTGGCTCCGCTAACGTTTGACGACACCCATTTCACAGCGACTTATACAATTACGCCAGCTGATGTGATTGCAGGGCGCGTAACCAATCAAGCGACGGTTACGGCCAAGCCGCCGACAGGCGCAGATGTAACCGATCTTTCGGATAACTCACGCCCAGATCAAAACAACCCAACAATCACAGCTGTCACAGCCCTACCAGAAATCAGCGTGGTCAAAACCATCATATCAATCGTTGATACCAACCTCAACAATATCACCGATGCTGGCGACACCATTAACTACGCCTTCAAAGTGAAGAACACTGGCAACTTGCTTTTGAATGATGTTTACATCACAGATCCTTTGGTTGCAGTTGCTGGTCTGCATCTCACAACACTGCCAGCAGGCAATGAAGACACAACCACGTTCATAACAAGTTATGTGATTCAGGTTTCGGATATTCTGGCAGGCTTTGTATCCAATCAAGCAACTGCCCAAGGCACGCCAACATCATTACCTGCTGTCACAGACAGTTCAGACGACAATAGCTATAGCGAAAATGAAGCAACTGTGGCTTATCTGGCCAACTCAGCCAGCATCGCAATTGTTAAGTCTGTTGACTATATCGAAGATGTGAACTCTAGCAGCACGTCAGATGTTGGCGACAATATCCACTACAAATTCAAGATTACCAACACCGGCAATATCCCGCTCAACACAATCACCTTGACCGACGCCAATGCAACGCTCTCGGGCTGGCCACTCGCCAGCCTCGCTCCAAGTGCTGTTGACCAAACCACCTTCACAGCTATCCATGTTGTAACCGGTTCTGATTTCTTGGCGGGCTTTGTCGATAATCAAGCCAGCGTGGAGGGCTATTATCCATTGGCGGCGCGTATTCCGGGCGCATTGAGCGCCAGACCATTGGCTGCGCCACCGCCCGGCCAAGGCGTCGTCACGGATATATCTGATAATGCCAGCAACGCCACTGACGGTCCAACCCGAGTCATGCTGTCATCTGTGCCAGCAATTGCCTTGGTCAAGAAGGTCAATCACATTGATGATGTAAACGGCAACGGCATCACTGATGTGGGCGATGTGATCATCTATGAATTTGAAGTTACAAATACGGGCAATGCTGATCTCGACACTGTTGTTCTAACCGATGGCAATGCCAACGTACTTCCGGCCTCAGCTACTCTGGCGAGCTTGCCAAAAGGCACCAGTAACACAACATACTTCTCAGCAGAACATGTGATCACCTTGCCGGATGCTTTGGCAGGCTTTGTGAGCAATACAGCCGATGTAAGTGCCAACACGCCAACTTCAACCGAGGTCATTGACACATCAGACAACGCCAGCATTTCAGGCAACGCGCCAACTATTACACCTGTTTCATTGCCTGCCCCAGTCCTCACCAAGACTGCCAACAAGAACGAAGTGAAGCGCGGGGAGACTGTGACATATACAATCACAGCATCAAACCTTGCAGGTGCCAGCTATCTGATCACCGACATCATGCCACCAGAGTTCGGCTATGTTGAAGGTTCGGCAACCGTAAATGATGTGGCTTTCACACCCTTCATCGATGGCCGCAATTTAGATTTCCCGGCACTCACGCCTGTGTCTGGAAAAATTACCGTAAAACTAAAACTTCTCGCATCCACCACATTGGCGGGCGGCAAGTTTGTGAACAACGGTACACTCACTGATCCACTCACGGGTCTTGTGGTCGGCAAGGCGCAAGCCACTGTCACCATCGCAATTGAAGCGGTGTTTGATTGTAGCGATATTATTGGCCGTGTCTTTGATGATCTCAACGGCAATGGTTATATGAACGATGGTGAGCCAGGCTTGCCCGGCGTTCGTGTGGTCACCCTCAATGGTGTGTTGATCACAACTGATGCTGAGGGCCGCTATCATGTGCCATGCGCTGCGGTGCCGGATGCCAAAATTGGGTCAAACTATCTGTTGAAGCTTGACACCAGAACCTTGCCCGAAGGCTATAAGCTCACCACCGAAAATCCGCGTGATGTGCGGGTGACCAAAGGCAAAGTTGTGAAGTTGAACTTCGGTGCAGCCAACAGCAAAGCGTTGGCACCACGCACTGTGAAGCTTGATCTGAGCGACAAAGCCTTTGATCCAGGAACCACTGACATTAAAATCAACTGGGTTGAAGGTCTCGATAAGCTCATTGATGTCTTGGCCAAAAAGCCAGCAACTTTACGCATAGTTTATCATGCCAAAGGAGAGTCGGCCGAACTTGCAAAGGCCCGACTCGACACCGTGGAAGAAACAATCACCTTTGCATGGAACAGCGTAAAACGGGCTTATGCCTTAACCATCACCTCCAAACTGGAGGGCGGTAAATAATGCGTAGCCACTTCAACAAACTCCTTCGCACCGTGTGCGCCGCCGCCGCCCTCTCATTGACCATAGGCTTGGCTCATGCAGAAGAAGTTCCATTTGTCATCAGCATTGATGGTGAACAAGTTGACAGCAGCGCCACCAGCATTGCCTCTTCAACCGTGGGCGAAGCAGACATTCAAGTGAAGTTTGATGGCCTTGGCGTTCATCCGGTTTTGAATGTTTCCACTTTCCCCATGCGCGTGAATTTCAAGGCAGGTGAGGTCATCCGCTTCCTCGCCAGCATGAATTATGGAGCGTGGATAACCCGTGGTGAAATTCGCATTCTTGACAGCGAAACTAAAAAGCAAATCGTCTTGGTGCCCATCAACAGCCTTGGTGCTGCCGAATGGCAAATGCCAGAACTTACACCCAATGCAATGACTTATGTGCTGCGCGTCTATGATAGTGAAGGCCGCTACGACGAAACCAAGCCTTTACCATTGGCAAAATCTTCCAGCACTTTGCCGCTCAGCAGTGCCGCAAAAAACGCCGTGGCTCCTGGCTATGGTGAAGACCACACAGCCTTCCGCAGCATCTCGGTGTTTGGCGGTGCCGTAACAGTTTATGGCAAAAACATTCCTGAAGGTCATGACGTGATGGTGGCCGGCGAACCTGTGCCAGTGGATGCGAACAACAGCTTTATAGTGCAGCGCATTTTGCCAACTGGCAAACATGCAATTGATATTAGTGTAAAACAAAATGGCGAGGGCCTTGCCTTTACGCGCGATATTGAAATTCCTGAAACTGATTGGTTCTATGTGGGCCTTGCGGATTTCACGGCAGGCCACAACTTCAATAGAGATGCAGTTCAATCCACAGACAGTGATGAGTTTGATGCTGTGTGGACCAGAGGCCGCCTCGCGTTTTATCTCAAGGGTAAAATCAAGGGCAAATATATTTTAACCGCCGCTGCTGATACAGGCGAAGGCAGCTTGAAAAATATGCTCAAAGGCCTTGATGGCAAAGACCCGCAAGCAGCGCTGAAACGCATCGACCCTAATGCCTATTATCCAATCTACGGTGACGACTCGACCGCAATCAATGATGCGCCCACCAATGGCAAATTTTATGTGCGGTTGGAAAAGGGCCCAAGCTCAGTGATGTGGGGCAATTTTCGCACCACCATAAACGGTACGCATTTAATGCAAAGTGCCAGAGCCCTTTATGGGGCCAGTGCAGTCTATCGCTCTCCTGCTGTCACCAGCGATGGTGATGCCAAGCGCAGCGTTGATGCCTATGCCGCCCAGCCCAGCACCGTGCCCGGCCATGATATTTTCCGTGGCACGGGTGGTTCCGCCTATTTCTTAAAGCACAAGGATATTACGGCTGGCACTGAAACGCTGAACGTTGAAACCCGCAACAGCACAACCGGCTGGGTGATTGAGCGCCGCACGCTCAACTACCGCACAGACTATGAAATCAATTTTGTGTTGGGTGTTGTCACCCTGCGCAATCCACTGTCTTCCTCCACATTATCAGGCAGTGAAAACTATCTCGTTGCACACTATGAATATACGCCTGTGTTGATGGATAAAGAGGGTTACATCACAGGGGCCCGTGCGCAAATGTGGGCAGGCGATCATGTGCGCCTTGGTGTATCTGGCATGACCGAGAACACCCAAGATGCCGACCAAAGAATTTATGGAGTGGATATTCGCATTCAAAAAACCGAAGATACTTATTTGCAAGCCGAAATTGCCCGCTCTGATGGTCCGGGTTTTGGTTCGAATTATTCGGCTGATGGTGGCTTGAGCTTGCAAACCAATTCTTCAGTTGGTGTGGTTGGAAAAATTGCCAATGCATACCGCGCTGAAGCAGGGCTGGCCCTTGAAGATGTGAGCAAAGGAAATTTGAAGGGCAAACTTGGTGCGCGCTATGAGCGTTATAATGCGGGTTATGCCTCGCTTGATAAACAGGCTGCAAAAACCACGCAAACCTGGGGTGCCAATGCAGATATAAAAGTTGGTGAGCGAACCACCCTAAGAGGCACCTATAGTGAGGCTCTTGTCGATGATGGTGAACACAACCGCCAGAGTGAAGCCAAAATAAATCACGTCATTGATGAGCATTGGTCGGTAGAGCCCTATGGCCGCTACACTGAAAAATCAGGCTCAACGTCGGCCACAACAGAGCAGGGCCGTCGGGGTGATCTTGGAACCAAATTTATCTACACTTGGAATGATGATAAACAAGCCTATGTGTTTGGCCAAGGCACCATCACACGCAGCGGCACCATGCGCAAAGATAACCGAGTGGGCGTTGGCGGCAAAACCAAACTCACGGATAAAGTTTCAGCATCAGGTGAAGTATCCGAAGGCAATCAAGGCCTCGATGCCACAGCCACTTTGAGTTATGAACCAACAGCCGATGATCGTTACTATGTGGGCTATAGATTGGATGCCTTCCGCGATATCTCATCCAGCTTCCCTTATAGTTTACAAGGCGAAGATCTTGGCACCATTATCATTGGCGCAAAGAAAAGTTTTGGTGATGAATGGGCAACCCATGGCGAAGATAATTTTGATCTCTTCGGCCTGCGCCGCGCCATCACCCAAACTTATGGCGTCACATACACGCCATCACCAGAATGGGCGATTGATGCGAGCACGGAAATTGGCCGCGTGTATGACAACACCATTGACCCCATAACGCTGCTGAAAAACAATAACCTAAACCGCCAAGCCGCATCACTTTCCGTCGCTTACAAAACCGAAACTGGTTTTGATGCAAAACTGAAAGGTGAAGCCCGCTTTGATGGCAGCGATGATGGCACCAGCGAAATCATGGCCTATCTGCTGCAAGCAGGTTTCGGTGCAAAAATGTCAAAAGACTGGCGCTCTCTTGGCAAGCTCGATGTGGTCATTGCCGATGCCACCGAAGATACACGAGATGGCGAATATGTTGATGGCACATTCGGCTTTGCGTATCGCCCTGCCGAAAGTGATCGCTTCAACGCGTTGCTCAAATATAACTATGTGTTTGACAATCCGGGTGCTTCACAAGTGGGTGTTGATGGTACCACGTCTAGCCCCGCACAATCCTCCAGCATCTTCTCGGTTGATGCGAGTTATGACGTGATGCAGAATTTAAACATTGGTGGCAAATATGGCTTCCGCATGGGTGAAACCAAAGACCGTACAGTGGGAGCTGATTGGGAAGATTCTTCTGCCCATCTCGCAATTTTGCGCGCCGATGTTCACATTGTAAAAGAATGGGATGCCGTGTTGGAAGGCCGCGTGCTGTGGTCACCAACTGTTGGCACCAGTGACCTTGGTGTGCTCGCTGCACTCTATCGTCAGTTCGGCGATAATTTCAAAGCGGGTGCAGGTTATAATTTTGGCACTTTCTCTGACGATCTGCGTGATCTCACGCATGATGATCAGGGCGTATTCCTGAATGTGATTGGCAAGTTCTAAAACTCGCGCTATTCATTCTTCATTGAAAAATGAGAACTCGTAATGAACCTGTCCAAAGTCCCCAGCATTGAAGATTTGCGTCAAATTTATGAGCGACGCACACCGCGCATGTTCTATGAATATTGTGATACAGGCTCTTATACCACGAGCACTTATCTCGACAACACAGCCGCCTTTGCCAAATATAAATTGCGCCAGCGTGTGGCCGTGAACATTGATGGCCGCAGCCTCAGAACTAAAATGATTGGCGAAGATGTGGCCATGCCTATTGCCTTTGCGCCCATTGGCTCTGGCGGCATGCAACATGCCGATGGTGAAATTCTTAGCTGCCGAGCGGCACAAAAAGCCGGGCTACCTTATACGCTCTCCACCATGAGCATTTGCTCAATCGAAGAAGTGGCCAAGAATGTCGAGAAACCATTTTGGTTCCAGCTTTATGTGATGCGTGACCGAGAGTTTTCAAAGCGTCTGGTAGCAAGAGCCAAAGCAGCAAAATGTTCCGCCCTCGTGCTCACGCTCGATTTACAAATTATGGGTCAGCGCCATAAGGATGTGAAAAATGGTTTGTCGTCGCCGCCAAAGCTCACGTTGCCAAATATCTTGAATATGATGACCAAGCCTGCTTGGTGCCTTGGCATGCTGGGCACTAAGAATCGTCAGTTTGGAAACATCGTGGGCCATGCCGCAGGTGTGGGCGATATTGCTTCCCTCAATGAATGGGCCACCCATCAATTTGATCAAACACTGGATTGGACCTCAGTTGATTTTATCCGCAAGCAATGGGATGGCAAATTAATCCTCAAAGGCATTAATGATGTGGAAGATGCGAAGATTGCAGCTAAGCTTGGAGCAGACGCTATCATCGTTTCAAACCATGGTGGCCGCCAATTGGATGGAGCATCCGCCACCATTGATATGTTAGGCCCGATTATTGATGCAGTGGGTGATAAAGTTGAAGTGCATTTTGATTCAGGCATCAGAACCGGCATGGATATTCTCAAAGCCATGGCCATGGGTGCCAAAGGCACATACATTGGCCGCGCCTATATCTATGGCTTAGGTGCCGCTGGTGAAGCAGGAGTCACCCGCGCCATCGAAATCATCCGCAGTGAGTTAGACACCACCATGGCGCTCTGTGGCGAAACTGACATCACCAAAGTGGGCCGCCATAACCTCATCATGCCAATTCCAACGCATGTGATCCCAACAGATGCCCCTGCAAAATCGCGTAAAGCCAAACGGTGATATAGTCGTAAGCGCTGAGCGCGGCACCATGATGGGCAATCGTGGTGGCAAGTTTCACCGTGAGGATAAAACGCTAGGCAAGCGCCGCTGGGCCAGCACCCATTGGATATGTTGTGATCTCCATTGGAAAGATCAACACCACGAAGCAATGGGGCAGGGCTACACGTCGTTGTTCTTCTTGGATGAAGTCACAGCACTCGCCGCTGGCCACCGCCCCTGTTTTTTCTGCCGCCACAAAGAGGCGAAGCAGTTTCTGGGAGAGCGGAAGGTTGGTGAGTTTGATCAGCAGCTTCACAAAGAACGTCTTCTCCTTCTCCGCGAAGCGGGGAAGGTGGACGCCGCAGGCGGACGGATGGGGAGCTTCCCACAAGGCACCATGTTTGAGCACAACAACAATTTCTACGCCCTAAAAAACCAGCGCCTCTTGCACTGGTCCTTCTCCGGCTACAGCGCAGCGCATCCGCTCACGCCCATGAAACTTTTGACTCCGCCCTCAATCATTGCCATTTTACAAAAAGGCTATCAACCGCGCTGGCATGAGTCGGCGCAACAATGGGACTAACACATGAAGCTTTTACGCTACGGCAAAATCGGCAAAGAAAAACCAGGCATTCTTGATAAGGAAGGCCGCATCCGCGATCTTTCGGCCCATGTGAGTGATATTTCTGGTGAAACCATTTCGCCAAAAGCCTTGGCCAAACTGCACAAAATCAAAATCGAAACTTTGCCAATCGTCAAAGGCAAACCCCGCATCGGCGCTTGCGTTTTTAATCCGCAAAAATTCATTTCCATTGGTTTGAACTATGCCGATCACGCCGCTGAAGCTGGCTTGCAAATTCCAGCCGAGCCAGTCGTTTTCACAAAACAAGTGAGCTGCCTCTCTGGTCCAAATGATGATGTTACTTTGCCGCCAAAATCCAAGAAGGGAGATTGGGAAGTGGAGCTTGGCGTGATCATTGGCACTAAAGCCAAGAACATCAAAAAGGTTGACGCTCTGAAATATGTGGCGGGCTATTGCATCATCAACGATCTCTCCGAGCGTGAATTCCAGTTGGAGCGTTCTGGCCAATGGACCAAGGGCAAATCATACGACACGTTCGGCCCCATCGGCCCGTGGCTGGTCACTTCAGATGAAGTGAAAGACCCGCAGAACCTGCACCTGTGGCTAGAGCTGAACGGCAGCCGCGTGCAAGATGGCAACACTTCCACCATGGTGTTTGGCGTGGCGCATATCGTGGCTTATCTCAGCCAGTTCTTCACGTTGATGCCAGGAGATGTTATTAGCACCGGAACACCGCC
>JAYUPT010000164.1:0-3414 GCA_043759965.1 Aestuariivirga sp. | reverse complement strand
AAGTGATCGTCGATTTGCCAGATGGGTATTTGGAAAATGAAGTTCAATCAAAATAATCTGTCATCCCGACGAAAGTCGGGACCCAGAAATCTGGACTCGGTGCGCGCTGTACTGGGTCCCGTCTTTCGACGGGATGACAAAAATGGAGGGAATGTTGCATGACCTTCCAAGCCGCCATCCTCACGCTGTTTCCGGATATGTTCCCTGGCACTCTTGGCCATTCTCTGGCAGGCAAAGCACTCGGTGAAGGCAAATGGGGTTATGATGCCCATGATATTCGCGCCCACGCCACTGATCGACACAAAACCGTCGATGATCATCCAGCTGGCGGCGGTGCTGGCATGGTGCTCAAACCTGATATTCTGGCCCGCGCCATTGATGCCACCCCGCACAAAGGCCCGCGCCTGTTGATGAGCCCGCGCGGCATTCCCTTCACGCAAACTTTCGCCCGAGAGCTGGCAGCAGGCGAAGGCTGTATGATTATCTGCGGCCGGTTTGAAGGTTATGATGAGCGCGTGATTGCAAGCCGAAACCTGCAAGAAGTCTCCATTGGTGATTTTATTCTCTCCGGCGGCGAGCCTGCGGCCCTCACAATGCTCGATTCCATCATCCGGCTTCTGCCCGGCGTGATGGGCCATGATGAAAGCCATGCCGAGGAGAGTTTTGAAGATGGGCTATTGGAGCACCCGCATTACACCAAGCCTAGAATCTGGGAAGGCCTTGAAACTCCAGAGATTTTAGCATCTGGCGACCATAAAGCCATTGCCAAATGGAAGCTGGAAAAACGCGAGGAATTAACCAAAACCCGCCGCCCTGATCTTTGGGCAAAATATGTCAAGAGCAAAGGTTGACTTTTCGTAAGCTATGCAGTTAGAAGCCACCAACTTTGAACACAGGATACTGACCATGAATATCATTGCGCAGCTCGAAAAAGAGCAAATTGCTATCGTTGTAGCCAAGCGCCAAGTTCCGGCCTTCGCCCCAGGCGATACGCTGATTGTAAACGTAAAGGTTGTTGAAGGCGAGCGCACCCGCGTTCAAGCCTATGAAGGCCTGTGCATTGCGCGCGCTGGCGGCAGCATCAATGAGAACTTCACAGTTCGCAAAATGTCTTACGGTGAAGGCGTTGAACGTGTGTTCCCGCTCTATTCGCCAATGATTGACTCAATCAAGGTGATCCGCCGCGGTAAAGTGCGTCGTGCTAAGTTGTATTACCTCAAGGGCCTCACTGGCAAGCGCGCCCGCATCACTGAAAAGCTTACCTACAATACCAAGGTTGCAGCTCCAGTGGTTGCAAAAGCGGAATAATTTTTCCGTCAGAAATTTAAAAAGGGCCAATCGCAAGATTGGCCCTTTTGTTTAGGCAATGGTCTGCCCAGTCTTTTTCCAATCAGCCAAGAATGATGCAATGCCCTTGTCCGTTAAGGGATGATTGACCAGAGCTTTCAAAACCGCTGGTGGAGCTGTGGCATAATCAGCCCCGATCAAAGCAGCTTCGCGGATGTGATTTGGCGTGCGGATGGAGGCGGCCAGAATGTTCGTATCATAATCATAATTGTCATAGATCTGGCGGATCTCTGAAATCAAATCCATGCCGTTGATGTTGATATCATCAAGCCTGCCAATGAAGGGCGAGATGAAAGTGGCCCCAGCTTTTGCCGCCAGCAAGGCTTGGTTGGCGCTGAAACAGAGCGTTACATTCACCATTGTGCCTTCGGATGAAAGTGCTTTGCAAGCTTTAAGGCCATCTAGCGTGAGTGGTACTTTTACCGCCACGTTTTTAGCAATTTTACGCAACACATTTGCTTCTTTCATCATGGTTTCAAAATCCAGAGCCGCCACTTCAGCACTCACCGGACCTTCAACAAAGCTGCAAATTTCTTTAATCACATCGACAAATTGACGACCCGTTTTGGCAATGAGCGAAGGGTTTGTGGTCACACCGTCCAAAAGCCCCAATGATTGAATTTCCTTAATCTCGTTCACGTCACCCGTATCAGCAAAAAATTTCATGTGTTCGTCCTTTCCAAAATGAGGCGCTTGATATCATCGAGCGAGCGCCTGCCCAGTGGCTTATCATCCAGCTTAGTAACGGGTGTTACCAAACGCAAACTGTTGGTTCTAAAAACTGCATCAGCCGCAAAGATATCATTGAGGGAAACAATCGCTTCATGCGCTTCCGGCAAAAGCTTCGCTCTGGCAATGCCGCAGAGAATGCCCTGATCAGCGCGCGGCGTTATCAGCTGATCATTCTTGATCAAAAACAAATTGCCAATTGTGGTGCAAGCAACATTGCCTTTCGTGTTCAGCATCAAAGCATCATCGGCGCGAGATGCAACCTCGCGGGCGGCGACAATGTTATCAATGTATGAAAGCGTTTTAAGGCGTGATGAGGGTGCGGTTTCATTGCGCCTGATTGTTGACGTTGCAAGGGTTATTGATTTATCTTTGGAACCATCAAACTGTGAAAGCGACACCATCAAATTGGGATTAGCGCCGTCACCTGTTAAGCTCCGTGGTTGCACCACACCCCGCGTGAGTGTGACGCGCAACGCTGCTGACGGAAAATCATTGTGCCGCAACACAGCCGCTATGCCAGTTCTGATTTTTGCCAGATCAAAACCAATGCCAAGCTCTGTTGCAGCAGCTGCCATGCGGGTTAAATGTTCCTCAAGCCAAATGACGCGCGGGCCATTCACGGCGATGGTTTCAAAAAGTCCATCCCCCAGCGTTAGGCCACGATCAGCAGCGTCTAAAGCCAAAGGCCCATCAACCAGCGCACCATTGAACCAAAGAATGTTCATGCCACCACCTTCAAAAAATTACGCAACAGATCATAACCATGTTCGGTGAGAATTGACTCAGGGTGAAACTGCACGCCGAATGTCGGATGAGTTTTATGTTGCAGAGCCATGATTGCACCATCGCCAGAACGCGCGGTCACATCCAATTCAGTTTTCTCAAGCTGTTCCACGATCAAAGAATGATAGCGCCCCGCAGAGAATTTTTGTGGGATGCCAGCAAACAGACCTTCTCCACTATGATCAATTTCGGAACTGTCGCCATGCATGGGTTGGCGGGCTCTGTTAACCTTGCCGCCAAACACTTGGCCGATCACTTGGTGGCCTAAACAAATTCCGAGAATGGGAAGCTTGCCGGAATAGTCGCGCACAATTTGCATCGACTCCCCAGCTTCAACTGGCGTGCACGGGCCAGGCGATATGACGATAGCCTTTGCCTTCAAATCTGTAGCGTCAATTTCATCGTTGCGAACCACACGCGTGTGCTGCCCCAACTCTTCAAAATAGCGGGCTATATTAAAAACAAAACTATCATAATTATCGATGATCAAGATCATGGTTGAAAGGCCTCCATGATGCGTTTTATTTTTGTGAGGCTCTCTTCATATTCTGC
>JAYUPT010000163.1:0-8889 GCA_043759965.1 Aestuariivirga sp. | reverse complement strand
GCGCTGCCCTCACAGATAATGGTGCGGCCTTCAAACCCTTTGCTGAAATCGCATACGCCCCGCGCTTCCATGATCAAACACTGGACCGTAATGGCGTGAACCGTAACTCGCAAGGCGTGAGTATTGCTGCTGGTGTTGCACTGAATCGTGGTCCGATTTGGGATGGTGAAGTGGCGCTCACTTACATTGTGCGCGACTATGCCGATGCCAGCCTTGAAACCGCGCAAGGGTTTGGGCTGACAGGTCGTGTAAAATGGTCACCAACTGAAATCACTTCGGTGGAAGCAGCATCAGGCTTCAGCATTGATGAAACCTCAACCGCCGGAATTGCCGCCAGCCGCAGCTGGACCACCAGCCTCGATCTTATGCATTCTTTGCGCCAGAATTTAGATGCCAAAGCCGGGCTTGGATTTAGCGTACAAGATTCCGGCACCAGCATTGATAGTAGCACCACCGCCAAACTCGGTCTCGATTGGAAACTCAATCCCAACATGACGGCGAGCATAAATTACCAAGGCCTGTGGTTTAATTCCGGCGCTGCAACAGGTGACTATAATGATCAACGCGTGATGACCAGCATTGTGTTGAAGCGTTAGACCAACTGCAACAACTTGCCCAATCCATCAATCACTGCAGCGGGTTTTCCTGGAATGCGATCGGCCACTGAGGGAGTGCGTGAAAGCTTCACCACCTGATAGCCAAATTGCGCCGCCGCTTGCGCGTCCCAACTGTTGGCTGAGATAAAACAAATCGATGGCGCATCTTGAATTTGCAACCGCTGCATGGCGAGGCGATAAACCCGGCGGCTGGGTTTATAAACGCCCACGTCTTCCACCGACAAAACATGATCAAACAGTTTTTCTAAACCCGCATGGCGCACAACCGAATCCAACATTGATGGACTGCCATTTGAGAGAATGGCGCAGCGCTTGCCCTTGGCGCGGATGGCTTGCAGTGTTGCCACCACATCATCATAAGCATCAAGCTTCAGATAAAGCGTCATCAACTCATCGGCGAGACCCGTTTCGGTGATCCCGTGAACTTCAAGTGTGTAATCCAGCGCCTCACGCGTCACCACCCAAAAATCTGCGTGAACGCCCATCAAGCTTCTGAGCCATGTATATTCAAGCTGCTTTTGCCGCCACAGCTTTGCAACATCGGCGGCCTTCTCGCCAATAGTACCTGCCAATTTTTCAACTGGAGTGGCCACATTGAACAAGGTGCCATAAGCATCAAACACACAAGCTTGAATGCCTTCAAGTTTTTGAAAAAGTTGGTCCGCCATATTTTAATACTAATCAGCCAATAGTTCCAAGGCTAGGGAAAGTTTCGAGTATCCAATAGGAAAGTGTTTGCATGCTGCCCGTGAGGAACATGATGCCTGTGAGCACCAGTGCGGCTCCCATAATTTTTTCAACAAGTGCCAGCTTAGATTTAAACCGCGCAAAGAAATTGAGAAACACATTGACACTTGCTGCAGCAATCAGAAACGGAATGCCAAGGCCCAGCGAATAAACCGCAAGCAACAGGGCGCCCTTGCTTACAGTTTCCGCATTGGCCGCAACTGAAAGAATGGCTGCTAGCACTGGCCCCAAACACGGCGTCCACCCAAAGGCAAAAGCCAGGCCCACGGCATAAGCACCAAACAATCCAAACGGTTTACTGTCTTGATGATAGCGCGCTTCCCGCGACAGAATTTGCAACTTGAACAAGCCCAGAAAATGCAGGCCCATGATGATGATGAGCACACCTGCAAGCTGCGACAGCAGCGGCAATTGTGAACGAACGGCTTGACCGAAATAAGATGCCGTAGCCCCCAGCGCCACAAACACTGTAGTGAAGCCCAACACAAACATGAGCGCCGCCAGCAGCACATAACGAGTATTTAATTTAGTTTCACTGCCCCTCAAATCTTCAAGCGAAGTTCCACTGATGAAAACCAGATAAGACGGCACCAAAGGTAATACGCAAGGTGAAAGAAAGCTGAGCGCACCAGCAACGGCAGCAGCCCCGATTGATATATTGAGTTCCATAGTTTTGATGTGCCACTAATTTTTAGGTGTGGCAATGCAACACTTGATCACAGTGAAGTGTTTTCATACTTCTCCAAAAACGCCTCAACCGTCAACTCGCGCATATCCACCACCACCTCCGCCAATCGGTCATGCGGCCAATCCCACCATGCTAACTCTAAAATGCGAGCACGGATTTTCTTGGGGAAGCGCCATTTGATACGCTTTGCCGGAACACCAACCACTACCGCGAAGGCCTCCACATCTTTAGTAACCACAGCACCAGCCGCAATCACTGCGCCATGGCCAATTTTGAGGTCGGGCAAAATTATTGCGCCATGGCCAATCCACACATCATGGCCAATCTCGACAATGGCATTCTTGCGGGCCTCGCGAAAATCTTTATCAATTTTCGCATAAAGAAAATATTCATTCGGACGATAAGTTATCTTATGCTGTGAAATGCGCTCCATCGGATGATTGAGCGCGTTGATCCGCACATCCGATGCCACCGCGCAAAACTTGCCGATAGCAGCGTAAATAATCTCGGTGTGGCGTTCCACATAAGAATAATCGCCAAGCGCAGTTTCGGCTATCAACACCCGTTCAGCCACATCGGTGAATTGGCCAAGCTCGCAATTGCGGATCGTCGATGAGGAATGCACGCGAGGGGAGCCATCGCGCGGCGCATTGGCGGTATGTCTTTTCTGTTCCATCCCGCAACCATAACAAAAAAGCCGCTCTGAACCAGAGCGGCTTTTCAAAATCTATTTAGAAAAATTAAGCCGCCTTTGGCGCAGCTTCAACTCTCTTGGTAATCGCAGCCTTAAGCTTGCGCAAACTGATCGACAAATCATCTTTGCTGGCTTTCAGCAAAAATGCATCCAAACCACCACGATGTTCAACTGATTTCAGCGCATGGGCTGAAATGCGCATGTTGTAAGAAAGGCCCATGGCCTCGCTCATCAAGCTCACTTGGCACAGGTTTGGCAAGAAACGAGTCTTGGTTTTGTTGTTGGCATGGCTCACTTTGTTGCCGGCCTGTGGGCCTTTGCCAGTTAGTTCACAAACACGCGACATAGGTATCTCCATACAAAAGAACGAGCCGGAAAAAGGTTTTCCAGCTCCCGTTGGCGTCTCTATAGGGGCGCAAATTTCCAAGGTCAAGCAAGCACTGGGGAAACCCGCATTTTTTCGGCATTCCAGTTCCGGCACAGGAGGTTAACGCTAAAACCCATTTTGAACTTTAATTCTGCTCCACGCAATTCCCCCTTGTGTTTTTTGCAAACCAAGCCACAACCTATGGCGTGAACAAAGACGGAAAATCGGCCCAACAGCGATTCGGGCGCTGTATGTTCTGCTGTGGAACGCTTTCTTAATTTTATTAATAAAATTCGATGCTTATGCAAGATAATTGATTAACCATAAGGGCCAGTTGGTTAAAAATAGCGGTGCTTTAGTACCGCTAATTTGAGATATTACGCAGTTGCTGGAAATTTGATTTTCTAAAACATGCCCGAAATCAAAGGAACAAAAACTGAATCTGCTTCCTGAAGCGATTCGGGCGTGGTTCGTTCTCGTTTGAATCTAAAGGTTAAGGGGTTGGTTCAATTTAAGCCACTTCGCTTGGCATGATATTCTGATTCAAATGAAAGATATTCTGTGGGTCATATTTGCGCTTCACATTTTGCAGCCGAGCATAAGCCTCGGTTCCAAAAGCGTCGCGCACCAGATTTGTGCCTTCGCCATGACCGGGAAAATTGAGATACATTCGCCCGGTTGAATGGCGCTGCATATCATTCCAGCTGCGGCGCGCCCATGTCATGTTTGCGTCATCGTCAGCGGGGCTTGACCACACCGCGTCAAAACTCAACATATAGGGCATCGAACGATCACCGAAAGCTGTAGTAGCGGCCTCAACACGCTGCACCGCTCCGCCAAATTGCCAAATTGACGCTATAGTTTTCTCAGACGGGCGCTGCTTCAGGCAGGTCGTAAAATCATTGATAACCCTGTCATCTAGCCCTTTGATATAGGTCGATTTCCAATAACACCGATCACGACCTTTGGGGAACAACGCATCATAGGCAGTTTGAATTGCACGGTAGGGCATCTGACCGCTGAAATCGAGTAGAGGCTCGCCGAAATGGCGCAATGGATCAACCACGCGCTCGCCTTCATCTGCCGGACCATCATAAACATGCGCCAGCGCCAAAACGCGTTGGCCCCATGTGGCTTCAGGATAAGCCGGATCTTCTGGGATCGTTGAAAATTCAACAAGTCCACTGAGCTTATCTGGCGCAGACTTCATAAAATCACGCCACAGGGGGATAATTTCATTGGCCCTCTCCTCTGGATAAGCAGGTGCGCAGAACATGAGCACGGGTTCGATGGGATGAATTTTGAATGTGAAACTCACCACCACTCCAAAATTTCCGCCACCACCGCGCAACGCCCATAGCAGATCCGCATTTTCAGAAGCACTGGCGTGAACCAATTTGCCTTCGGCCGTCACTATATCAGCCGCAATCAAGTTATCACAACTCAGCCCGTGGCTGCCGCGCAACCAACCAATGCCTCCAGACAGGGTCAATCCGGCAACACCTGTTTGCGAAATTAAGCCGCCCGGAGTTGCGCGATTAAAAACTGTGGTTGCGGCATCCACGTCAGCCCATGTAGCACCGCCCTCAACGATAGCCGTTTCAAGATCAGGCGCGATACGAACCCCGTTCATCAATGAGAGGTCGATCATCAGACCGCCTTCACTCACAGCATAACCCGCCACATTATGGCCGCCAGAACGAATGGCAATGGCCAGTGCGTTGTCGCGAGCAAAGTTCACCGCAATCGCAACATCTCCGGCGTTGCGGCAACGCGCAATCAACGCAGGCTTGCGATCAATCATACCATTCCAAATGACCCTCACATCATCAAAGGATGGACTGTTTGCATCCAGCAATTCTCCACGCATGGCCGCGCGCAGGGCTTCGATCTTTTCGGACGTTATTTTATGTATTTGGGATTTGGTCATGGTCGCATCCTCCTGTTGAAAAAAAGACTAGGCCAAACAGGTTGCAAGTCCTAAAGTCGAAAAAGCTGATAACTGGTCATTTCCGCCATGCCGACACCAAGAGAGCCTTTCAATGTTGCTATTCTTGCCGTGCCAGAAGTAACGGCCTCAGCTCTCTATGGGATGTTTGATTTATTTTCATCCCCAGGGCGCGATTTCAGCTTCATCACCAAGGGCATTGTCGGTGAACAAAAAATGCGACCCTATATCGTCGCACGCAGCGGTGAACCCTTTAATGCTGCCAATGGAATATCAATTTGCGCCCATTATGATTTTTCAAATTGCCCACCGCCCGACATTGTGTGCATACCTGATTTTTTTGTTGATCCCAATGGCAGTGTAGCGGGGCAATATGTGCCTGAAGTGATGTGGCTCAAAAAAATCCATGGCGAAGGTGCCATGATGGCCAGCGCCTGTTCAGGTGCGGTGCTGCTCGGCGAAGCCGGGTTGTTGGCCCATTGTGAAGCCACCATACACTGGGGTTACGCCAAGATGCTGTCGCGTAACTACGATAATGTTAAGGTGACGCCCAACCTATCGTTGGTTTTGAGTGGAGTGTCGCAACGTATTTTAACGGCGGGTGGCGGCTCAAGCTGGCAGGATTTGACGCTCTATTTAATCGCTAGGTTTGTCGGGCTGAAAGAAGCCATTGAGGTCGCCAAAGTTTACATGCTGCAATGGCATGATCTTGGTCAAAAGCCATTTGCGTCGCTGCTTTATTTTCGACAAACACAAGACGCGGCAATCCACAAATGCCAAGAGTGGGTGGGGCATAATTACAAAACGCCCTCTCCGGTGTCGGCCCTCACCAAACTTTCGGGCCTCTCACCGCGCAGTTTTGAACGCCGTTTTAGATTGGCAACCGGCATGAAGCCCCTTGATTATATCCATGCCTTGCGACTGGAAGAAGCCAAGCAAATGTTAGAGACGGGGGAACTTTCTATTGCGGCAATTGCCAATGAAACAGGCTACGAAGATACGAGTTTTTTCAGCAGGCTTTTTAGCAGGAAAGTGGGTTTAACCCCGGCCCAATATCGTAAGCGTTTCGGCTCACTGCATAACGCTCTCAAAACACATAAAATATTTTAAAATTGCGCGAAGCAAGTTTCCTAACTAGTTTGCACTTCCATGCCACCTCATCGCCCCGTCACCGCCGTTCTGGGGCCTACAAATACCGGAAAAACCCATCTTGCTGTCGAGCGTATGTTAGCGCATGGCAAAGGCATGATCGGCCTGCCCTTGCGGCTGCTGGCGCGTGAAATTTATGACCGCGTGCGCGCCAAAGTAGGTGATCAAGCCGTTGCACTAATCACTGGCGAAGAAAAAATCATTCCCATTGAACCGCGCTATTGGGTCTGCACGGTGGAGGCCATGCCGCCTGATATTGAGGTGCCATTTCTGGCCATTGATGAAGTGCAGCTCTGCGCCGATTTCGAACGCGGCCATATTTTCACGGACCGTGTATTGCATCGACGTGGAACCGAAGAAACCATGCTATTGGGTGCTGCCTCCATGCGGCCCATTCTGGAAAAGCTAATCCCACATTGCACGTTCGTCACCAGGCCAAGGCTTTCCACCCTTGCCTATGCGGGCCAGAAAAAACTGTCGCGCCTGCCGCGCCGTTCAGCCATTGTGGCCTTCACCGCCGAGATGGTTTATGCGGTAGCCGAGTTGATCCGCACCCAGCGCGGCGGTGCCGCCGTGGTGATGGGGGCACTCAGCCCCCGCACGAGAAACGCGCAAGTGGCGCTCTATCAATCTGGCGATGTGGACTATCTGGTGGCCACCGATGCGATTGGCATGGGCCTCAATATGGATGTCGATCATGTGGCCTTTGCCGCTACGCGCAAATTTGATGGCTTCCAATTTCGCAACTTAAACCCCGGCGAACTTGGCCAAGTGGCGGGCCGGGCCGGACGCTATATGAATGACGGCACCTTTGGCGTGACAGGCGAGGCCGAACCTTTTGATCAAGAGATGATCGACCGCTTGGAAAATCATAATTTCGAAAGTGTGCGAATGTTGCAATGGCGCAACCGTGATTTGGATTTCCGCTCATTAGATGGTTTACGAAAATCTTTGGGTACTTTGCCAAAACTGGATGGCCTCACCCGCGCGCAGGATGCCCCAGATGTGCGAGCTTTGGAGGCCATGTGCCGCGATAGCTCCATCGTTGGCCTGATCAAAACACCAAAACAGGTGCTGCGAACTTGGGAAGTGTGCCAAGTGCCAGATTACCGCAACATATCGCCTGCCGAACATGCCCATCTGGTGGGCCGCATTATTCATTATCTGCACACTGGCAAAGGCTTCATTTCGGAGGATTGGTTTTCCAAGCAATTGGCCTTGAGTGATAATATGGAAGGTGGCATTGATGCCCTCTCCACCCGCATTTCGCATGTGCGAAGCTGGACCTTTATTGCCAACCGATCAGGCTGGCTGGAGGCGCCATTTTACTGGCAGGCAAGGGCCAAAGAGATCGAAAATAAATTATCAGATGTTTTGCATGAAAAGCTAACTCAGCGTTTCATCAATCGCAGAAGCAGTGTATTGATGCAACGTCTGGCGAAAAAGGAAGGCTTGATGACGAACGTAGAAGATGGCGGCGAAGTTAAAATTGAAGGCGAATTTGTTGGCCGCATCCAAGGGTTAAATTTCACCGCAGACGCAAGCGGCGATGCCGATGCGAAACTGCTGAAAACCGCAAGCCTTGCCGCTGTGACCGAAGAAATTGGCAAACGCGCCAAATCTCTGGCCATGACCACCGACACTGATTTGAAACTTAATCGCAGCGGCGAAATCATCTGGGCTGGCAATGTGGTGGGCCGCGTATTTGCTGGCGATCATGCGCTTCGCCCGCGTGCGGATGTTGTGGCCCATGATGTGCTGCAAGGGGCGGCCCGTGATGAAGTGCGCGAGCGCTTGCAAAAATTCGTAAGCCGTTATTTGGCCGCCTTGCTTGAACCCTTGACTAAGCTGGAAGAGGCCGAAGGCTTTGACGCTTTGGCCCGTGGCATGGCGTTTCGCATTGTTGAGCATTTTGGTGTATTGCCGCGCGAAACCGTTGCCGAGGAGGTGAAAGCCCTCAGCCAAGATGATCGCGCTAAATTGCGCTCAGCCGGTGCGCGCTTTGGGGCTTTCCAAATTTTCTTGCCTGCTCTGCTGAAACCAGCTGCAACGGATATGCGCCTGCTGTTGTGGTGGCTGCAAAAGAATAAAGGTGACGCCGATGCTGGCCCAGTTTCAGCTCCACCTGCCAATGGCCTCACCTCAACCACGGCCGATCCATTAAAGCCCGAAGGCTTCTATGCCATTTGTGGTTATAGAGTGTGCGGCAAACGCGCCGTGCGCGTTGATATGCTCGAACGCTTGGCTGATTTGATTAGAGACCGCGTATTTTGGAAGCCACGAATTCCAGAAGAACAGCGCCCCGCCGGAGCTATTGAAGGCGGTGGCTTTAGTGTGGTCTCAGATATGATGTCACTTGTTGGCTGTTCTGGCGAAGAATTTGAAGAAATTCTGGTAAGCCTTGGTTTCCGTGCGCAAAAGAAACAAGTGGCTATGCCTGTTGTTGTTGTGGCGGCTGCATCAGTTGTTGCCGAAGCTCCACCTGAAGCTCCGGCTGAAACCCCAGTCGAAGTCGTTGAGGAATCACCTTCCGAACCAGCACCACCCGAAATGATCGAAATCAATGTCTGGTGGCCCAAGGATACTGGACCTTTTCGGAAACAGCCAGAACGCCCAGCGTTTAAAAAACGCGAGCCACCTGCTGATGGTGTTGAGGCGAAACCTAAATTTAATCGCCGC
>JAYUPT010000162.1:0-3426 GCA_043759965.1 Aestuariivirga sp. | reverse complement strand
GCGACCCTGGCATGACGGTTGCCAGCCTGCTCGATATTCTGAAAATTACCAAACAAAGTTTGGCGCGGGTTTTGAAGGAACTGATTGACAAAGATTATGTGTTCCAAAAAGAAGGTGATGTCGATAGAAGGCAAAGACTGTTGCACTTAACACCCAAGGGAGAGGCGCTTGGCCAAGCTTTGGCCGCGCCGCAAATTGCACGGTTTCAAAGGGCTGCGAACGAAACTGGCAGCACTGGTTTCCATGAATTGTTGCTGCACCTCATCAACCCCGAAAATCGAGATGGGGCTTCCGATTGGGTGCAGCGGCGGATTTCAAACAAGTGAGTGAGCAACCGCATATTCTTATTGTGGATGATGACAAGCGCATTCGTGAATTATTGCGTTCTTATTTGATGGAAAATGGCTATTTGGTTTCACTCGCTGCAACTGCCGCAGAAGCGCGTGAACGCATGCGGGGCCTTGCATTTGATATTATTATCCTTGATGTGATGATGCCGGGTGAAACTGGGCTTTCACTTGTGGCAAGCTTGCGCAGTGCAAACGAAATGACTCCGGTTTTAATGCTTTCGGCTTTGGCGGATTCGTCTGATCGTATTGCGGGATTGCAATCGGGCAGTGATGATTATTTGGCCAAACCCTTTGAGCCGCAAGAATTGCTGCTGCGGTTACAAAGTCTTTTGCGCCGAACAATTCCACAAGCCGCAACATTGCGCGAGGTTAGGTTTGGTGATTGCCAATTTAATTTGGTGAATGGCGAATTGTTACGCGAAGGTGTAACCGTTAGGCTCACATCACGCGAGAAGGATATTCTTCGCATGTTGGCGCAAAAGGCCGGTCAAACATTTAGCCGTTTACAGCTTGCACAATCGGGTAGTGAAGACAGTGCGCGAAGTGTTGATGTGCAGATCAACAGGCTTAGGCAAAAACTTGAAATGGATTCAGGCAATCCCAAGTTTTTGCAAACTGTGCGCGGAGCTGGCTATGCCTTGTTTATTGATGGGGCTGTGTGAGCATGCCAGAAAAGCGCCCTAAAACACTTTATGATTACTTCAACCGTTTTCTAGAAACCTATGCACCGCATGGACTTTATGGCCGTGCACTCGCAATTATGATTACTCCAGTAGTTTTGCTTCAACTGATTATGGCGGGCATAATTATTGAGCGCTATTGGGACAATGTGACAAAGGTTTTAGCGAGATCACTCTCTAATGAAATTGGTTTGCTCATTACACTTTATGAGCGAACTGATAGATCGGATGCGGCTCTCAATGATCTTGTGGCTTTGGCCCAAAGTAAGTTGCGCATGAATCTTCAATATACTCGAGATGAAGAGATGCCAAAAGTTTTGGTAACTCCTTTTTTCTCGATATTTGATTCCAAAATTACAAATTATTTGCGCACTGAATCTGATCGCAAGTTTTGGGTTAATAGTCAGGCCCCAAATGGACAGGTTGAAATTCGAGTTGAAGTTGAAAGAGGTTTGATCTTTGTTGCCAATGTGGATGCAGACCGTGCCCATGCTGTTGGAACGCCCCTTATGCTTGGAGTTTTAATTGCCTCCACACTGTCGCTCGTAGGCATTGCTGTGATTTTTATGCGCAATCAAATTAGGCCGATTTTGGATTTGACCCATGCAGCGCAAGCGCTGGGGAAGGGGCGAGAGGTTTTAAAATTCAAACCGCGCGGAGCCACTGAAGTGCGTCTGGCTGGGGAAGCATTTTTAGATATGAAGCGCCGCATTGCGCGCCATGTGGAACAGCGCACAACAATGCTGGCAGGAGTGTCGCATGATTTGCGCACGATATTAACGCGTTTCAAATTGGAGCTCGCGGTTCTGGGTGATAACCCAAAGGCCAAGCCACTGCGTGATGATGTGAATGAAATGCAGCAAATGCTTGAGGACTATATGGCCTTCGTGCGTGGTGACGGCGGCGAACAAGTGGTACATTTGCAATTGTCTGAAGCTGTCAATGCCGTTGCAAATAGTTTTGGCCGCGAAGCTACCTTAATCGAAGTTTCTAATTTGCCGCAGATCCGTTTGCATTTGAAACCAAATGCCTTCCGCAGGCTTTTGATGAACATCATCAGCAATGCGGTGCGCTATGGCAGCCTTGTGAAAATATCTGGTGAAACCAAAGATGATCGCCTTTGGCTTTATGTGGACGACAATGGCCCAGGAATCCCAGAATCGCACCGTGATGATGTGTTCAGGCCCTTTGTGCGTTTAGATGAAGCGCGCAATTTAGATAAAACCGGAACTGGCCTTGGTTTGGCCATTGCCCTTGATATTGCGCAAGCGCATGGCGGTGATATTTATTTAGAAGACAGTGCGCTTGGTGGCCTTTGCGTGGCGATTAAAATTCCGATTTAGTTACCACATGCTCGTCTTGGCACGCGCAGGCCAATTGCTGTTATAGGCTTCAGCATTGATTTCACCATGGGTGAGTGATTCTAAAATTTCACCAGTTGTGGGCACTGCATCTTTCGCCACATGTTTTGAAGTGTCCCATAGGCCAGAGCGCAAAATGGCTCTCGCACATTGGAAATATGCAGCTTGCACATTCACAATAATAACGCTGCGTGGCAACTGGCCTTCCACAGCAAAAGATTCGCACAGCGCTTGATCAGTGGTGAGTGTTGCTGTGCCATTCACACGGAAAGTGGTGCCGCTGCCGGGGATGAGGAACAGCAAGGCCACGCGCGGATCTAAAACAATGTTCCGCAAACTGTCGATGCGGTTATTGCCGCGTCTGTCTGGCATGGCCAATGTCCTCGCATCGAGAATTTTCACAAAACCTGCCAGATCACCACGCGGGCTGCAATCCAATCCGCCTGGACCAATTGTTGCCAGGGCCACGAATGGCGAGAGTTCAATCAGGTTTTTGTAAGCGGGTGCGATGTAGTCAATTTCTTTGGCAGTGGAAGCCAGCGCAGGCTTCAAGTTATAAATGCTTTCTAACTCTGCGAAGCTTGTGATTGTGGACACGTCTTGGCTCCTCAGATTCGAGATCTACTCGCTCGCATTTTCACCCCATCGTTCATTGAACACAAGTGATTGTAAATCAAGCCTCGCGCGCCAGCCTTTGGCTTCTAATTCCGGCTTCTGATAAAGTTCATCAACATAGCCTAGACAGAGATAGGCAACCGGAACAACGTGATCTGGCAGGGTAAAAATCTCTCGAATATCGGCATCGTTAAATATGCTCACCCAGCCCACACCAAGGCCCTCAGCTCTGGCGGCTAGCCACAAGTTTTGCACGGCACAGACTGTTGAATAAATATCGGTATCGCGGTTGTGGGTGCGACCAAGAACAACTGGCCCGCCGCGCTCACGGTCGCAGGTGATACAGAGATTGATTGGGGCTTGCTTTATGCCTTCAAGTTTCAAGCTGCTGTAGAGTGCTTTGCGCTCATCTTTGAAAAG
>JAYUPT010000161.1:0-29216 GCA_043759965.1 Aestuariivirga sp. | reverse complement strand
AAGCACCCCGAGTTTGTTTGTTGTTGAGAATATCTTTGAGGCTGAGCATTTCATTGGAGAGTGACGCAAGATTATTCTGTGCCGCATCAATCACCGCAAGGCGTTCATTCAATTGACCAAGCGAAGCAGCCGTGCGTTGCGATTGTTCATGCAGACCATGGCCAACCCGTTGGCTCACACTGTCGAGGCGTTCATCCAATGTGCGTTGCAAATGCACTTGCTGGCTTTGCGCTTGGGCCGAAAAATTATTCAACATTCCTGAAAGTTCCGCCAAGCGATATTCCATGTCGGAATTACGTTGTTGCAATTCCAAGCGCTCGGCTTTGCGCCCAGCTTGCCCGCGCCACGCCAAAATTACAGCGGCGAATAACAATATCATACCGGCAACAATCAGCAGGTCTAAAACTGTGAAAGGCTGCTCACCGATGTGAAGGATGATGGAGTTCAAATTCATGGAACGAAACATAAACTGATTCGCAGCCTTGCCTCGCAGAAAAAGTACGAGGCCCGCCCAAAAGATACACATTTGGACGGGCCCCAGACCCGCATCAACTCGGGACGGCGACAGGAGCTCATACGGATCGTCTCGCTTCAAGCGAGGAAACTGTAAGCTGAAATTCTCGCCCCGCTTTGGAAGCCGTTCCGCCTACTCGATCCCCCGCAGGATCTGATGGTGAAATTGGCGGTGAAACGCGGCATTGGCGCAGCCGCAAAAGGACTCTGGCAGGGCCATTTTGTGGCGATATTGTGAAGAAACATCAATTATCAGTGAGCTGTCAGTTGCGGCATTACATTTTGAAAAAAATGAAATTGAGATCGAATATGATCTACGTTTAAATATCGTCAAAACTCGAATCAGAAAGGCTTTTAGCGGTTTCAGCTATTTGATCAAAAGATACAAATAGGCCAAGAAAAACGGACTGCATTTGGTTGCAGCCCGTTTATTTTTTTGACTTAGTGGTGACTGTGATAGTGGTGATGGCTGTGGCATTTTTTCACTTTTATCCACACCCAGTGATGGTTACGCCACACCTTCTTTTTCAGCCAATGGCAGTGAACATGACTGTTGTAGCCATGGTGCCAGCCATGGCCGCCAGGACCAATACCAATGGTGATGTTAACACCAGCATTGGCTGTGCTTGTTGCTGCTGTCATGCCAAGGGCCATGGTTGTAACGGTGGCTAAGGCAATCAATGTTTTACGGATCATATTAAGTTTCCTTTCGAAAAGCTTTGTGTCTAACAACACAAATATGATGCCCCCTTGCTGAACAGTAGATGAACGGGATTAACCAAGCAAGGCCTTCACTTAATCTTGGTTTCTATCGTCAAGTTAACGTCTTTCAATTTTGCAAGGCTAGACCTACGGATGAGACTTTTAACGAGCAATTTGCGAAGCCTGCTGAAAACCCTATTGATTTTTATTGGATTGTGTTTTGCAAAAATGGAGAACTTAAGCATATCAAAGAGCCAAACCAGCTGCTGTAGAAACTCGCTTTTTGGACAATTGCCATTGGCGTAAATTCCATCATAACTTCGCATCAAATCCGCAAAAGATTCTTTCACCCCAAATCTCGCAAGCAGCTTGAGCATTTCATCAAGTGTATTGTGACCACTCGCGGTTGCTTTTCCAGCTAGAACGTGTCCCACTGGCCTTGTATGAAGAACTTGTATTTCATCAATAATTGCAGATTTTCTGAAGTTATCATTTTCCAATCTGCACCAAATAACATCCATTCCCCAAAGGGTCATATTATTTTCAAAGTGCGGCAATATTTTTTGCAGTAAGTCAACGCGCATGCAAGCTACCATCACTTCGACAAATGTAACATACCGCAGTTTGAAGCTCGGAGAATTCAATGTCAGTAGAATGCTATAGTATGAATCCCAATTCAGAGATGGCTGTGCCACGGTCAATTCAAATTTTCTCATGAAAGTAAAAAGTTTGTTGATGTCCGATTGACTGGTCAGAATATCATCGTCAGGCAACCAAACATAATCATAGTTGGCGAGCAAGTTATCAAAGGTGCTGACAGTTCTAAAAAGTCCATCAAATTTTCCGCCTTTGATTCTCACAACTTTTTCATCGGCAAGAGTTTTGTAAACGTCGTCGTCATACCACGACACAATCAAATCCCAATTGCGGGTGTGGTTTGCGTCTAACCAATTTGGGTGGAGGGAATTTTTGCCGGCGCGCACAATGACAAGATTTCTTCGAGTCGTCACACAGCACCTCGCGCAGCATTGATAATTTTGGGAGCATCCTTCAAAGCAGATGCAATGGCTTGGTGCATATCAAGATAATGGTAAGTGCCTAACCTGCCGCCGAAGAAGGTGTTTTTTTCAGTGCGCGTTAAAGTTTTGTAGGCACCGTATAACCGCTTGTCGGCTTCTGTTGCTACTGGGTAAAATGGTTCGTCATTTTTATTTGCACTGCGTGAGAACTCTTTTGCGATGATGGTTTTTTCAGTTTGATAATCTCGCTCAGGATGCAAATGGCGATACTCTATAATACGGGTGTAAGGCACATCTTCATCGGCATAATTCATCACTGACGTACCTTGAAAATCGCCAGTGGCTTTAACCTCAAAACCAAAATCAATGGTGCGCCATTTCAATTCGCCTGCTGAATAATTAAAATAGCGATCAATGGGGCCGGTGTAGACTACGGTTTTTCTCGCTGGAATCTGCGTGCGTAGATCAAAGTAATCTAGTCCTAACTTCACTTCGATATTTTCATGCGCGAGCATTTTATTGAACACTGCTGTGTAACCCTGAAGCGGCAAGCCTTCATAGGTGTCATCGAAGTAACGGTTGTTGAAATCGAACCGAACCGGCAAACGTGTGATGATATTTTCGGGTAAAAGTTTCGGGTCAGTTTGCCATTGTTTTTTTGTGTAACCCTGAATGAAAGCTTCATAGAGTGGCCTGCCAATGAGGGCTATGGCTTTGTCTTCTAAGTTCGGAAATTTTGCGGTGCTGGCCACGGTACGTTGTTGGCCGATCAAAATTTTTGCCTCGTCTGGGCTCAGAGCCTTTTCAAAAAACTGGCACATGGTGGCCAAGTTTATGGGTAGCGAATATGTTTTGTTTTTATGGCGGGTAAAACCGCGATGCTGATAAGTATTAAACGCGGTGAAGCTCTGAAGATAATTCCATACAACCACGTTTGACGTGTGGAAAAAATGCGGGCCATATTTGTGGATTTCAATACCAGTTTCAGAATCAACTTCACTGTAGGCGTTGCCGCCAATGTGAGTACGCTTATCGAGAACGACAACTTTGAGTCCAGAAGCTGCCGCCTGTTCGGCAATTACGGCCCCGTAAAAACCTGCACCCACAACAATAATATCCGCATGTTCAAACATGCAGCAACCCTACACACAATTAAGTTGTTCAGCCAAGCAATGACTTAACAATGCCGCCGGCTTTGGCCATGTCCATTTGGCCAGCGAACTTTGCTTTAAGTTCGGCCATCACTTTGCCCATGTCTTTAACACTGCTGGCACCCACGGTAGCAATAACTCCAGCCACCGCGGCCGTGGCTTCATCATCGCTCATTTGCTTTGGCATGTAGGTTTGAATGATGGCCATTTCTTCGCGTTCAGCTTGGGCAAGTTCAGCGCGGCCGCCGGCATCAAATGCGGCAATTGAATCTTGGCGCTGTTTTACCATCTTGATGAACAGTTCCATGATGCCTGCATCAGAAGTTAAAGTTGAATCATGCCCATCGGTGCGGCTGTTAATGTCTTTGTCTTTAATGGCAGCATTCATCAGACGAAGGGTTCCGGTGCGGCGCTTTTCGCCAGCTTTCATGGCCTCTTTCATATCGGCAGTAATTTGTTCGCGCAGGCTCATGGTTTAATCCTCAGTCTAAAAACCGTGCATTAGGCCTAATTCGCACCCACGGCAACCTTGACGGCGGGGCTTTCACCCCTTAACCAGCACCAAATCCCGGAGACTTAGAATTATGACGCCCGCAACCAAGGCCAAAGCAAAACCACGCGCCCACTTTAGCGATTGGGAGCAGACCAAAGTGACGGCACTTTTGGTTTTGGCCGATGGCACAGTGATTGAAGGCCAAGGCTTTGGCGCAGAAGGCGAGGCGGTTGCCGAAGTGTGTTTCAACACGGCAATGACGGGCTATCAAGAAGTTCTTACTGATCCTTCTTACGCTGGCCAAATCGTCACCTTCACATTCCCGCATATCGGCAATGTGGGCACCAATAATGATGATGGGGAAACAACAAATTTGGCCGCCAGTGCCGCTGTGAAGGGCTGCATTGTCAAAGCGCCCATCACTGATCCTGCCAACTATCGCTCTACCCAACATTTTGACAAATGGTTGAAGGCGCGCGGCATCATCGGCCTTTCGGGTGTTGATACGCGGGAGCTTACCAATCTGATCCGCGAAAAGGGCATGCCCAATGGTGTGATCGCACATAATGCCAAGGGCAAGTTTGATGTGAAGAAACTCACCGCGATGGCGAAAGCCTGGAGCGGGCTTGAAGGTTTGGATTTGGCCAAAGATGTCTCCCTCACCCAGCGCATGACTTGGGATGAGAAATTGTGGGATTGGAACACAGGTTACGCGGCAGGTGAAGGCGGCTTTAATGTTGTGGCCATTGATTATGGTTTGAAGCGGAATATCCTTCGCTGCTTGGTGAGTGCTGGCTGCAAAGTGACAGTGGTTCCGGCCAATGCCAAAGCTGAAGATATTTTGGCGATGAAGCCCGATGGCATTTTCCTGTCGAATGGCCCGGGCGATCCGACAGCCACGGGTGAATATGCAGTGCCTGAAATTCGCAAGCTGGTGGATTCTGGCAAACCGATTTTTGGCATTTGCTTGGGCCATCAAATGTTGGCTTTGGCGCTGGGAGCCAAAACCATGAAGATGCATCAGGGCCACCACGGGGCCAATCATCCGGTGAAAGATTACACGACGAACAAAGTTGAAATCGTTTCAATGAACCACGGCTTTGCCGTGGACCGCGAGAGTTTACCTGTTGGCGTTGTAGAAACTCATGTGAGCCTGTTTGATGGTTCAAACTGCGGTTTGGCATTAGAAGGCAAACCCGTATTTTCAGTGCAGCACCACCCCGAAGCCAGCCCCGGCCCGCAGGATAGCCATTATTTGTTTAAGAGGTTTGTGGGGTTAATGGAGAAGGCTTGATTTTAGAGGAGGTACAGCATGGACCAATACTCTGGTGGTTGCTTGTGTGGCGATGTTCGCATTGTAGCATCGGGTCGGCCATACCGCGTCGGTGTTTGTCACTGTCTCGATTGCCGCAAGCATCATGGGGCGCTGTTTCATGCCTCAGCGATATTCCCGCAGGATTCGGTAACAATCAGTGGCGAGACGCGCGACTATGAAGGGCGGCATTTCTGTCCGCGCTGCGGCTCGCCAGTTTTTGCGCGAAGTGGCGACGAGATCGAAATCAATCTCGGATCGCTGGATGAACCGGATCAATTCAGCCCAAGTTACGAGCTCTTCATTGGCAGTCGTGAATCCTGGTTGCCGCCGTTTCCGCTCAAGAAGCGCTATCTCCGCGATCGCGACTCTACTAGCCGCTCGGAGGGCTAGGAATTGTGGTAACGGTGCATTGAGGTAAGCTTGGAGTGTTGGCTAGGGACCTCATCCGTCGCTTCGCGCCACCCCGTATCGCGCACGGGGCAGGCTCTTCCCCAGAGGGGAAGGGTGAAGGTTTAGAGGTTTGTGTCATTCAAAGCTGGGCCAATGCTTTCGCAGGGGTGACGGTTGGGTGGGAGAGTTGGTGGTGGGTTTAAGAATTACCCCACACTCCGTCACCCCAGCGAAGGCTGGGGCCCAGCTTCTTCTACGAGTGTAGCCGTCACATCAATTGAATCATGCAGTTCAATCCAATTCGGATTCATTTTCTCAATCAGCTTAATCTTCCAATCGCGTTTCCATGCTTTGATTTGTTTTTCGCGGCGGATTGCAATTTCCATTGAGAGTCGATGTTCGTACCAGACAAGAGTTTTGACCCCGTAGGCTGATGTGAAGCCCGGCGTTGCGCCGTTCTTGTGATTTGCGACACGGGTCCAGAGTTCACTCGTTACGCCAGTATAGATGGTGCCGCGATAACGGTTTGCTAAAATGTAAACTGCTGGATGTTTTTCGTGCTCAACCATGGGTGCTTGCTCGAAGCTGGGTCCCAGCTTTCGCTGGGATGACGGTTTATGTGGAAGCTATCGCCTTCTCAATCACCGCCACATCAATCTTCTGCATGTCCATCATCACATCAAAGGCGCGTTTGGCTTTTTCGCCTCCGGCAGCCATTGCATCAGTGAGTACCTGCGGGGTGATTTGCCATGAGATGCCCCATTTATCTTTGCACCAGCCACATTGACTTTCCAGCCCACCATTTCCAACGATGGCATTCCAATAACGATCAGTCTCGGCTTGGTCTTTGGTTGAAACTTGAAATGAGAAGGCTTCATTGGGCTTGATGAAGGGGCCGCCGTTTAGGCCGATGCAAGGGATTCCAAGCACGGTAAAATCGACCACCAGTGCATCGCCCGCCTTACCGCTGGGAAAATCATTTGGTGCAAAATGAACTGTACCCACTTTGCTATCTGGAAAAGTCTTGGCATAAAACTTTGCTGCTTCTTCGGCGTCTTTATCATACCATAAACAGACAGTGACTTTAGACATCATGTTCTCCTTTCTCAAATTGTCAGCCGACGAACCGAACTGATTTCTTTGCCGCCAGCTTTGGTGCGTTCAACAACAGTTGCAAGCGGCTCACTTACCACCAGCATTTGATGGCCGCTGGCGTGGAGCAGTGTGGTTGCATCTTGCATGATGCCCACATGGCCTTGCCAGAATATCAGATCGCCACGCTTCAAATTTTCTTGCGTGATTGCTGTCCCTAAATCTTTCTCCTGCATATGTGTGTCACGTGGAGCTGCGATGCCACAGGCTTGCAGTGAGGTTTGCACAAGGCCAGAACAATCTATGCCTTGGTATGATTTGCCACCCCACAAATAGGGCGAGTTCAAATAGAGTTCGGCAACGCTCACAAAATCGGTTGGGAAATGGGTTAAGGGCACTGCGTGGTCGGCGAAAACGAAACCACCTGTCGCCAATTCCACGAAGCCATCTCGCAGTGCTGTTACTGAAATTTCACTGTTCATAAACAAGAATTGCACAGGTTGGGTTTTGATGTTGGCACTCTTGTAAAGCAGTGTTGAAGGCACGCTGATTTTATGGGTGGCCGCATGAACATGCAGGCTCAAATAGGCGGCTTGCAGATAGCCCACATAACCATCACGCTGCAGCTGCACCCGAGCCCAGCCTTCACTACTTTCAAAAACCGAAACCACCTCACCCATCAACACTTGGCTATCTTGGGGCGCATCTAAACTTGGCGCGCGGTGTAACGTGGCGATTGGCACGATTAGCTGCATCTTATAGCTCTTGCGATTTGGCGCTGACCAGATCAGCCAAGCGCTCCAGGTAGAGGGATCCTTGTACAGTGCGTTGGATTAACACATTTCGTAAGTCTGTTACATCTCGTCGTCGCGTCACCAATCCCAACTTGCCCATCGCATCCAATGCTCTGGTGATCACTGGTTTTGAAACATCCAGCTTGGCCGCAAGGGCGCGCACGGTGTGGGGTGGGGTTTCGAGATAAATAGAAAGCAGAATGGTCATTTGCCGCGTTGATAAATCAGGCTCACCACCCTGCACTTGAGCAAGGCCCACATGGTGCAGCAAGCGCAGAGCTTGTGGTGTTGAAAGTGGATAAGACATTGCAACGGCCCAAAGGATTGTTTCGGAACCGTTTCATTCTTTGCTTCTTCTGCTTAAATTGCAAGCCTATTTTGCATAGCGTTCTTTTAACATCGCAAAGCAAGCGCGCATGGCTTGGGCCTCGCCCCCTTTGGGGCGGGCAAATTTTGCAGTTGGCGTCCAGCCGAAAATATCAAAATGAACGTAAGACTTTGCATGTTCCACAAAGCGTTTGAGGAACAGCGCTGCGGTGATGGAACCTGCATAACCACCTGCTCCTGCATTGTTCAAATCTGCAATCGGGGTTTCGATCATGGCGGCATAAGGCTGCCACAGCGGCAATTGCCAGAGCGGATCATTCTCAGCACTTGCATGTTTGGCAAGGCTGGCGGCGAGTTCCACATCATCAGTGTAAAATGGAGGTAAGTCGGGGCCGAGTGCCACGCGCGCTGCACCTGTAAGCGTTGCCATATCAATAATCAGGTCTGGCTTTTCTTCATCAGCAAGGGCCAAGGCTTCGCACAACACCAAGCGGCCTTCAGCATCAGTGTTTCCTATTTCTACACTGAGGCCTTTGCGGGTTTTAAAAACATCCCCTGGGCGGAAAGCATTGCCGGAGATTGAATTTTCAACAGCCGGAATAAGCACACGCAAACGCAGATCAAGTTTGGCTTCCATGATCAATTGCGCAAGGCCCAGAATGTTTGCAGCGCCGCCCATATCTTTTTTCATAATCAACATGCCAGATGATGGCTTGATGTCGAGACCACCCGTATCAAAGCACACACCTTTGCCAACTAAAGTGACTTTGGGGCTTGAGGCTTTGCCCCAGATGAAATCAATCAACCTTGGAGTGCGCGGGGATGCACCCCCCACCACATCAATCAATGGAAATTCCTTGGCCAAAGCTTTGCCCTTCACAACTTTCAATTTAGCTTTGTGGCGGGAAGCTAAGTTGCGTGCCGCTGCTTCCAACTCATCAGGGCCGAATAAGTTTGATGGCGTGTTGATTTGGTCACGCACGGTGAAGGTTGCATTGGCCGCACTGAGAACTGCGGCGCGATCAACCGATTTTGGACACTCTAGTGTTACCTGCTTAGCTGGCGCTGGCCGGAACGGATCATATTTATATAATTCCAAGCACCAACCCAGTGCCACCAAATGTGCCTGCTCTGGATCGTTTAAAAAGCGATAGTTGCCTTTAGGCAAGCGGCTGGCAATGCCGCCCAGCGCAAAAGCATCAGCATCCTTTGCGGGTGCGCCCACCCAAACTTCCAGCATTTGGCCATCATCTTCAGAAATCACCAATATAGAAAGTGGCGCTGCATCAAAGCCCGCTGCTTTGGCCAGATTGGTGCATTTGATCGGCATGTCTTGCAGCAGCTTGGCCAAGCCGACCTTGGCAATCACGCGAAGGGGGATTGCTGGTTTTTGATCGTTTCTAAGAATTTTGGCGGCATCAATCATTACAAATACCTTTTGAGTCGGAGTTTGGCAGTTATGGTTAATCGTTTATTGAGGAAAAATCAGCATGATTGGGTTTCAGTTTGTAGATTTGACGTTGGAGTTCCCATGTTTGCGCATTTTTCGCCAGTTGCTCGTTCTAAGATTTGGCCCGTTTTACTGATGACTTCAACGCTGGCGTTGGCAGCCTGCCAGAGCAAGCAAGCTAAACTTGATACTGATCCTTTAGAAACGGCAAGCACCAGCGCTGCAAACGCTAAGACTGATGTTGGCTCTTTCACGCGCACGGAAGCTTTGTCGCAAAAATGGGTGGCCAAGCAAGGGGATGAAAAGATTGGATTGGACTATGCCGCAAATCTTGGAAAACTGGGGCAGACCGACCAACAAATTGACGTATTAAAAACCGTTGCTGCTTCCAACCCCAATGATGGCGCTCTGCAATCTCGTATTGGGAAGCAAATTTTGACTGCTGGGCGCGCTGGCGAAGCTATCGAAATTCTTGGCCGCGCTTCTAAATCGCCGGGTGCCGATTGGAAAACATTTTCGGCCTTGGGCTCGGCTTATGATCAGCAAGGCAATCACAGTTTGGCCCGCGAAAGCTATCAACAGGCGCTCATACTAAAGCCCAATGAGCTTACTGTTTTGAACAATATGGCTATGTCTTATTCGCTGGAAGGCAAATTGGCGGAGGCTGAAAAAATCTTGCGTGTTGCAATTCAACAACCGGGTGTCGATTTGCAACCACGCGTGCGGCAGAACTTGGCTTTGGTTGTGGGTTTGCAGGGGCGCTTTGATGAAGCCCGCCAAATTGCCTCTAAAGATTTACCGCCAGAACAAGTTGAAGCAAATCTTGCTTATTTGCAGCAAATGCTGGCCCAACCGAATACTTGGGCCGAGCTTCAGGACCAACCCAAGGGTTAAGGTTTTATCTCAACCCATTCGATGAAAGCCGTAAGCCATGTTTTCAACCGTTCGCGGGTTTCGGCATCGGTTAAGTTGCCGTCACCATCAAATTTTACTTCATTGTGGGTGATAAACATTTCGGGCTTTGGCATGACGATGGCTTGAAGAGCCTGAAGGTTCTGGCGCAAATGATATTGCGCACGAGATGTGCCAGCGAATGCGCCTTCGCTAGAGCCTATAATGCCTGTGCGCTTCCATTTCATAAAGGCACTGCCACGCGAAAGCCAATCAGTCGCGTTTTTCAAGACGCCCGGTATTGAGAAATTATATTCAGGTGTGGCGATGATCACGCCATCTGCCGCTCGGATGCGGGCATCTAAGTCTTTAACAACTTGCGGCTTGCCGGAAGCCTTTTCTTCATCCCCATCGTAAAGTGGAATGCCATGCAGTGTGACGATTTCGATTGTTACTCCTGCAGGCGCTAAGTCTTGCAGGGCACGCAGCAGACCTGTGTTGGTGGAGGCTTTGCGCAGTGCGCCGCTGATGGCAATTATTTTCATGTGGTCTGGTCTTTCTTTATTTTCTTAAAGGCTTCCAAAGCGCGGTCTCTAGCGAAGGCATGATCAACCATTCGCCTTGCATAGTCTTTAGGTGGAATGGGCATTTCCCACGGGCAATGAATATAATCGCTTGGCACATGTTTTAGTTCCGGCACCCATTTTTTAACATAAGCACCATCGGGATCAAATTTCCGGCCTTGAAGGGTTGGGTTAAAAATGCGGTAATAGGGCGAGGCATCCGCACCGCAGCCAGCAACCCACTGCCAACTGGCAGAGTTTGCAGCGATATCGGCATCCACCAGTGTATCCCAAAACCAACGCTCACCTTGTTGCCAAGGAATGAGCAAATCTTTAATCAGAAATGACGCTGCAATCATGCGCACGCGGTTATGCATAATGCCGGTGTGCCAAAGTTCGCGCATGCCCGCATCCACAATGGGATATCCGGTTTCACCTTTTTGCCAACGCTGCAAAGCCGCCTTATCCTCAACCCATGGGAAATCAGCATATTCCGGCTTGAAGGGAAAATCGGGAAAATGTGGGAAATGGTGCAGCAGATGATACGAGAATTCTCGCCAGAGAATTTCTTTCAGAAACTTTTCGCCGCTTCGATCTAGCGCACCTTCAGCCCGTGCCATAGCGCTGCGGGTGGCATGCCAAATTTGATGCGGGCTAATTTCACCCCAGTGCAAATGGGCCGAAAGGCGCGAGGTGAAGGGCTTGTCGGTACGGTCTCGTCCATCGGCATAATCAATCAAAGCATCGTCTATAAAATTATAAAGAAGTTGCTGGGCGTTTTCTTCGCCAGGGCTCCACGCTTCTTGCAAGCCTTCTGCCCAATTGGGTTTGGTGGGCAACAGTTTCCAATTGTTAAGATTTTCCGTGAAAAGGTTACCCGCGTATATTTCAAATTTAGGAACAGGCTTTGGAGTGCGCGGTTCACCCTTGGCAAAACAGGCGCGCGAATAGGGCGTGTAAACCTTATAGGGATCACCAGAGCCATTGCGGATGCTTTCAGGTTCATGCAGCAAAAATCCACCATAGCGGTGGCAGGCCACGTTATCTCTTTCGCAATTGAGTTTGATGCGATTTTCTAAAGTAGCAGACCATGGCGCATAATCTCTTGTGAAATGGAGCGAAGCTGCTTCGGTTTCCTGCAACACTTCGGCTATTATATTTTCTGCTTTGCCTTTTCGAAAGATTATGGGAATTTTCTTTGAAAGATTTTCTAAGCTATGGTGCAGCCACCAGCGCGAGGCTCCACCCCAGCGCCAGCTTTGTGGTGTCTCATCATCTAAAATATAGAGTATGATGAGGGGGCCTTTTGCGGCAGCTGCTGTGAAAGCTGGATGGTCGGCAAGACGCAAATCTTGGCGCAGCCAGAGCAATGTTGGTAGTGACATAACATCCCTTTATCTATTTGTATCGTATACGCTCCATGACCAAACCGGATCAATCACTTATACTCATATTGGGCGACCAGCTTTCGCTCAGCCTCTCATCTTTGCGGCAAGGTGAAAAACAGCGCGATGTGGTGCTTATGGCCGAAGTGATGGCTGAGGCTACTTATGTGGGCCACCATAAGAAAAAATTTGTACTGGTATTTTCAGCCATGCGGCATTTTGCTGCCAAATTGCGTGAGTTAGGCTGGACTGTAGACTATGTGGAACTTGATGACCCAGAAAATGTGGGGACACTTGAAGGCGAAGTGAACCGGGCATGCCAACGCCACCAGATTTCAAATGTAATTATGACGGAAGCAGGTGAATGGCGTCTCCACGAAGCGCTGAAACATATTCATAGTTTGGAGGACACACGGTTTATGTGCTCCCATGCTGGTTTTCGGAATTGGGCCAGGGACCGCAAAGACTTGCGCATGGAATATTTCTATCGGCAAATGCGCAAGCAAACTCAATTGCTGATGAACGGCGACGCGCCCGAAGGTGGAACGTGGAATTTCGATTCTGAAAATCGCAAGCCCGCCAAGGCTGATTTGTTTATAAAGCAACCGCCGCAGTTCGCGCCTGATCAAATAACACTAAATGTGATCAAACTAGTTGAAGAGCGATTTTCAAAAAATTTTGGTGATCTACTGCCCTTCTGGTTTGCAGTGACTGCTGAGGACGCACAAATTGCGCTGACGCATTTTCTTGAACATGCCTTGCCACATTTTGGTGAAACCCAAGATGCTATGGTTGAAGGGCAATCATTTTTACATCACGCCGTTTTATCGCCTTATATTAATCTGGGCTTGCTTGATCCCATGGAGGTGTGCCGCGCCGTTGAACAGCGTTACCATTTGGGTAAAGCTCCGATTGAAGCAGTTGAAGGATTTATCCGCCAGATTATCGGATGGCGTGAATACATTCGAGGCATTTATTGGCTAAGGATGCCTGACTATGCTCACTCAAATGCTTTGAATGCAACACGACCCTTGCCTGATTTTTATTGGACGGGCGATACAAAAATGAACTGCGTGGCCCAAGTGGTGAAGCAAACCAAGCAGGAGGCATATGCTCACCACATTCAACGTCTGATGATTACGGGAAATTTTGCATTGCTTGCCGGGCTAAATCCGACACAGGTTCACGACTGGTATTTGAGTGTTTATGTTGATGCTTTTGAATGGGTGGAATTGCCCAACACTATTGGCATGGCGCTTCATGCGGATGGCGGGTTGCTTGGTTCCAAGCCCTATGCGGCTTCGGGCAATTACATCAATAAAATGTCCGATTATTGCAAAAGCTGCAAATATAACGTGAAGAAGCGAACAGGCGAAGATGCCTGCCCGTTCAATTCGCTTTATTGGGATTTTATTGCGCGGCACCTGACACGATTTTCAAAAAATCCGCGTATGGGCCAGACCTGTCACACCTACAGCAAATTTTCCGAACCTGAAAAACTGGCGATTTCAAATCAAGCAAAAAAATTCCTTGACGGTTTGATCAGTTCTGGATCGTATTAACTTTGCGTTTCTCTAACAAAGTGGTGAGCCAATCTGGGTCCATTTGCGGGACAGATGACAGCAACAATTCTGTGTAGGCCGGATAAGGCGGATTTAGAACATTAGACTTGAGGCCTTGTTGCACAACTTTGCCACGGTGCATCACCACAATCTCATCGGCGATGGCGCGCACCGTTGCAATGTCATGGGTGATGAAGAGATAGGTGACGTTGGTTTCATTTTGCAGCTTCATGAGCAACCGCAAAATTTCTTCTTGAACGATTTGATCGAGCGCCGAAGTCACTTCATCGCAAATAATAATTTCGGGTTTGGCTGCAAGAGCGCGCGCAATGGAAATGCGTTGTTTTTGGCCACCAGATAACTCGCCCGGAAAACGGTCAATATAGCTCTCGTCAAGTTCTATGCCTTCCAGCAGTTCGACAACGCGTTTATCATTCTCACGACCCTTCAGCCCTAAGTAAAACTCGAGCGGGCGACCAATAATATCACGGACGGTTTGGCGGGGATTTAACGCAGTATCGGCTGACTGGTAAATCATTTGAATGCGGCGCAGATCATCCTTGCTGCGGTCTTTCAACTTGTGTGTCAAGGCTTTGCCATTGAACAACACATCGCCTTTGGAGGGCGGCAATAAGCCAGTGATCACACGAGCCAAAGTGGATTTGCCCGATCCCGATTCCCCAACAACTGCCACGGTGCGTCCACGCGGGACACGCACAGAGACATCATCCAAAACTTTCAGACCATTGCCATAGCTGGCATCAACATTTTTGATTTCGAGCGCAATATCTTCGCTCTTAGATTCTGGTTTGATTAGTTTGCGCACGGCCCAAAGTGATTTGGTGTAGTCTTGAGTTGGCGCTTTCAGCATGGTGCGGGTTGGCGCCTCTTCAACCAGATTGCCATAACGCAGCACCATAATTCGGTGGGCCATTTGTGCAACAACCGCAAGATCATGGGTGATGTAAATGGCGGCAGTGTTGAACTGCTCCACAATATCGCGCATAGCGGCCAGCACTTCCACTTGCGTGGTCACGTCTAATGCTGTTGTCGGTTCATCAAAAATAATCAAATCTGGCCGGCAGGACATGGCCATGGCGGTCATGGCGCGTTGCAGTTGACCACCAGAAACTTGATGGGGATAACGGGCACCGATAGTGTCGGGATTGGGTAACTGCAGACGACCAAACAAATCGCGGGCGTCTGCCTCGGCTTTGTCGCGCTCCATTACGCCATGTGTGACAGCGGTTTCTGTCGTTTGCTCCATCAACCTGTGAGCTGGGTTAAATGCTGCGGAAGCGCTTTGCGCTACATAGGAAATGCGCGAACCCCATAACTTACGTTTTTCTGCCGCCGAGGCAGCAACTAGATCGACACCATCAAATTGAATTGTGCCGCCGGATATGCGGCAGCCTGGCCTGGCAAAGCCCATAGCAGCCAGACCGAGTGTCGATTTACCAGCTCCTGACTCACCAATTAATCCTAAAACTTCGCCACGCTTCAATGTGAGATCAATGCCTTTGACAATAGGATGCCATGCTTCGCCGCTATAGCCTTCAATTTTAAGGCCGCGCATTTCGAGCAAGGTTTCACCCTTAATGCGAGTTGGATTACTGCTCATCACGAAGCCCCGAAGTTTTATGCAAAAACCAATCGACGACGAAGTTTACGGCAACTGTGAGAAGTGCAATTGCACCTGCCGGAATTAAAGGTTGAATACGGCCATAGGTGATTAGGGTTTTATTTTCGGCCACCATGGATCCCCAGTCTGCTGTAGGTGGTTGAATGCCCACACCTAAAAAAGAAAGTGCTGCAATTGTGAGAAACACAAAGCAGAACCGCAAGCCAAACTCTGCAATGAGTGGAGGCAGAATGTTGGGCAGAACTTCTCTGTAAATAATCCAAGGCAATTTTTCGCCCCGCAGTTTTGCTGCTTCAACAAAGTCCATCACCACAACATTTAAAGCGGTATTGCGCGCAAGACGGAAAACTCGAGTCGAATCTAATACTGCTAGAATCATGATGAGATTGAGGGGTAACTCTCCAAAAACTTCGGGCCAGGGATTGCTCTTGCCAAAGAGAGCCAGCAGCATCAACGCAAAGATAAGCACCGGAATGGACATAATGGCATCTGCGGTGCGCGACAAGATTTGATCCACCCAACCTTTGGTTAGTGCCACGGCAACACCCAGTGTTCCGCCCAATGCGAAAGAAATAAGAACCGTCAAGAAGGCGATACCGATTGTGTTGCGCCCACCATAAATGACGCGGGAAAACAAATCGCGACCTAATTGGTCGGTTCCAAACCAGTGGGTGGAAGATACCGGAGTAAAGGCTTTGCCAATCACTTCACGCTCGCCATAAGGAGCAATGGCTGGCGCAAAAACGGCGCAGATCACATAGATGGCAATCACGATCATGCCAAAAATTGCGCTCGGTGGCGCTGATTTGAAAGTGCGCCACGCATTTTCGCCCCAACTGCGGCGGGCTTTGATAGTGCGGATGTCGGTCATTTCGGGTGCAAGAGCCGTGGATTGGTGATGATTGAAACAATATCGGCCAAGAGATTGAGCAGAATATAAGTTGCCGCAAAAATCAACGCGCAAGCTTGCACAACAGGCATATCGCGGGTTGAAACTGAATCTACCATCAGTTGACCGATGCCCGGATAGACAAACACCACTTCGGCCACGACGACGCCAACCACGAGATAGGCCAAATTGAACGCTATGACAGTGGCGATGGGCGCCCAAGCATTGGGAAGTGCATGGCGCAAAATTACTTGCCGTGGGCTCAACCCTTTGAGTTGCGCCATTTCAATGTAAGGGCTGGCGAGAAGCGCAATAATAGAAGCTCTGGTCATGCGCATCATATGCGCAACGATGACCAATGTGAGCGTGAGAGCAGGCAAAGCGGCGCGCGCAATGTGTTGCAGGAACGGCGTATTAACATCCACGGTCGAGAGTGGTGAAAGCCAGCGTAATTTTATCGCGAAAACAAACATCAAAATATAGGCCACAAAAAAATCAGGCGAAGCGATTGTCGTGAGTGTGGTCGCATTGACGATCCGGTCAAACCAAGAGTTTCGGTAGAGTGCTGTCAACAAGCCCAGAGCAAGTGAGAGCGGCACTGCAACAATTGCGGCCATCGACGCGAGGAACAATGTGTTCCACAGGCGTGGCGCAATCATGTCGGTTACTGGCCGCACAATAGCGCCGCCTAACCCTGCATAAGAACTGCCAAAATCGCCGCGCAGTATAATATTCGAAATCCATTCAAAAAACCGCACATATGCGGGGCGATCAAGACCAAGCTGGTGATTGAAATTTGCGACGTTTTCAGGCGTGGCACCCTGCCCCAAAATATTTTGCGCATAGCCACCGGGGAGGAATGCAAGTGTTGAGAAAATAATGATGGAGACAGCAAGCAGTGTGAGGAGTCCAAATCCTAATCTTTGCAGTACCGTTCGTAAAACCGGATGCATTTAACGCCTTCCCCTCAAATAACGTGCGAGCTCTTATGGCCGCTAGCCCAAAACCTAGCAGAGTGTTTGGCAAGAGTCCTAGCGAAAACGTCATAATAGAAAAAACCCCGCCAGTTTCCTGACGGGGTTCATTGTAAAAACTAAAATGTAAAGCTTATGCCTTCCACCAACGCTCATACATGTAACCACCATCGTGGTCGAAGTCTGAGTTGAAGGTGTTGTGGCCAATTGAAGTGTTCAATGCGCCAACATAGTTGTTGTACATGAGAACAACTTGGCCGCCATCATCATGCACCAGCTGTTGGGCTTCAGCATATTGAGCAGCGCGCTTGGTTTCATCGGTTTCAGCACGCGCAGCAAGCAGAAGCTCGTTGAAGCGTGGGTTCTTCCAATGTGTGTCATTCCATGCCGCATCAGCGGCGAGTGAAATTGACAAGAACATGTCAGCCACCGGACGACCACCCCAATAGCACAGGCTCCATGGCTTCTTCAGCCAAACGTTATCCCAATAGCTGTCATTTGGCTCTTTGATCACGTTGATATTGATGCCAGCTTTCTTGGCTTGTTCAGCCATCAAAAGGGCCGCATCCACACCACCAGCAAAGGCCGCATCAGAGGCAGACAGATCAACTGTCAAACCTTCCATGCCGGCTTTCTTGACCAAGGCTTTAGCCTTGTCTGGATCATAGGTATAAACCGGAGCAGGGTTGATCGCATATTTCATCGATGCAGAGATTGGGTTGTCGTTGCCTGGTGAACCATAGCCGAACAGGATCTTGTCAACGAGTTCCTGGCGGTTGATGGCATATTTCAGGGCTTGGCGCACATCCACATTATCAAATGGCTTAGCGTCAACATGCATTGGTGCTGTGTAATGGGCAAAGCCAGACACATTATAAAGTTCTGTGTTTGGCGCGCTCTTCAACATATCAATGGTTTTTAAGTCGGCGCGGTCAATGAAATCCACTTCGCCAGCGAGGAAAGCATTGGTGCGGGCTGCAACGTCCACGATCGACAACATTTCAATTGAGTCAAAATTTGTTGTGCCGAAATAATTTTCGTTGCGTTCGCCCACCAGCTTCACGCCAGGATCGAAGCTCTTCAGCTTGTATGGGCCAGCACCGATGCCAGCAGCAAAATCAATCTTGCCATCTTTAGATGGATAGATCGACAGATGATAATCTGTCAACAAGAATGGGAAGTCGGCATTGCCGCCTTTGAGTTCAAACACCACAGTGTCTGGGCCATCAGTTTTAACTGAAACAACGGACGACAGAACAGATTTAGCCGGAGACTTTGAATCAGCGCCAATGTGGTAGTTGAGAGTGTTCACAACATCATCAGCAGTGAGCGAGCGGCCATCATGGAAGGTGATGCCCTTGCGGATTTTGAAAACCCACTTTTGTGCGCCATTTGAAGGCTCGAAGCTTTCAGCCACATGTGGCACAGCAACGTTCTTGTCACTCACTTGCACAAGTGGTGCGCCCATCACAGATTTACCAAAGGCAAAAGTGAAGCCGTTTGACCACGTTGCTGGATCAAGCGAGTCAGTGGTTTGGCCATGGCCAATACCTACTTTGAATGTGCCGCCCTTTTTTGGTTCAGCGCGCACGGCTGAAGCAAACATCAGTTGCGAGGCTGAAAGTGTCATGCCTGCTGCCATGGTGAAGGCCATAAAATCGCGGCGGGACAATTTGCCCTGACCCACGGCTTTTTTGGCCATTGCAAGTTTATGTTCAAATTCGGTCATATGTTTTCTCCTCTGGTGACCCGTATTTTATTTTTTTGGGTGGAATCTAAGACGAAAGCACATTCACTTATAGTGGATGCAGCAAACTCGACATTTCAATCCCCGACTATTTTCTTATTAATTACGTCTGCTTACTGAGCAGAACTTACGGGCATGCTTGCACGAGGCGTTATGTCCGTCAATTCGTATTTCGGTGATAGGTGGTGAATTGGATGAACCAGTCGAGGCCAATTTGCGTAACAGGCTGACCCTTGAAACTTAGGAAAAACCGTCGCAATGTTACATAAAATTCATAAAGTAATGCGTGGGGCGGGACCAATGCGCGAAGGACTTTTAGGTCAAATGATTGTGAGCGTGGCCAAACGCTTGCTGCCTTCTGATTTTAAAGGATCGTTGGAGCTCACTTTGCCGTCTGGCCAAATTATTTTGTTGGGTGGACAGAACCCGGGCGAAAAAGCTGATCTGAAATTGCGCAATTTCAGCGTGGTGTGGGCCAGTGTGCGTCGCGCCCAGCTTGGCTTTTTTGATCGCTATATGGCAGGCGATGTGGAGAGCCGCGACCCCACTGCGTTTTTTAGATTCTATTTGCAAAACCGTGCTGGGCTTGATGACGCATCGCGCTTTGTATTTTTTAGCAGTTTGAAAGATAAGCTGTGGCACAAGAAGCGCGACAATAATAAAACAGGTGCCAAAGATAACATCGCTGCTCATTATGATTTGGGCAACGCGTTTTATAAATTATGGCTGGATGCTTCGATGACGTATTCATCCGCCGTATTTGATGGCAAGGCCAATAGTTTGGAAGCAGCACAACGCCTCAAATATAAACGCGTGATGGAAGCTGCCGAGGTTAAAAAAGGTTCAAAGGTTTTAGAAATCGGCTGTGGCTGGGGTGGCTTTGCCGAAGAGGCGGCCAAGGCTGGTGCCAAAGTGCATGGTATTACTTTATCAAAAGAACAACTGGCATTCGCTCAAAACCGCATTGCGGCGCTTGGGTTGCAACAAAAAGCCAATTTTCATTTTGAAGATTACCGCGACACCAAAGGCCTCTATGACGCAATTGCCTCAATTGAAATGATTGAAGCCGTGGGCGAGGCACATTGGCCAGCTTATTTCAAAACGCTGTTCAATCGCTTAAAGCCTGGTGGCACTGCTGCCGTTCAAGGCATTACAATTTCCGAAGAGAATTACGAGTCCTATCAGGGTGGTGTTGATTTCATCCAGCGTTATGTGTTCCCCGGTGGCATGTTGCTCACCAAAGATATTATGCGCGAGCAAGTGCAGAAGGCCGGATTGCTTCTCGAAAAATTTGATTGTTTCGGCAAAAGCTATGCGGAAACTTTGCGCCAATGGCGGGTGCGATTTGAAGCGGCATGGCCAAAAATTATTCCGCTGGGTTTTGACGAACGCTTCCGCAAGCTTTGGACTTTATATTTATGTTATTGCGAAGCTGGTTTTGAAGAAGGCATCATCGATGTTGGCATTTATAAAATCCGCAAGCCTTCGTGAAATGAGTGGAGCGGGCGATGGGACTCGAACCCACGACATTCTGCTTGGGAAGCAGATGTTCTACCACTGAACTACGCCCGCACACTTTTGAAGGGCGCATATGCTTTTCGCAAAAGTCTCTCAACTTTTGCGGCATAAGCGCTACGACTTATATTCCCCCATATAGGTTTTGAAGTGTTTTGACAATTTCAACCCCTGCTTTTGATAATTACTGCCCATACCTTGGCCGTAAACCATGTCGGGAGCCTGAGTAAGCGGCTCATAAACCAAGCGCCCAATAATTTGACCATCTTCCAAAATAAATGGCACCTCGTGGCTTCTTACTTCAAGCACGGCGCGTGCACCCTCACCATGGCCCGATGAATGGCCAAAGCCTGGATCAAAGAAGCCCGCATAATGCACGCGAAATTCGCCAACCAATGGATTGAACGGCACCATCTCCGCTGCATGAGACGGTGGAATTCGCACAGCCTCTTTTGAAGCCAGAATATAAAATTGATCAGGATCTAAAATCAGCGATCCCTTCTGCCAAATCGGTTCCCAATAATCGAGAACATTCAAAGCGGCCTTCTTATCAACATCGACCAAAGCGGAATGGCGCTTGGCACGGAAGCCCACAGGATTGGTGCCATCGCCACCGCTCAAATCAACAGTGAGAGCAAGCCCGCCATCAATGTTCACATCACCTGAGGCGATCAGTGGCTCACGCTCATTAAGCTCATGGATCAGGGCATCAGTGGCCAGAGACTGCCCGGCACGGAAACGGATTTGCGACAGCCTTGAGCCTTCGCGGGCTAAAATCGAAAATGTGCGTGGGCTAATTTCAGCATAGAGCGGGCCTTCATAGGCTTCCGGCACTTTGTCGAATTCTTGTGCGTAGTCGGTAATGACACGCGTGAAAATATCAAGACGGCCTGTGGAGCTTTTGGGGTTGGCCGCAGCAGAAATGCCCTTGGGCAGTTTTAAAGATTCTTGCAAGGGCACAATATAAACGCAGCCAGTTTCCAGCACCGCACCTTCGGTTAAGCTCATTTCATGCAGTACAATATCTTTGAGCTTATCAGACACTTTGCGGTTGGGGCCGGGCAGGAATGAGGCGCGCACACGGTATGCCACGTTGCCCAGCCGCAAATCTAAGCTGGCTGGTTGGATTTGATCGGCATCAAGCTTGCGGGCAAGTTTAATTTCGCCATTCTGGCAAAAATCGGCAATCTGGCGGGCTGGCAAAATGCCGTGAATTTGGATTTGGGACATGCCCCCTTTTGGCTGGAAAATCACTTCTGGTGCAAGCCTGAAGTTTGGCAGTGGAAAACTGCGGAAAAATGCTTAGATTGAGGGCATGTATGAACAGACCACCCGCCACATCCGCATTATTGTGCGCCCGCAGTTTTTGGAAAATCAGTCTCAACCTGATCAGGGAAAATTTGTATGGGCCTATACTGTCACGCTGGAAAATCTGAGTGGCGACACGGTGCAGCTTTTAACGCGGCATTGGGTCATAACCGACGGCATTGGCCACAAACAAGAAGTGAAAGGTGATGGGGTGATTGGCGAACAACCGACGTTGCGCCCTGGCGATAGTTTTCAATATACATCAGGCTGCCCGCTGCCAACTCCTTCAGGTGTGATGAGTGGAAGTTATGGAATGGTGGATGAGCGAGGCTATGGTTTTGAAGTGGCAATTCCACCATTCTCACTGGATAGCCCTTATGATGTTCATAGTGTGAATTGAGAGAAGTATAAAATACACAACAATTGTCTTCCCCGCACTTGTTGCGGGGATCCATGGTTGAAATGGTCACTCAGCTAGGTTTCAAGTTGAGCGCGTTGAAAGATGGGTTGCCGGAACAAGTCCGGCAATGACAATAAATATATTGTAATTGGAGATGCGACTCCCCATCTCGTCTTCGTCGGGAGGATGCTCACATGATTTTCATTCTTAATGTTTTGTGGTTTGTTTTAGGCGGCTTTTTTGCGGGGCTTGGCTGGATTTTGGCTGGCTTGATTATGGCTGTTACCATTATTGGCCTGCCTTGGGCGCGCTCGTGCTTTATGATTGCACGCTATTCATTCTGGCCCTTTGGCTATGATCTGGTGTCGCGCGAAGACCTTACCGGTCGGCCAGATTTAGGCACTGGCACACTTGGCACCATTGGCAATGTGATTTGGTTTGTGCTTGCCGGCTGGTGGTTGGCGGTGATGCATTTAACCGCTGCGGTGGCGCTGGCAATTTCCATCATCGGCATTCCCTTTGCTTGGGCGCATGTGAAGCTGGCACTTGCGTCATTGTTCCCAGTTGGAAAAACCGTGGTGGCTAATGATCGGTTATGGCCTCAGACCATCACGCAAAATCGGCTAACTTAAATTGATAGGGTGTGGAGCAAAACTCGCACACCACTTCAATCTTGTCATCCTTCACCATATCAGCCCGGTCAGTGCTTGAGAAATTCTCGAGCATCGAAAATACTGCTTCGTTGGAACAGGTGCAATGGCGGGTGATGGGAATAGCGGGATAGACCGTCACACCATCTTCATGGTACAAGCGGTAGAGAATTTCTTCGGCGGTTAAAGTGGGATCAAGCAATTCGTGATCCTCGATGGTGTCGAGCAAAAGCCTTGCCTTCACCCAATTATCATCTTCATCCACTTCATGCACGGAACCTTCAGGTGCATCACCTTGCATTTCTGGCAGAGGTGATGAACCACCTTCGGCTGGAAGATGCTGCACTAGTATGGCCCCAGCGCGCCAATGGGTTTGCTTTTCACCGCGCGCCAGCAGTGGGCCAGCGGCCACACGCAGACGCGTGGGGATTTGTTCTGATTGTTGAAAATAAGTGTGGGCAGCATCCGCCAGCGTGGAGTTACCCAACTGCACAATGCCTTGATAGCGTTCCATATCGGCCCCTTGATCAACCGTCATGCCGAGAATGCCCTCACCGAGCAATAGCTTTTGATCAGGCTTCGTGAGCTCATCAATGCGAGGTTGCGAATATTTAGCACACCCGCGAACGCCGCCAGGAGACACAAAATCCGCCACGATCATTTGCACCGGGCCAGTGGTTTTGGTTTGCACAATGAACTTGCCATCAAACTTTAAGGCACTGCCCAACATGGCAGTGAGAGCCACTGATTCAGCAACGAGGCCCGAAACCGATTCAGGATAATCATGGCGAGAGAGAATATCATCAATCACCGCGCCAAGGCGCACAATGCGGCCGCGCACGCCAAGCGGTTTTACCGCAAAAGGAATAACCACATCAGCCATTTAGAATTTTCCAAAGCAATTAAGCAAAATGGCCTTCTGAGCGTGTAAGCGATTTTCGGCTTCATCAAACACCACCGAATGTTTACCATCCATAATCTCATCCGTCACTTCTTCATTGCGATGCGCGGGCAGGCAATGCATGAACAATGCATCAGGTGCTGCAAGCTTCATAAGGGCTGCATTCACTTGATAGGGCCGCAGCAAGTTATGGCGGTTTTCTTGGTCATCATCATGCATGGAAAGCCAAGCATCGGTCACCACGCAGTCAGCATGGGTCACGGCCATTTCAGGCGATGTCATCACTTCCACATCAGCTTTATTTTGAGTGGCCCAATTCATAAATTCAGTACGCGGGCGTAAGGACTCAGGGCTGCCGATTTTGAGCGAACCACCCAAAACGCCAACGGCCTCAATCCACGAGGCGCAGACATTATTACCATCGCCAACCCAAGCGATGCGCTTGCCGTCAATTGCGCCCTTGCGCTCTTCCAGCGTGAGCACATCAGCCAGCACTTGCGTGGGGTGGGTGCGATTGGTGAGGCCGTTGATCACCGGGATTGTTGCGGCAGCGGCAAATTCTTGTAGCGTGTCTTGTTCTTTGGCGCGCAGCATAATGCCATCAACATAGCGCGAAACCACACGCGCAGTATCAGCGATTGACTCGCCCCGGCCCAATTGCATTTCAGCACCAGATACTGTGAACACTTCGCCACCCAATTGCCTGATGGCCATTTCAAATGAAAATCGTGTTCTTGTAGAGGGGCGCTCAAACACCAAGGCAATGGCTTTGCCCTTGAGTGGTAAATCCTGATCCACCGAGCCTTTAGACAGGTTAGCGCGAGCCTTCTTGCGCTTTGCAGCGCCATTTAACATGGCCCGCAATTGCGGCTTGGTGAAATCTTTCAAATCTAAAAAATGCGTCATGTTATTTCTTTTCTAAAGCGAGGCAGGCCGCTTCAAGTTTATTTACGGCTTCGGTCACGTCAGCATCAGTCACAATCAATGGCGGCAGCAGGCGCACCACATTATCGCCAGCACCGATCACCAGCAGTTTCTCATCTAAGGCCGCTTTTTGAAATGCGGTGTTGGGCACTTTGCATTTAATGCCCATCATCAAGCCAGACCCTCTAATTTCATCAATCACAGTCGGGTGCTGATCTTTGAGGCGTTCTAATTTTTGTTTGAGGTTAATAGATTGGCGGAGCACATTATCGAGGAAGCCCTCTTCCAGCACCACATCTAAAACAGCATTGCCCACAGCCGTTGCCAGTGGATTGCCGCCGAAGGTGGAGCCGTGGGTTCCTGCGGTCATGCCTTGGGCTGCATTTTCAGTAGCCAAGCAAGCACCAAGCGGAAAGCCACCGCCAATGCCTTTAGCCACGGCCATAATATCTGGCGTGATACCAGCCCATTCATGCGCGAATAATTTTCCAGTGCGGCCAAGCCCGCATTGAATTTCATCAAACAATAAAAGAATGCCATGTGTATCGCAAAGTTCACGCAAGTAACGCAACTCTTGATGCGGTACAGGCCTGATGCCGCCTTCGCCTTGCACAGGCTCGATCAAAATTCCAGCCGTTTGCGGGCCAATGGCGGCTTCTAAGGCACCACGATCACCGAAAGGCACTTGATCAAAACCCGGGGCTTTGGGGCCAAAGCCTTCGAGATATTTTTCTTGGCCACCTGCGGCAAGGGTTGCAATAGTGCGGCCATGGAATGCGCCTTCAAAGGTGATGATGTGAAAGCGTTCGGGATGGCCTTTCACATAATGATATTTGCGCGCCATCTTAATGGAAAGCTCAATGGCCTCTGCCCCTGAATTGCAAAAGAACACAGTGTCGGCAAAAGAATTTTCAATCAGACGCGCTGCCAGTTTCTCTTGGCCGGGCATGGCGTAGATATTTGAGGTGTGCCAGATTTTTTGCGCTTGATCAGTCAGCGCTTGAACCAAATGTGGGTGGGCATGGCCGCAAGAGTTCACGGCCACGCCTGCGCCAAAATCCAAATACTCCACACCATCAGCTGTATAAACGCGCGCGCCAACACCACGCTCAAACGAAACCGCAGCGCGATTGTAAGTGGGCAGCACAGGTGCAATCATTTTGGCATCTCCAAAACTAAAAAGCGCCGATGGTGATCGGCGCTGCTGTTAAAAATGCGATATAGTCAAGATGTGAAGCAACGTCAACGTGGGCTTCTCCACAGCTGAGTCAAAACACCGCATGGTTCGCTTAATAAAAGCGCTGTTAAGTCTTTGTTAACCATAAGTGTGGGGCGTTGACGGCGTAAAATATGGGCATAACTTTTCAGCGATTCTTGAAAGTTCGGCACTGCCCATAGTAGTCAATAGTTAACGAGCTACGAACTGTAGCGAATAAATTCAAGTATGCGTCAGAGTTTTGACGCGGGTTGCGTCACGCAACCTGTGAGGCAAAGAGGATTCAAAGATGAGCGATTTAGCAGCAACCACCGAAAAGGCCCCATGGACCGAAGAACGCGTTGAGCTTTTGAAAAAACTCTGGGCTGATGGTTTGAGCGCCAGCCAAATTGCCGGCCGTCTGGCTTTGGGAGTCACCCGCAATGCAGTGATTGGCAAAGTGCACAGGCTTAATCTTTCTGGCCGTGCCACGCAGCCACGCAACACAGCGCCACGCACCGCACGCAAATCTCCACGCGAGCCTTCAGCGCCAGGCCGTTCGCCTTCATTGCCAACAGCGGGTGCCAATGCATTGAAGCCTTATGCGCATGTGGCCCCTCGCCCCATGCCCCTGCCAGAACCAAAGCCGTTGCGCTTGGTGGACAGCGCCAAGGATGGCCGCATTACAATTTTGCACCTGACAGACAAAACCTGCAAATGGCCCATCGGTGACCCAAACAAAGAAGATTTCTGCTTCTGCGGCCACGGGCCCAGAGATGGTTCGCCTTACTGCGAATATCACGCACGCATGGCTTATCAGCCGCCCCAAAGCCGGATGCGCCGCACGGGGTAAACTATGGCTGAGCTCGATTTGGGCATGCTCGCGTTCACCAAAGAACTCAGCGCTCAGACACCGCCAGAGTTTAATGAGTGGCCGCTCGACCGTCAGCGAGCGGCTTGGAAAAAAGTTTGCGCGCAGTTTCGAGCACCTCGTCCTGCGGGCATCGTGGTTTCAGATTTAGAAACTGAGGGCGTTAAGTTTCGATTGTATGTGCCTGATAGTGCCATGCCTAAAACTGCTGTGCTCTATTTCCATGGCGGTGGCTGGGTTTTGGGTGGTCCTGAGACGCATGATGATATGTGTGCGGAAATGGCCGCAGGTGCGGGCTGTGCCGTGGCGCTGGTGGATTATCGCTTGGCACCTGAACACAAGCATCCGGCGCAGTTGGAAGACTCACTCAAAGTTTGGCGTTGGATGTGGGCACAAGGCTATGACCACATTATCGCGGCGGGCGACAGCGCAGGTGGGCAAATTTCGGTGGCGTTGGCGTTTACTTTGAAAGAGCAGCATCTGCCGCAGCTCAAAGGTTTGGTTTTGATCTATCCGGTGTTGGGAGCCGACACTGAAACAGCGTCTTATCTTCGCAATGCGAATGCGCCCTGCCTCACCCGCGATGAGATGATATTTTATTTGGAAAGTTTTCTGGGGCCGAGGGGTTCAGCCAATTGGCGCGATGAAAAAGCGGTGCCAAATTTGGCTCTCGATGTTTCTGGCTTGCCGCGAACATTTATCACAGTTGCAGCCCATGATCCGCTTTATGATGATGGCATGATTTTCGCTGCAAAATTGAAGGCCGCTGGTGTGCCTTGCACATTGCGCGAAGAACCTGAGTTGGCGCATTCCTATATGCGGGCCCGCAATGTTTCAGCGCCAGCAAAAAAAGGCTTCGACGCAATTGTCGAAGCCTTTCGCTCACTGTCGCCTATTTAGGATTTACATTACGGTTACTTCAGCACCGCGCTTTACGAAGCTATAGAGCTCGCTCACATCTTCATTGAACATGCGGATGCAGCCTGATGAAGCGGCTTTGCCGATAGACTTTGGTTCATTGGTGCCGTGGATGCGGTATATAGTTGAACCTAAATAAAGGGCGCGGGCACCGAGGGGATTATTTGGGCCACCTGCCATGAAGGTTGGCAAGTCTGGGCGGCGGGCCAACATTTCAGTTGGGGGACGCCAATCTGGCCACTGGGTTTTGGCTGAAACTTTGTTAACGCCCTTCCACTCAAAACCTTTCTTGGCAGTGGCCACGCGATACATCACAGCGCGGTCCATGCCTAACACATAAAACAATTGATTGGTTTTGGTGTTGACGATGATTGAGCCTGGCTTCTTGTTGGTTACATAAATAACCGTTTTGCCGCGCTTGAAAGTTTGTTGCTCCAATTCAACTTGGGCAGTTGGCGGGGCTGAGGCTGGCACGATAACGATGCCGGCGAATGGCACCTTTTCAGCGGCAATAGCAGAAGATGAAATGAGGCCTGCGATAATGATGGTTACGGCGGCGGCGGATTTAAAAAAGCGGTTCATAATTTTGTTCCCTCTCTAAAAGCATTTGATGGTGCTTTTTGTTCCCTCGCAAAAAGCATTTGATAGTGCCTTTCTAGGAGAACCGCTCTGAACCAAGCCTGAGGGAGGTGTTTATCTGGCGTTCATTATTTCAAATTGTTCACAAACCTGAAAAAGGTTGGGCCAACCTTGCCCAGATTGATTTAAATCTTGCCGGAACATCAAATGAAATCAAGCAGATGCAAGTTTCATCGGAATCAACAATAGGTTGATGTTCAACATCTTCAGCCAAATCTGCCAGATCGCCAGCGGCAAATTTTCCAAATTTATCAGAGTAAGAACCCTTCAAAACCAAAGTTAATTCCTCGCCACCGTGGGCATGGTCTGGCATGGCGCGGCCTTTTTCCAAGGCGAGTAATTTTAATTTGGCTTTAGAGCCTTTGGGCAAAGGCACATCATAAATGGCCACGCCCGGCAATTTGCGGTGCCACTTAATCTGGTCCAGTGATGTAACACCCAAAGCCCTGACCAACACATCTGGCAACTCGCCAGAGTTTAATACAGCGCGGGCTTTCTTTGGGGCGGCAACAGGCAGACCATCGAGGCTTGCTAATGTGGCCTCGCGCAAAGTTTGTGACACCTCCGTGGGGGCTTGTTCGGCCAACACGCCGCCACCAATGGCTTCAGCTTTGTGCAGGCTTGCACGGCACTGTGGGCACATGGCCAAGTGGGCACTTATGACAATGGCATGGGCTTCGGCCAGCGTGCCAGCGGCAAAGCCAATTAGAGTAGCATCATCTAAGTGATGAGCGATTGTCACGTCACAGTCTCCAATAATTTACGCATACGTTGGTAACCCAACCGCATTCGAGATTTAACCGTGCCCAAAGGAATTTTAAGTCTTTGAGCTATTTCACTTTGTGGTACGTCCTCTACGAATGATAGGATCAGTAATTCCCTCTGTTCAGCCGGAATTTGAGCCAAGGCTTTGGCCACATGGTTATCTTCTTGTGAACGGCCAAGGTTTTCTTCAGCACCTGATGTCTCATCAATTACGTCGAAATCTTCCAAATC